>NZ_JBSGDT010000005.1:72775-316983 GCF_053602515.1 Amycolatopsis sp. NPDC004368 | reverse complement strand
TAGTTCACTAGCACACTGTTGAGTTCTCAAGCAACACACCGCAACCCAGCCCACCCAGCAGGCAAACCAGATCACCGCGTCGTTTCAAGCTATTTTGTTCCGAAGAGCAACCCTACACCCCGCTGAAACTTGCGCTTCACGGGGGCTGGTCGGCTCCGGAGGTTTGGGACCACCCACTCTACCACCAAAGGTGGGAGCTTGGTTCGTGTTCCCGGTGGCCGCCCGGTTTCCCTGGCGACTTGGAGAACTTTACATGGCCGAAAACCGGCCCGAACAGGGGGGTCCCTTAAGCGCGCACCAGCCCGCTGACCTGCACCGATCGGCCCGCCAGCCCCAAGGACCCCAGAGACCCCACGAGCCCCGCACCCCGGCGCGCTCACTCGGTCCGCAGCCGCCCGTGGCTCGCGACCACCGTCAGCGCCACCAAAGCCGCCACGAGCACCGCCGCGACGTGGATCGGCGCCGGCCCGAACGAAGCCGCGAGCACGAGCACCGCCGCCACCGGGTAGCCGATCGCGATCTCGCGGCACTCGTTGGTCGGCCCGATGTGCAGCAGCCACACACTCAGCAGGAACAGCGCGACCGGCACCGTCACCACGAGCGCGGTGGCCAGGCCGCTCAGCGCGGTGTGCCCCGTGTCGTAGTCGACCGCCAGCTCGAGCCCCGTGCCCACCGCCGCGGCCGAGGAGAAGATCAGGTAGTGCCCGTAGCCCCAGCTCGACGTGCTCAGCAGCGACGGGTGCCGCACCAGCCGCAGGTGCCCCGGCTGGTCGAAGTACAGCCACCACATCGAGAACACCAGCACCAGTCCCGCCGCGGCGAGGCCGATGAGGGTGCCGACGTGCTCGCCCTCGGACACGCCCTCCTGCACGGCGGTGGTGGCGCTCAGCACCACCTCGCCGAGCACGATCAGCGTGAACAGCCCGTACCGCTCGGCGATGTGGTGCGGGTGCCACGACGTCCCGCCGCGGGTCTCCGCGATGCTCGGCACCGCCAGCTCGCACACGACCAGCACCGCGAACAGGATCGCCGCCGTGCTCGGCTGGAACGCGATCAACGCGTCCGCGACCCAGAGCGCCTGCACGACGGTGATGCCGCCCGCGTACCAGAGCGCGGTCGTCCGGCGGTCCGGATCGGATTTCGCCGCCCTCAGCCACTGCGTCACCATCGCGAGCCGCATCAGCACGTACCCGACCATGACCACGCGGAAATCGCCGGCGAACGCGCGGTCGACGCCGGCCGCGACGGTCAGCCCGCCGGCGATCTGCACGAGCGTGGCCAGCCGGTACGGCACGTCGTCGGTGTCGAACGCCGAGGCGAACCAGCTGAAGTTGAGCCAGCCCCACCAGATCGCGAAGAACACCATCGCGTAGCTCAGGATGCCGTCGCCGACGTGCCCCTCGGCGAGGTCGTGGTGCAGATCAGCGCTGGCCGCGCCCACAGCGACCACGAAACACAGGTCGAACAGCAGCTCCAGCGGCGTGGACACGCGGTGGTTCTCACCGCTGTCGCGAGCCCGCATCGGCCGGTACCACACCCGGATCCGGCGAACCGGAAAAGTCTCCTGGGTCATCCACGCTCCCGCACGCTCACCCGACCTCGATCGTCGCCATCCCAACACGATCGAGGGCCGCAGGCGAGCAGGAGCCCCGCAAACGGTGAAAAAAGGGCGGGCCCGGTTCCCCCTCCCGAGCCCGCCCGAACGCCTTCAGCGCACTCCCTCGCCACCCCGGGCACTGCTCCCGGCGGTCGCCGTACGGTCCCCCGCGGACGCCGACGATCCGTTGCCTGGGAGGTGACCAAGAGTGTCCATTCCTTGGAACTCCGGAACTCTCAGCCGCTCGGCCGATCGACCCATCCCCGGTCGATCGATCGAAATGCCACTGTAGGTAGCCAAAGTGTCGTGCTGAAGGCTCCACAAGGTCTACCCGGTTGCTCTGAGTAGCACCAGGGTCAAACGTAGCGTGTCACTCGGATGGAGCATCGCCGGTTTTGCTGAAAGTAGTTCACCTGGACTGCTGAGAGACGGTGATCTGCTCACTGTCGGTGAACGCCAGCGGCTGCTTCCGCAGCGTCGCGCTCTTCACTGCGCGCGCCCCTGTTGCGCCGCGCGCGCAGCTCCAGCACGGCCAGCACGAGCGCGACGCACGTGAGCCCGGCCGAGCAGCACATCGCCACGGTGAGGGCCAGCGAGTAGTCCCGGTCCGACCCCACCACCACCGACTGGAAGACCGACGCCAGCACGGCCGTGCCGATCGCCGTGCCGATGCGCTGCCCGGTCTGCAGCGCGCCGCCGGCGACACCCGCCATCGAGGGGGGCACGCATTCCAGCGTCAACGTGGTGTTCGGCGCGAGCACCATGCCACCGCCGATGCCGCCGACCAGCAACGGCAACGCCACCGCCGGCCCGGCCGCGGACGGCGGCACGAGCTCCACCACCAGCGCCACCAGCAGCAACCCCACGGCCACCAGGCTCAGCCCCGTGACGGACAGCCGGCGGCCGAACCGCGGCACGAGCCGCCCGGCGACCGCCGCCGAGGCGGCCGAGCCGATCGCGAACGACGTGACCGACAACCCCGACGCAAGCGGCGTGTACCCCAGCCCCTGCTGGAAGAACAAGGCGAAGACGAGCCAGATCCCGGCGAACCCGCAGAAGTACAGCGCGCCGACCGCGGCGCCGGCCGAGTACCCCGGCGTGCCCGTGAACAGCCGGACGTCGAGCAGCGGCGACCGGCCGCGCGCCACCACCCGGCGTTCCCACAGGACGAACGCGAAGCCGAACACCACGGCCACCGGGAAGAGCCACCACAGCTTCGCGAGGCCGCCCTGCTCCGATTCCACCAGCGGCAGCAGCACCCCGAGCACGGCGACCGCCAGGAGCAGGATGCCGAGGAAGTCGATCTCCGAGCGCACCCGCATCGGCCTGCGCTCGGTCTTCGGCAGCAGCCGCATCGCCAGCACGAACGCGACGACGCCGACCGGCACGTTCACGTAGAACACCCAGCGCCAGCCGCCGGGGTCGCCGAAGACCGCGAGGATCACGCCGCCCAGCACCGGTCCCACGGCCGTGGAGATCCCCACGACGGCGCCGAACAGGCCGAACGCGCGGCCGCGCTCGGCGCCGCGGAACATGTCCTGGATCAGGCCGCTGTTCTGCGGCGTCAGCAGGCCGGCCGCGCAGCCCTGGGCGAGCCGCGCGATCACGAGCGTGGTCGGGCCGGGCGCCGCGCCGGCCAGTGCGCTCGTGGCCACGAACGCCGCCAGAGCGATGAGGAACATCCGCCGCCGGCCCAGCGCGTCGCCGAGCCGGCCACCCGTGACGAGGACCAGGCCGAACGAGAGCGCGTAGCCCGACACGACCCACTGGACCGTGCCGCTGCCGGTGTTCAGGCCGCGCTGCATCGCCGGTAGTGCCGTGTTGACGATGCTGACGTCCAGCAGCGTCATGATCCCGGCCGCCAGCGTGACGGCGAGCGCCCGCCACCGGCGCGGGTCCGGCACGTAGTCCGTCATCAGGTGTTGGCGGTGATCCCGGGGATGCCCTTGAGCTCACCGATGAGCATCGAACTGACCTTCACCGGGTAGTCGTAGAGCGCGAACACGGTCTGGTTCTTGCCGACGAGCTTCAGGTGCACCGGCGTCTCCCCCTTGTGCGCCAGCAGCGTCGACTTCAGCTCGCTCACCACGGACTGGTCGATCTTCTCCGCGGCGGCCAGCAGCATCAGCGGCGGTTCCTCGCCGCCGTTGCCGACCTCCGACAGGTCCAGGGGCACGAGCCCGCCGCCGAAGACCGACATCTTGTCCTCGCGCCAGTTGACCCGGCCCTTGACCAGCACCGCGTTGTCCTCGACGAGGTCCGCCGCGAACATCGAGTACGCCTTGGCGAAGAACAGCACCTCGAGCGCGGCGTCCATGTCCTCGACCGTGCAGATCGCCCACGGCTCGCCCTTTTTGTTCACGCGCCGCTCGAGCGAGGTGAGCAGGCCCGAGATCACGACCTCACCCTCCTTCGGCGGGTCGGCGAGCAGGGCCGCGATCGGCTTCGGGGCGTGCTTGCGCAGGATGCGCTCGGCGCCGTCGAGCGGGTGCGCGGACACGTACAGGCCGAGCATCTCCCGCTCGTAGGCGAGCATCTGCTTGCGCGGGTACTCTTCCTCACCGAACTTCAGGTGCGCGAGCGGCGACGACGACACGGCGGCCTCGCCCCCGTCGTCGTCACCTCCGCCGAAGGAGCCGAACAGGTCGAACTGGCCCATGGCCTCCTGGCGCTTGAGCGGCACGACGGCTTCCACCGCGTCCTCGTGCACCTGGATCATCGACAGCCGCGTGTGGCCCATCGAGTCGAAGCCGCCGGCCTTGATCAGCGACTCGATGACCCGCTTGTTGCAGGCCACCAGTTCCGACTTGTCGAGGAAGTCCGTGAAGGAGGAGTACTTGCCCTTCTCCTCGCGGGTCTTGATGACCGACTCCACCACGTTGGCACCGACGTTGCGCACGGCGCCGAGGCCGAAGCGGATGTCGTTCCCGACGGCCGCGAAGCGCAGGGCCGACTCGTTGACGTCCGGCGGCAGCACCTTGATGCCGAGCCGGCGGCACTCCGACAGGTAGATGGCCGACTTGTCCTTGTTGTCGCCCACGGACGTGAGCAGCGCCGCCATGTACTCCGGCGTGTAGTTCGCCTTGAGGTAGGCGGTCCAGTACGCGATCAGGCCGTACGCGGCGGCGTGGCTCTTGTTGAACGCGTAACCGGCGAACGGGAGGATGGTGTCCCACAGCGCCTTGACCGCTTCGGCCGAGAAGCCGCCGGGCAGCAGCGGGCTGGCCTTCATGCCCTCTTCGAAGCCCTCGTACTCCTTCTCGAGGACTTCCTTCTTCTTCTTGCCCATCGCCCGGCGGAGCGTGTCCGCTCGGCCCATCGTGTAGCCCGCGACCTTCTGCGCGATCTGCATGATCTGCTCTTGGTACACGATCAGGCCGTAGGTCTCGGACAGGATCTCGCGCAGCGGCTCTTCGAGCTGCGGGTGGATCGGCGTGACCTTCTGCCGGTTGTTCTTGCGGTCGGCGTAGTCGTTGTGCGCGTTCATGCCCATCGGGCCGGGGCGGTACAGCGCGAGCACCGCGACGATGTCCTCGAACCCGGTCGGCAGCATGCGGCGCAGCAGGTCGCGCATCGCGCCACCGTCGAGCTGGAACACGCCGAGCGTGTCACCGCGGCCCAGGAGCTTGTAGGCCTCGGGATCGTCGAAGCCGAGGCGGTCGAGGTCGATCTCCTCGCCGCGGTTGGCCTTGATGTTGGCCAGCGCGTCGCCGATCACCGTGAGGTTGCGCAGGCCCAAGAAGTCCATCTTGAGCAGGCCGATGTTCTCGCACGACGGGTAGTCCCAGCCCGTGATGATCGAGCCGTCGTCGCGCTGCCAGACCGGGATCGCGTCGGTGAGCGGCTCGCTCGACATGATCACCGCGCAGGCGTGGACGCCGGCGTTGCGGATCAGGCCTTCGAGGCCGCGGGCGGTGTCGAAGATCGTCTTGCACTCTTCGTCGGTCTCGACGAGGGCGCGGACCTCCGCGGCTTCGGCGTAGCGCTCGTGCTTCGAGTCGACGATGCCGGACAGCGGGATGTCCTTGGCCATGATCGGCGGCGGCAGCGCCTTGGAGATCTTGTCCGCGATCGAGTAGCCCGGTTGCCCGAAGTGCACGCGGGCCGAGTCCTTGATCGCGGCCTTGGTCTTGATGGTGCCGAAGGTGATCACCTGGGCCACGCGGTCGGCGCCGTACTTCTCCGTGGCGTAGCGGATCATCTCGCCGCGGCGGCGGTCGTCGAAGTCGATGTCGATGTCGGGCATCGACATGCGCTCGGGGTTGAGGAACCGCTCGAACAGCAGCTTCTGCGGGATCGGGTCGAGGTTCGTGATGCCCAGCGCGTACGCGACGAGCGCGCCGGCGGCGGAACCACGGCCGGGGCCGACCAGGATGCCGACCTCGCGCGCGTGCTGGATGAGGTCGGCGACGATGAGGAAGTAGGCCGGGAAGCCCTTCTGCTCGATCACGCCCAGCTCGTAGTCGCAGCGCTCCTCGTAGCCGTCGGGCACACCCTCGGGGAAGCGCCACTTCAGGCCTTCGGCCACCTGGTGACGCAGCCACGTCGCCTCGGTGTGGCCCTCGGGCACGTCGAAGACCGGCATGCGGTCCTTGTGCGAGTAGACGTCCTCGTACGACTGCACGCGCTCGGCGATCAGCAACGTGCTGTCGGCCGCGCCCGGGACCTCCTTGTCCCAGTACTGCCGCATCTCCTCGGCGGACTTGAGGAAGTAGCCGTCGCCGTCGAACTTGAACCGGGTCGGGTCGTTGAGCGTCTTGCCCGCCTGCACGCACAGCAGCGCCGAGTGCGTGTCGGCCTGGTCCTTGGTGACGTAGTGCGAGTCGTTGGTCGCGAGCGGTTTGAGGTCGAGCAGCTTCCCGATCTCGAGCAGGCCCTCGCGCACGGACCGCTCGATCGGCAGGCCGTGGTCCATCAGCTCGAGGAAGAAGTTGTCGGCGCCGAAGATGTCCTTGTAGTCCGACGCGGCCTGGATCGCGGCCTCGCGCTGGCCGAGCCGCAGGCGCGTCTGCACCTCGCCCGAGGGGCAGCCGGTGGTGGCGATGATGCCGGAGTGGTTCTCCGCGATCAGCTCGCGGTCCATGCGCGGCTTGCGGTAGTAGCCCTGGATCGAGGCGATCGACGAGAGCTTGAACAGGTTGCGCAGGCCGGTGGCGTTCTCCGCCAGCATCGTCATGTGGGTGTACGCACCGCCACCGGAGACGTCGCCGCCCTCACCGAACTCGTCGGAGCCGCGCTGGCTGGCCTGGCCCCAGAACACCGGCTTCTTGTGGAAGCGGCTCTCCGGCGCGATGTAGGCCTCGATGCCGATGATCGGCTTCAGGCCGTGCTTCTTGGAGGTCTGGTAGAACTCGTCGCCGCCGTACATGTTCCCGTGGTCGGTCATGCCCACCGCGGGCATGCCCAGCCGCGCCGCCTCGGCGAAGAGGGGTCCGATCTTCGCCGCACCGTCGAGCATCGAGTACTCGGTGTGGACGTGCAGGTGGACGAAGGAATCGTTCGACACCAGCGAAAACCTCCCCTAGGCAGACGGCTTCCCGGTTCTTGCTGCGGCGCGGCCCGGGGTCCTCCACCCTAGTCCGCGCTCGCGCTGTGGGGCTCGGTAGGGATCCTCTCTCCTCACCGGGGCGCGGCGCCCGCCGACATGCCGCCGGAAGGCCGACGAAACCTGCGCGGGTGCCACCCTCGCACGCGCCACCGACAGAACCGGCGCGGGTGAACCGGCCCACATGGATCCGGTGATCGCCCCCGTCGGGGCGTGGGAGCCGCGCACCCGGCTTGACACGCGGTACGGCGCAACTTCACGATCGCGAGCATGAACCTGTCCGACAGCCAGACAGCCGGACAAGCCCCGCGCCGGGTGAGCGCCATGGAGGCCGTGCTGGCCCACCTGCGCCGCGCCATCGAACGCGGCGAGTACGCCGTCGGCGACAAGCTGCCGGCCGAAGCCGCGCTGAGCAAGGAGTTCGAGGTCAGCCGCTCGGTGATCCGCGAAGCGCTGCGCGGGCTGCAGGCGCTCGGCCTCACCGTCTCGCGCACCGGCAAGGGCACGTTCGTGACGGCGACCGGCCCGGCCGAGAGCCCCACGTTCGGCGGCTACTCGGCGCGCGACCTCGTGGAGGTGCGCCGCCACGTCGAGATCCCCGTGGCCGGTTACGCGGCCCTGCGCCGCGACGAGGGCCACCTCGACCTGCTCACGCACCTGGCCGAACGGATGGAGCTCGAGACCGCCGACACGGCGTGGGTGGCGCTCGACTCGGTTTTTCACCTCACCATCGCGCAGGCCTCGGGCAACCCCGTGTTCGCCAAGGTCATCGAGGAGATCCGCGACGCGCTGGCCCGGCAGAGCGCCTTCCTCAACCAGCTGGGCGGGCGCCGGGCGGAGTCGGACGTGGAGCACCGGCGGATCGTCACGGCGATCGCCGAGGGCTCGCAGGAGAACGCCGTGGCCGCGATGACGGCGCACCTCGCGCACGTCGAGCAGGCGCTGACCACCATCGTGCGGCCGGGCCGCGCGGCGAAGCAGGCTGACTCCACGGGTGAGCACACCCTTCGGCGGCCGATCGACACGAGTGCGTCCGACAGGGCCGCTTCCGAGGAGACACAGGCATGACCCCCGAACAGCGCGCCCCGCGCCACGTCCCCCTGGTGAACCTGCTGCGCGACGGCATGGTCGAAGGCGTGCACCACGGTTCCGTGATCGCGCTCGCGCCCGACGGGTCCACGCTCTTCGCCGCCGGCGACCCGGACGTCGCGATGTACCCGCGGTCCACGGCGAAACCGTTGCAGGCCACCGCGATGGCCCGGCTGGGTCTGCGGCTGCCGCCCGCGGGGTTCGCGATCGCGGCGGCCAGCCACTCCGGCGAACGCCGCCACCTCGACGCCGCGTCGGCCGTGCTGGCCGGCCACGGCTTCACCGCCGAGGACCTCGGCAACCCGGCCGACTTCCCGTTCGACCCGGTCGAGCGCGACGCGTGGATCGCCGACGGCCGCCGGCCGTCGAAACTCGCGCACAACTGCTCCGGCAAGCACGCCGCGATGCTCGCCACCTGCCGGGAGCAGGGCTGGGACCCGCGCACGTACCTCGACCCCGGGCACCCGCTGCAGCGCGCGATCCGCGCGACCGTGGAAGACCTGACCGGGCAGACCGTGGTGCGCGTGGCCGTGGACGGGTGCGGTGCGCCGCTGTTCGCGCTGTCGTTGCGGGGGCTCGCGCGGGCGGCCTCGCGGCTGGTCACCGCGGCCTCCGGCACGCCGGAAAGCCTGGTGGCCCAAGGGATGCGGCAACACCCGGACCTCGTCGCCGGCACGCGCCGCGACGTGACCGCGCTGATGCGCGCGGCGCCGGGGCTGCTCGCGAAGGACGGGTTCGAGGCCGTGCAGCTCGCCGCCCTGCCCGACGGCACGGCCGTGGCGCTGAAGATCGCCGACGGCGGCGACCGCGCGCGGCCCGCCGTGCTCGCGGCCGCGCTGGCGTCGTGCGGGGTGGACGCCGACGTGCTCGAACCGTTCACGAACCCAGCGCTGCTGGTGACGGAAGAACTCGCGGGCCGCCCGCGCGCTGCGTGACCCTGCTCACGCGGGACGGGTAGCTTCGAAGGCGTCCGGCTCGGTCGACAGAGGAGTGAACCAGTGTTCAACCGCATCGCCGACCTTCTGCTCGGGCTCCCGAAAGCCGAGGGCCCCGCCCCCGTCGCGACGAAGGGCCTGCGGATCCCGATGCCCGACGGCGTGCACCTCGTCGCCGACCGGTACGCCCCCGCGGGCCTGCGGTCGGGGCCGGTGGTGCTGATCCGCACGCCGTACGGGCGCACCGGTCCGCTGGCCGCGCTCTTCGGCAGCGTCTTCGCGCGCCAGGGCCTGCAGACGGTGGTCCAGAGCACGCGCGGCACGTTCGGGTCCGAGGGTGAGTTCCGGCCGTTCCACCTGGAGCGCGAAGACGGGATCGCCACCGCCGAGTGGCTGCGCGAGCAGCCGTGGTGCGACGGCCGGCTCGCGACGGCGGGCGCCAGCTACCTCGGGCACACCCAGTGGGCGCTCGGGCCCTACCTCGACCCGCCGCTCGAGGCGATGGCGCTGGCCGTGACGGCGTCGGAGTTCGTGACCACGTTCTACCCGGGCGGGGTGCTCGCGGCGGACAACATGGTCTCGTGGTCGTCGATGATCGGCCGGCAGGAGGAGCGGTTCGCCGCGCTGCCGAACCCGCTGCAGGCGCGCCGGACGCGCCAGGCGATGGGGCACCTGCCGATCAACGCCGCCGACGTCGCCGCGATCGGCAAGCAGGTGCTGTTCCTGCGCGACGTGACCACCCACGCCGAACCGGGCGACGGCTACTGGGCGATGTCGGACCACAGCGCGGAAGTAGCCGGGCTGAGTGTGCCCGTGAGCATGGTCACCGGGTGGTACGACCTGTTCATCACCGGGCAGCTGCGCGACTTCCGCACGCTTCAGGACGCCGGGCGCGCGCCGCGGATCACGATCGGGCCGTGGGCCCACGGCGACCCGGCGAGTCTGCGCGTCACGGTGCAGGACCAGATCGGGTTCCTGCGCGCGCACCTGCTCGGCGACCGCGCGCAGCTGCAGCGCTCACCCGTGCGCCTGTACCTGCAGCAGGCCGCGACCTGGCTCGATTTCGACGTGTGGCCGCCGGAGTCCACGGCCACCGACTCGCACCTGCGCCCGATCGGCGGCCTCGGCGAGGTGGCCGACGCCGGCGCGCGGCCCACCACGTTCACCTACGACCCCGCCGACCCGACGCCGGCCGTCGGCGGACCGCTGCTGACGGGCAAGAACAAGCAGCAGGACAACAAGGTGGTCGAGGCCCGCGACGACGTGCTCGTGTTCACGGGTGAACCGTTGATCGCCGACCTCGACGTGATCGGCGAGGTGAGCGCGACCGTGTTCGTGCGCACCGAGCTGGGCCACGCCGACGTGTACGTGCGGATCTGCGACGTCGACCAGAACGGCCGCTCGGCCAACGTGACCGACGGCATCCTGCGGCTGCGGCCCGGCGCACCGGAGTCGGACGGCGACGGGATCGTGACCGCTCAGGTGACACTCGACCCCACGGCCTACCGCTTCCGCCGCGGCCACCGGCTGCGCGTACAGGTGGCGGGCGGCGCGTTCCCGCGCTTCGCCCGCAACCACGGTACGGGCGAACCGGTGGCGAGCGCCGTCGACGGCAAACCGAACCGGTTCGAGATCTTCCACGACGCGGCCCACCCGTCGCGGGTCACGTTGCCGGTGTTCACCCGTTGAACGGCACCACTCGTTGGTGCGTGGTGAGCCGGCCGTCGTCGTGCACCACGTGCAGCAGCATCGCCGGTGGCCGGTCGAGTTCCAGCGGGCCGCCCTCGGCCCAGTCGCGATCGGAGCCGGGTTCGACGGGCAGAAGGGAACCCGACACCACGCCGGGGGCGATGCGTACGGGCACACCCGCGAAGGTCGTGGCGGCGCCGGTGTGGACGTGGCCACACAG
Organism: Amycolatopsis sp. NPDC004368; assembly: GCF_053602515.1. Lineage (NCBI taxonomy): Bacteria > Bacillati > Actinomycetota > Actinomycetes > Pseudonocardiales > Pseudonocardiaceae > Amycolatopsis > Amycolatopsis sp. NPDC004368. Next base: position 305,908 of record NZ_JBSGDT010000005.1, on the reverse strand, counting down.
CAAGGCCAGCACCTGCGGGTGGCGGCCCAGCACCTCGGCGAGGCGGTCTTCGCCGGTCTGGCGGATGGCGTCCACGAGCGGAACACCGACCTCGACGGGCGGATGGTGGAACGCGACGAACGCGGGACCGTTGTGAGCGGTGAGGACTTCGTCGAGCCAGGTCAGCGTCTCGTCTTCGAGGTAGCCGGCGCCCTTGCCGGGGATCGTCGAGTCACAGGCGGCGACGAGGACGCCGCCCACGTCGGTGGCGACGTTGACCGGCGCGGCGCTCGCCGGTTCGCCGAGCAGGACCTCGCGGAACGCCTCGCGCACGTCGTGGTTGCCGGGGCAGGTGAGCACGGGTGCGTCGTGCTTGAGCAACTCACCGGCGCGGCGGTATTCCTCCGGTGCGCCGTGGTCGGCGATGTCGCCGGTCACGAGCACGGCGTCGACCGGCGTGCCCCGCAGGCGGTCGAACACCGCGGCCGCGCGGGCGTCGGCGCGCTCGCCCCCGTCGAGGTGGATGTCCGACAGGTGCGCGAAAACCTTCATGCGCTTCTGCTCCGTTCGAGGTACGCGAGTGCCTTGACCCGAAGCCCTACTGTATTCAGTTTTCCATGGTCAGCTTCCAGCCCGCCGACGTCGCCCGCGCCCGCGCCGAGACGCCCGGCTGCTCCGGCGTCGTCCACTTCAACAACGCCGGTTCGGCGCTGCCACCGGTCCGCGTCACCGACACGGTGGTCGACTACCTGAGGGCCGAAGCGCTGGTCGGCGGCTACGAGGCCGCCGCCGCGGCGGCCGAGTGCATCGAGGCGGTGTACACGTCCGTCGCGCGGCTGATCAACGCGGAGCCCGAGGACATCGCGATCACGGACAACGCGACCCGCTCGTGGCAGGCGGTGTTCTACGCGCTGCGGTTCGGCGCCGGCGACCGGATTCTGACCTCGCGCGCCGAATACGCGAGCAACGCGATCGCCTACCTCCAGGTGGCGCGCCGCACCGGGGTGCGCGTGGAGGTGGTCGCCGACGACGAGACCGGCCAGCTCGACGTGGCCGACCTGCGGCGGCTGATCGACGACGACGTGAAGCTCATCGCCGTGAGCCACGTGCCGACGCAGGGCGGCCTGGTGAACCCGGCCGAGGAGATCGGCGCCGTGGCGCGCGACGCAGGAATCCCGTTCCTGCTCGACGCGTGCCAGTCGGCCGGACAGCTTGACCTCGACGTGTCGCGGTTGCATTGCGACGCGCTTTCGGCGACCGGGCGCAAGTATCTGCGCGGGCCGCGCGGCACCGGCTTCCTCTACGTGCACCCGCGGCTGCGCGAGCGCCTCGAACCGGCGACGCTCGACCTGCACTCGGCGAGCTGGGAGGCGCCGGACGACTACGTGGTCGACCCGACGGCGAAGCGCTTCGAGGTGTGGGAACGCGACTTCGCGGCCGTCCTCGGGCTCGGTGCGGCCGTTGATTACGCGCTCGAGTGGGGCCTGCCCGCGATCGAGGAGCGCGTGGTTGCGTTGGGCTCGAGTTTGCGCACGAGGCTCGGCGAGCTCGCCGGCGTGCGGGTGCACGACGTCGGCGCGCGCAAGTGCGGGCTCGTCTCCTTCAGCCTCGACGGTCTCGGCGCCGAGCAGGTGAAGCTGCGGCTGTCCGCGGCGAAGATCAACACGAGCGTGACCACCGCGACCTCGGCGCAGTACGACTTCACCGCGCGTGGCCTGCCCGATCTCGTCCGCGCGTCAGCGCACTACTACAACACCGAGGACGAGATCGACCTGCTGGTGAGCGAGGTGGCGAACCTGGCTCAGTCGCGCAGGAGCTGACGCGCGATCACGAGCTTCTGGATTTCGCTGGTGCCCTCGTAGATCCGGAACAGGCGCGCGTCGCGGTAGATCCGTTCGACCGTGACGCCGCGCAGGTACCCCGCACCGCCGTGGACCTGCACCGCGCGGTCGGCCACGCGGCCGAGCATTTCGGTGCAGAACAGCTTCGCCGACGACGGGCCGAGCCGACGGTCTTCGCCCGAGTCGTACGCCGCGGCGGCCGCGTGCACCATCGCGCGCCCGGCCGCGAGCTCGGCGTGCGACTCGGCGAGCAGGGCCTGGACCAGTTGGTACTCGCCGATGGGCCGGCCGCCCTGGCGCGCGGTTTTCGCGTAGGCCACCGCTTCCTCCAGCGCGCGCTCGGCCATGCCGACGCACAGCGCCGCGATGTGCAGGCGGCCGCGCGCGAGCGACGCCATCGCGATGCCGAAGCCCTTGCCCTCCTCGCCGACGAGGTTTTCCGGCGGCACCTCGACGTCGTCGAAGAACACCTCGGCGGTCCACGCGCCGGCCTGGCCCATCTTCTTGTCGTGCGGGCCGACGGTGACGCCTGGTGCTTTCGCGGGCACGAGCAACGCGGAAATGCCGCGGCTGCCGGTGCTTTCGGGTTCGGTGCGGGCGAAGACCACGAAGACGTCGGCGATCGGCGCGTTGGTGATGAAGCGTTTGGCTCCGGTGACGCGGTAGCGGTCGGCGGTCTTGACCGCGCGGCTGGTGAGCCCGCTCGGGTCCGACCCGGCCTCGGCTTCGGTGAGCGCGAACGACGCGATCGCCTCCCCCGCGGCCAGGCGCGGCAACCAGCTCTCCCGCTGGTCCGGCGTGCCGTAGGTGACGATCGCCTGGCCCGCGATGCCGTTGTTGGTCCCGAACAGCGAGCGGAACGCCGGCGTGGTGTACCCGAGCTCGGTGGCGAGCCGCACGTCCTCCGCCATGCCCAGGCCGAGGCCGCCGTACTCCTCGGGCAGCGCGAAGCCGAACAACCCGAGCCCTGCGGCCTTCTCGCGGATCTCGGCGGGGATCTCGTCGAGCTCGTCGATCTCCGCCTCGCGCGGCACGACCTCCTTGCGCACGAACTCCCGCACGGCGGCCAGCACCTGGCCGAAGTCGTCGGCGTCCACCCGGCGTACCTCCTCGCTGTCGGTGGTCACGCTACCCGCCGAACCACCCCGCGACGTCGAGGCGGAAGCCGCCCCCGGTCATGGTGCGGAGATCGGCTTCGAGGGCGCGCACCCGGTCGGCGCCGAGCTGCTCCACCCACCGCGCGCGCAGCGTGTCGAAGATCCTCGCGGACCTCGCCAGGGCGTCGACCCCGCGCGGGGTGAGCCGCACGAGCTTGCGGCGCGCGTCCGCGGGGTCGTCGGCGCGCTCCGCGTACCCGAGTTGCTCGAGGCGGTCGACGGTCTTGCCGGCCGCCTGTTTGGAGACGCCGAGCCGCTTGCCGAGGTCCGAGGCCGTCGCGCCGTGCAATCCGATGGCCTGCATCGCGAAGCCGTGGGCGGGGCGCGCGTCGGGGTGGCCCTGGTTCGCGAGCTCGGCGTGGAGCTCGTCGATCAGGCCACGGGAGGCGGCGAACAGCAGGATGGGCAGCTCGAAGCCGGGCGGGTCAGCCATGGCGGTTGCCAAATTCGACAACCAGGTTTATGTTTTCGACAACCATGTTGACGAGTTTAGCCCGGAGGTTCCCGTGTCGCACTTCCCCGATCACACCGTCTTCCCCGATCACACCGTCGAATCCGCCCCGCCCGCCGCCCGCCCGGCGCTCACCGCGACGGCCAGCCAGTTCGGCTCCCTGCCCGCGGCGGTCGCGCGGCTGGCCACGTCGCCCGAGCTGCTGAACGGGTTCCTGCGGCTCAGCGCGCTGTTCGAGTCGACGTCACTGGCGCCACTGGAGCGCGAAACCCTGGTGCTGACGGTCGCCACACGCAACGGGTGCGCGTTCTGCGTGGCCATGCACACCGCCCGTCTCGCCGCACTCGACGCGCCGGCCTCGCTGGTCGCCGCGCTGCGCTCGTCGGAGGTTCTGCCCGTCCCCCGCCTGGAGGCGCTGCGCCAGTTCGTCTTCGCGGTCCTCACCACGGCCGGCGGGGTCGCACCGGCCGACCTGGAGGCGTTCCTGGCCGCGGGGTACACGCCGCAGCAGGCGCTGGAGGTGGTGCTGGGCATCGGGGCGTACACGCTGTCGACGTTCGCGAACCGCCTCGTCGACGCTCCCCTGCACCCGACCCTGGCCGAGTTCGCCTGGACCGCCGCCTGACATTCACCCGTTTGCCACGCGCCCCGACGTATCCCACGGCTTCCGCCGGACCTCCTGAACGACGTTCACCCGTCACTGGGGGTTCGGTCGGGCTTGTCGAGGGGGCAGGCCCGACCGGAGCGGGTTCACCCCGGGCGGGCGGACTGATCCCAGTCGACCGCCCGCGGTTTTTCCGCATCGGCGGAACCGCTCGGGCGAGGGTGAATCAGGAGCGGTCGGGCTTGACCCCTTTCGAGGCGGAGCAGGTGGAGCGCTCGGCTGGGCCGCCGAGCCGAAGGGCCAGATGGCGATCCTGCGTAGGCGCACCGGCCGCGTGGTTTGGTGGTCGATCAGCGGCCCGAGACCGGCAAGCGGGTCGAACGCCTCGCCGAAGTCGTCGTGTGGACGTCCGGTCCCGACGGCGGATTCGAGGGTTGCACCCCGAAGGACATCGACGAGCCGACCCGCTCACGCTCCCCGCAAACCGACCCACCAACGCAACCACAACGGGGGTCCGGGGGGCAAAGCCCTCCCGGGCGGGGCTTGGGGGTTGCACCCCGAAGGACATCAACGAGCCGACCCGCTCACGCTCCCCGCAAACCGACCCACCAACGCAACCACAGCGGGGGGTCCGGGGGGCGAAGCCCTCCCGGGCGGGGCTTGGAGGTTGCACCCCGAGGGACATCGACGAGCCGACCCGCTCACGCTCCCCGCAAACCGACCCACCAACGCAACCACAGCGGGGGGTCCGGGGGGCGAAGCCCTCCCGGGCGGGGCTTGGGGGTTGCACCCCCGAACGACGCCCCGATTCGACCAGGCCCGCGCTCTCCGCGGGCACACTCCCCCCAGAGAATCGGGTGGGCGCAGCAGGGTTCGAACCTGCGACCGCTCGGGTGTAAGCCGAGTGCTCTTCCGCTGAGCTATGCGCCCCTCCGGCGAACCCGGCCAAAAGCCAAAAGACCGGGTCCGCCGGGGAAAAATCTCAGGCCAGTTCGGCGATGGCCTTCTTCCACGCCGACTGGTCGCGGGCTTCGCCGGGTGAGTTGACCTCGGCGAAGCGGACGATGCCGTCGGTGTCGATGAGGAAGGTGCCGCGCACGGCCATGCCCGCCTGGTCGTTGAAGACGCCGTACGACTGGGCCACGGCGCCGTGCGGCCAGAAGTCCGAGAGCAGCGGGAACTGGTAGTTCTGCTGTTCGGCCCAGACCTTCAGCGAGAAGACCGCGTCGACGGAAACGCCGAGGATCTGCACACCCTTGGTGTCGTAGTCGGCGAACTCGTCGCGCAGCTGGCAGAGCTCACCGGTGCACGTCCCGCTGAAGGCGAACGGGAAGAAGACCAGCAGGACGGGCTTGTCACCCTTGAACGACGACAGCGTGACGGGCTGCTTGTTGTAGTCGTTGAGCGTGAAGTCCGGGGCTGGCGTACCGACCTCGACGGCCATGCGGCGAATCCTCTCCGAAAGCGAGCGCGGAACCTGCGCCGACAACCCTATCGTGTCACTGGCGCAGGCCCGGGTTCAGCGCTGTTTCGCCTTCGAGGACTTCGGCGAGACCAGCCGGGTGCCGAGCCAGTCGGCTCCCACGCTGATGTTGGCGGTCTGCGACAGACCGACCTGCGGCACGGCTTCGGCGATCTCACTGGGCTCGACGTGCCCGGGCTGACCCGTCTTGGGTGTCAGGACCCAGATCACGCCGTTCTCGTCCAGCGGACCGCGGGCGTCGACCAGGGCGTCGCCCAGGTCGCCGTCGTCTTCGCGCCACCAGAGCAGCACGACGTCGATGACTTCGTCGGCGTCCTCGTCAAGGAGTTCGGCGCCGATCGCCTCCTCGATCGCCGCGCGGACGTCGTCGTCGACGTCCTCGTCCCAGCCGATCTCCTGGACCACCATGTCCGGCTTGATGCCAAGGCTCTCGGCGACGCCGGCAGTGCCTGCGTCTCCCGCGGCGACCACTGCTTCCACTCCTCCAACTACGACGGAGCGCGGCGGTCTGGCACGCAGCGGGGCTGCGCCGGCCACCACACTCGGGTACACGGTTGTCGATAGCGAACACTGGCGCGGCGCTGCGCGCAACCGTCCACACCGGATCTTTGACAAGTCGTGTCGCAGCGTGGCGGCCCCCCGGGGCCTTCGGTGACCCCGGGACAGGTTCCTGTGGGCAGTGTCGCACGACCGCTCCGACAACCCCCGGAAACCTCTCCTCTAGTGTTGTGGAGAAGAAAACGCGCGCGCGATACACCGCGCGCGGGGAGTGGTGCACTCGGGGCGACCCTTGTTACCGGCGAGTAGAGGTGACGGGAGCCGGGCCGGGGACGACGATGGGAATCGGCGTGCACTCCCGCCCAGCAGCTACAACGGCTACAACCAGCTACAAGGAGACCCCTTGGCCCCGCAGAACGACGGCGCCTCCGGCAAGGAGACCCCGGCACGCGTACGTGTCATCCGTGACGGACTCGCGGCACACCTGCCCGACATCGATCCGGAGGAGACCGCCGAGTGGCTGGACTCCTTCGACGAGGCGCTGGCCAGGGGTGGCCAGCAGCGCGCCCGTTACCTGATGCTGCGCATCCTGGAGCGAGCCCGCGAGCGCAACGTCGGCGTGCCCGCGCTCACCTCCACGGACTACGTGAACACGATCCCCACAGACAACGAGCCGTGGTTCCCCGGCGACGAGGAGATCGAGCGCCGCTACCGCCGGTACATCCGCTGGAACGCCGCGATCATGGTGCACCGCGCGCAGCGCCCGGGTGTCGGCGTCGGCGGGCACATCTCCACCTACGCGTCGTCGGCCGCCCTCTACGAGGTGGGCTTCAACCACTTCTTCCGCGGCAAGGACCACTCCGGCGGCGGTGACCAGGTCTACTTCCAGGGCCACGCCTCCCCCGGCATGTACGCCCGCGCGTTCCTCGAGGGCCGGCTGTCCGAGCAGCAGCTCGACGGCTTCCGCCAGGAGTACAGCCACGCCGGCGAGGGCGGCGGCCTGCCGTCGTACCCGCACCCGCGGCTGATGCCGGACTTCTGGGAGAACCCCACGGTGTCGATGGGCCTCGGCCCGATGAACGCCATCTACCAGGCGCGATTCAACCGCTACCTGCGCGACCGCGGCATCAAGGACACCAGCGACCAGCACGTGTGGGCGTTCCTCGGCGACGGCGAGATGGACGAGCCGGAATCGCGCGGCCTCATCCACGTGGCCGCGGGCGAGGGCCTCGACAACCTCACCTTCGTGATCAACTGCAACCTGCAGCGCCTCGACGGTCCGGTGCGCGGCAACGGCAAGATCATCCAGGAGCTGGAGTCGTACTTCCGCGGCGCGGGCTGGAACGTGATCAAGGTCATCTGGGGCCGCGAGTGGGACGCGCTGCTGCACGCCGACCGCGACGGCGCTTTGGTCAACCTGATGAACGTGACGCCGGACGGCGACTACCAGACGTACAAGGCCAATGACGGCGCGTACGTGCGCGAGCACTTCTTCGGCCGTGACCCGCGCACGAAGGACCTCGTCAAGGACCTCTCCGACGGCGACATCTGGAACCTCAAGCGCGGTGGCCACGACTACCGCAAGGTGTACGCGGCGTACAAGGCGGCCATGGAGCACCACGGCCAGCCGACGGTGATCCTCGCCCACACCATCAAGGGCTACGGCCTGGGCCCGGCGTTCGAGGGCCGCAACGCCACGCACCAGATGAAGAAGCTCACGCTCGACGACCTGAAGCTGTTCCGCGACGCCCAGCGCATCCCGATCAGCGACGCCGAGCTCGAGCGCGACCCGAAGCTGCCGCCGTACTTCCACCCGGGCCCCGACTCGCCCGAGATCGAGTACATGATCGGCCGCCGCAAGGCGCTGGGCGGGTACCTGCCCGAGCGCCGGCCGAAGCACGCCAAGGCGCTCGTGCTGCCGGGCGACAAGGTCTACGAAGGTATCCGCAAGGGCTCGGGCAAGCAGGAAGTCGCCACCACCATGGCGTTCGTCCGGCTCGTGCGCGAGCTCGCGAAGGACTCGGAAATCGGCAAGCGCGTGGTGCCGATCATCCCGGACGAGGCCCGCACCTTCGGCCTCGACTCGATGTTCCCGACGGCCAAGATCTACAACCCGCACGGCCAGACCTACACGTCGGTCGACGCGAGCCTGATGCTGGCCTACAAGGAGTCCGAGAAGGGGCAGCTGCTGCACGAGGGCATCAACGAGGCGGGCTCGACCGCGTCGTTCACGGCCGTCGGCACCTCGTACGCCACGCACGGCGAGCCGATGATCCCGATCTACATCTTCTACTCGATGTTCGGGTTCCAGCGCACCGGCGACGGCCTGTACGCGGCGGCGGACCAGATGGCGCGCGGCTTCGTGCTCGGCGCCACCGCGGGCCGCACCACGCTGACCGGTGAGGGCCTACAGCACGCCGACGGGCACTCGCTGCTGCTGTCGGCGACCAACCCGGCGGTGGTGGCCTACGACCCGGCCTACTCGTTCGAGATCGCCCACATCGTCCGCGACGGTCTGCGGCGCATGTACGGCGAGACCGGGCCGCACGGCAACGGCGAGAACGTCTTCTACTACCTGACGATCTACAACGAGCCCTACCAGCAGCCCGCCGAGCCGGAGAACCTCGACGTCGACGGCCTGCTCAAGGGCCTCTACAAGTACGCCGACGCCCCGGCCGGCGACGGCCCGGAGGCGCACATCCTCGTCTCCGGAGTCACGATGCCGGACGCGCTCAAGGCCCAGCAGTTGCTGGCCGACGAGTGGGGTGTGCGCGCTGCGGTGTGGTCGGCCACCTCGTGGACCGAGCTGCGCCGCGAGGCCGTGGAGATCGACCACGACAACCTGCTGCACCCGGGCGACAGCCCCCGCGTGCCGTACGTGACGCAGGCCCTCTCGGGGGTCAACGGACCGGTAGTGGCGGTGTCGGACTGGATGCGCGCGGTGCCGGACCTCATCCGCCCGTGGGTGCCCACCGACATGCTCACCCTCGGCACCGACGGGTTCGGCTTCTCCGACACCCGCCCGGCCGCGCGGCGCAAGTTCCTGGTCGACGCGCAGTCGATCGTGGTCGGTGCGCTCACGGCGCTGGCCAAACGCGGCGAGGTCGCGCAGGAGAAGGTGACCGAAGCGGTGCGCCGGTACCGCCTCGACGACATCTCGGCCGCCGGGCCGCAGACGTCGGACTCCGGCAACGCGTAGGCAGTCATCTCGTAGGCACTGCGTTTTATAAGCGGTAGTCGCACCAAGACCCTCCGGGCCGCACAATGGCCCGGAGGGTCTTGGTGCTTCGAGACCCAGGCCCAGTAGGGTAGACATCGGATGTATCTATGCGTCCGGGAGCTTCCTGAACGACCCAGCGCTTGAGGAAGGGTGATCGCGTGACCCAGCGTCGTCTGCCGCGGCCGAGTGAACTGAAGCAGATCCTGCGGCCGAAGCCGATCGTGCTCAACCCGACCGAGCGGCGCCTGGCGAGCGCGCACACGATCGCCGACCTGCGGATGATCGGGCGCAAGCGCACCCCGCGCGCCGCCTTCGACTACACCGACGGCGCGGCCGAGCTCGAAGACAGCCTGCTGCGCGCCCGACAGGCCTATCGCCGGGTGGAGTTCCACCCCAACGTGCTGCGCGGCGTGTCCGATGTGGACACCACGCGGACGGTGCTCGGCAAGACCTCGGCGCTGCCGTTCGGCTTCGCGCCCACCGGGTTCACGCGCATGATGCAGCACGAGGGCGAGAGCGCCGTGGCCCGCGTGGCGCAGCGCAACGGCATCCCGATGGGCCTGTCGACCATGGCGACCACCTCGATCGAAGACCTCGCCGCGGCCGCGCCCGAGGCGCGCAAGTGGTTCCAGCTCTACGTGTGGCGCGACCACGGCGCGGGCGAAGATCTGATGAATCGCGCGTGGGAAAACGGCTACGACACGCTCCTGCTCACCGTCGACACCCCGGTGGCCGGCGCCCGCATGCGCGACGTGCGCAACGGCCTGACGATCCCGCCGGCACTCACGCTCAAGACGTTCGCCGACGGCGCGATGCACCCGGCGTGGTGGTTCAACCTGCTGACCACCGAGCCGCTGAACTTCGCGTCGCTCAACCACTTCGACGGCACCGTGGCCGAGCTGCTGGCCCAGCTGTTCGACCCGACGCTCGACTTCGACGACCTCGACTGGGTGCGCCGCACCTGGCCCGGCAAGCTCGTGGTCAAGGGCGTGCAGAACGTGGCCGACGCACGGGACGTGGTGAAACACGGTGCCGACGGCGTGGTCCTGTCCAACCACGGCGGGCGCCAGCTCGACCGCGCGCCGACGCCGCTGGAGCTGCTGCCCGCCGTGCTCGACGAGATCCAGGGCGCTGCCGAGGTCTGGGTCGACACCGGCATCCTCTCCGGTGGCGACATCGTGGCCGCGATCGCACGCGGTGCCGACTTCGTGCTCGTCGGCCGCGCGTTCCTCTACGGCCTGATGGCGGGCGGCGAGCGGGGCGTGCAGCGCTGCGTCGACATCCTGCGCACGGAGATGGTCCGGACCATGCAGCTGCTGGGTGTGCGCCGCATCGAGGACCTGCGCCCCTCCCACGTGACCCTTCGCTGACCACCCGGATTCCCCCTGAGGCGTTCGGTGCTCCTCTGCACCGAACGCCTCATTCGTCGCGCCCGACGCCGCCTTCGGGTGGTCTGCCGGATTGGTCCAGACGTGCGACACCGGGTTGACGTACCGGTGGGTCTGTGACGAGTATCTCTGCCACCTCGTGAAAGGCCGTTTCCGCGATCCGGAACCGGCGGTCCCCCCGGAGGTCGGCGTGTTCGTGCAGGACCTGGCTCCACTCGGCGGTTTAGGACTTTCGGCGCTGGTCGCGGTGGTGCCGCTGGCCGTGGTGCTGGTGCTGTTGGGGGTGGTCCGGACCAAAGCCCACCACGCCGCGTTGATCGGGCTCGTGGTGGCGCTAATCGTCGGGATCGCCGTGTACGGGATGCCCTTGGGGCAAGCGATTTCCGGTGCGCTGCAAGGGGCGGCGTTCGGCCTGTTCCCCATCCTGTGGATCGTGGTCAACGCGCTGTGGGTGTACCGGATCACCGTGCGCACCGGCCACTTCGACGTGCTGCGCCGCTCGTTCGGCCGGATCTCCGACGACCCGCGGCTGCAGGCACTGATCATCGCCTTCTGCTTCGGCGCGCTGATGGAAGCGCTTGCCGGGTTCGGCGCGCCGGTGGCGATCAGCGCGGTGATGCTCGTGGCCGTCGGGTTCAAGCCCGGCAAGGCGGCCGTGGTGGCGCTCGTGGCGAACACCGCGCCCGTGGCGTTCGGCGCGATGGGCACGCCGGTGGTCACGCTCGCGCAGGTGTCGGGACTGCCGCTGGAGCAGGTGTCGTCGATCGTCGGACGGCAGACGCCGCTGCTGGCGCTGTTCGTGCCGCTGCTGCTGGTGATCATCGTCGACGGGAAACGCGGCCTGCGCGAGACGTGGGTGCCCGCGCTGGTGTGCGGCGTCGCGTTCGGGATCGTGCAGTTCCTCGCGTCCAACTACGTGTCGCCGCAGCTGGCCGACATCGGCGCGGCACTCGCCGGCGCCGCCGCGCTCGTGGCGCTGCCGATGACGCGCCGCGCGGTGCCCGAAGAAGTCCGCGCACAGGTGCTCACCGGCACGCGCACCGCAACGCTCGACCGGCCCGACGAGCGAGGGGAGGTCGTGCGCGCCTACCTGCCCTACGCGTTGATCATCGTGATCTTCTCACTCGCCCAGGTGCCGCCGATCAAGAAGCTGCTCGACGCGGCCACCTGGAAGTTCCACTGGCCCGGTCTCGACGTGCACGGCCCGGACGGCAAAGCCGTGTCCGGCAACACGTTCTCCCTGCCGTTCCTCAACACCGGCGGCACGCTCGTGCTCATCGCCGGGCTGCTCACGCTCGTGGCGCTGAAGGTCGCCGCGGGTGCGGCCGGCCGCGAGTGGCTGGCGACGGTGAAGGAACTGCGGTTCGCGATCGTGACCGTGACCGGGGTGCTGGCGCTGGCCTACGTGATGAACCTGTCCGGTCAGACGAGCACCATCGGCACGTTCATCGCCGCGGCCGGCGCCGGGCTCGCGTTCCTGTCCCCCGTGCTCGGCTGGTTCGGCGTCGCCGTCTCGGGCTCGGACACGTCGGCCAACGCGTTGTTCGGCGCGCTGCAGGTCACGGCCGCGCACCAGACGGGCCTGCCCGCCGACCTGCTGGCGGCCGCGAACAGCTCGGGTGGCGTGCTGGGCAAGATGATCTCGCCGCAGAACCTCACCATCGCGTGCGTCGCGGCCAACCTGCCCGGCGAAGAGGGGAAGCTGCTGCGCAAGGTGCTGCCGTGGAGCGTGGGCCTGCTGCTGGTGATGTGCCTCATCGTGCTCGGGCAGAGCACGCCGGTGCTCAGCTGGATGCTGCCGTGACCGCCCGGTGCGCGGCCACGCCCTTGGCCGAGCGGTTCCAGTTCCACCAGCCGTGGATCACCAGGCCGGCGAAGACGAGGTAGATCGCGGCGGAGAAGTACAGGCCCGACGAGATCTGCAGCGGCACGCCGATCGCGTCGACGACGAGCCAGACGCCCCAGAACTCCACCAGCCCGGCACTCTGCGCCCCGAAGGCGACCAGCGTGCCCACGAAGATCGCGGCGTCCGGCCACGGAGCCCACGACGCGTGCAGCGCCTGCAGGACCAGCGCCATCACCACGGTGCCGGCCACGAACGCGCCGAGCATCACCCACCGCTCGGTCGCCCGCGCGGTGCGCACGACGACGCCGTTGAGGGGGTCGGTGCGGCGGCGCCAGGCCCACCAGCCGTAGAGCGAGATGAGCAGGATCGCGATCTGCCGGCCGGCCAGGCCGCCGAGGTCGGCCGAGACGTAGACGGAGAAGAGCAGGATGGTCGCGCCGACCTGCACGGGCCAGGTCCAGAGCGTCCGCCGGTCGGCCAGGAACACGACCGCGAGCGCGAGCACCTGGCCCGCGAGCTCCGCGATCGAGATCCACTGGCCGAGCACCGTGATGCCGTGTTGCAGCAGGAAGTCCACGTCCGCACCTCTCTCGTCCCCCATGACCCTTGCTGGCAACACCCGTGGCAGGCCAGGGATTCCCCTGCATGTGAGGCACGCGACACGGTCCCGGCACGTGGACGGGCCCGGTGCCGTCGGCGATGCACCGGGCCCGTCGAACCGCGTCGGACTCAGTGGTCGACGCGGTTGAACCCGACCGGCGGGGTCGGCGTGTCGGTGGCCGTCTGGTGGCCGTTTCCCGGCTGCGCGGCCGGCGCGGTCCGGGTGGCCTGGGTGGTCTGGGCCTGCGCTTGAGTGGTCTGGGCCTGAGTGGTCTGGGCCTGGGTGGTCTGGGCCTGGGTGGTCTGGGCCTGGGTGGTTCGGCCGCCGACCTGGCGCTGACCGCCGCCCTGGGTGCCGAGCTGACCCTGCAGGTTCGTCAGCCAGCCGCCCCAGCGGTCCTGCGCCGGCTTGATGAGGCCGCCGCCGAACCCGACCACGATCACGCCGCCGATGGTGGCCAGCACGGTGATGAGCACGGGCCCGGTGACGGCCGTCGCGATGTCGACCTGGCCCAGCGCGGCGATGATGCCGAACGCCATGATCAGCCAGTAGGCCACGGTGGCGAGCAGCCGGCCCGCCGGGCGCGTGGCCATGGCCGAGCTCACGACGTCACGCACGACCTTCGCGATGGCCGCGGCCACGACGACGAGCACCAGCGCCACCAGGATGCGGGGCAGGAAGGCGATGATGTCGTTGAGCAGCCGGCTGACCGGATTCGACGGGCCGAACACACCGAACGCCAGCTGGAGCGCGATGAGCAGAATAAAGTAGTAGACCAGTTTCACGAGGATGCCGGTGGCGTCGACATTCGCCTGCTTCATCATTCCGGTCAGCCCCGTCTTCTCCACGAGCCGTGAGAAACCGAGTTTTCCGAGCACGAGTGACAGCGCTTTGGACACCGCTTTCGCGATCAGCCAGCCGATCAGCAGGATGATCAGAAAACCGACGAGTTTCGGGACGAACGTGGCCACCAGATTCCAGGCCTGTCCGAGTCCGTCCTTGAGTTGCTCACCCACGCTGGCTCCCTTCGTCGTGGATTCCCGGCTGACGTCCGTGGCAGCGGGTGATGATCAGGTACCCAGCCGGCGGGAGTGCGTTGCACCACGATCGAGTGAGACGACTGGCGCGAGAAGATCAATCGCGTCCATACTTGTCCTACCGGTGGGGACCGGGGAGACGAGGCCGTCCGGCGCAGCGTAAACCGCAAGCGCCGGGCGGCCTCGAGCATTTCCGCCTTATTCGTGCGCGATGTATTCAGCGGGTGTTCGAGTCGTCGCCCTGCGAATACTTTTCAGGTCACAGGACGACGACTCGCGTTCACCGAACGGACACTCAGGCGGCGCGCAGCGCGTCGCGGAGTTTCACCTTCGCGCCGGTGCGCATCACGGCGTTGCGGTAAATCCGCGCGGCCAGCCAGATCAACACCGGAATCAGCAGCACCACGAGCCCCACCGACACCACGGCCTCCCACACGGGCACGCCGCCCATGGCGAGCCGCATCGGCATCAGCGTCGGCGCGAACACCGGGATCACCGACAGCACCTCGGCGAACTTGTTCGACGGGTCCGAGGGCAGCACCGAGATGCCCACCACGTACCCGGCGATCACGAGCATCAGCACCGGCGACACGGCACCGCTCACGTCCTCCTGCCGCGACACGAGCGCGCCGAGCGCCGCGAACACGATCGAATACATGAAGAATCCGAGCAGGTACCAAACCACCAGCCAGGCGACCGTGCCGATGGCCGCCGAGAGCGAGATGGTGAGCACCCCCGTCCCCAGGCCCGCCGCGATGCCGACGACACCGATCGCGAGCATCTGGATCAACCCGACCGTGCCGATGCCGAGCACCTTGCCCGCCATCAGCTGCCACGGCTTGATGGTCGAGAGCAGCAGCTCGACCACGCGCGAGGTCTTCTCCTCGACCACGCCCTGCGCCACGGTCTGGCCGTTGAGCAGCAGCGACATGTAGATGAGGATGCCCGCGATGATGCCGAGCACGAGCTGCTGGCCGTCGTAGTCGTGCGGTTTCTCCAGCGGCGGCAGTTCGTCGATCTTCGCGGTCGCGACCGCGGCGTCCACCTTCGCCGGGTCACCGCGCTGCGCGAGGATCTCCGAGTTCTGCGCGACGCGGCCGGCGAGCACGGTGAGCACGTTCTTGAGGTTGCCGTCCAGGTCCTTCTCGACCTGCACGTGCACGCGGTCGGCGCCCTGCACCAGCAGCGCGTCGATCGAGCCGTCCTTCAGCTTCGCGATCCCGGCCTGGTCGTCGGCGACGGGCTGTGTGGCGATGTTCTCCCCCACCGACTTCCCGATCGCCGTCAGCGGTGCCGAGAGCGGCGCCGCGGCCGGCACGAAGCCGACGGTCGCGTCGGGACCGCTGCTGCCGCCGAACAGCTTCAGCACCACGATGCCGACGACGATGAGGACCAGCAGCACGAGCGTGCTGATCCGGTAGGCCTTCGACTTCAGCCGGGTGCTGATCTCGCGCGAGGCGACCAGGCCGACCCCGGACATCGGGCTCATGCGGACGTCGGGTGTGCTCATGCCGCCGCTTCTTCCTCGTGGTGGTGTTCGGTCACGACGGACCGGAACAGATCGGTCAGCGACGGGAGCTTGCGCGCGAACTCGCGCACGGGACCGGTCGCCAGCGCCGCGCGCAGCACGACCTGGTCGTCGGCCCCGTCGGCCAGCTCGAGCTCGGTCACCGAACCGTCGCGGCCCAGCACCGTGACGCCGGGCAGGTTCGCGGCCCAGCCGTCGGCCGC
This sequence comes from Amycolatopsis sp. NPDC004368, assembly GCF_053602515.1. NCBI lineage: Bacteria > Bacillati > Actinomycetota > Actinomycetes > Pseudonocardiales > Pseudonocardiaceae > Amycolatopsis > Amycolatopsis sp. NPDC004368. Next base: position 290,072 of record NZ_JBSGDT010000005.1, on the reverse strand, counting down.
CTGCGGCGCGTCGACGAGCAGCCGCACGGCGCCGCCGGCCCGCAGCTGCGAGACGGTGCCCATCGCCTCCATCCGTCCACTCCGGACGATCCCGATGCGGTCGCACAGGCGCTCCACCAGGTCGAGCTGGTGGCTGGAGAACACCACCGGCACGCCGTCGGCCGCCTTTTCCTTGAGCACCTTGCTCATCACGTCCACCGCGACCGGGTCGAGGCCCGAGAACGGTTCGTCCAGCACGAGGATGCTCGGTTCGTGCACCAGCGCGGCCGCGAGCTGCACGCGCTGCTGGTTGCCAAGGCTGAGCTTCTCCACCTCGTCGCCGCGGCGCGCGGCCACGCCGAGGCGTTCGGTCCAGCGCTCGGTCGACGCCTTCGCCTCAGCCGCCGACATGCCGTGCAGCCGCGCCAGGTAGGTCAGTTGCTCACCCACCTTCATCTTCGGGTACAAACCGCGCTCTTCCGGCATGTAGCCGATGTGGCGCCGCGTCTCGTGCGTGATCGGCGAACCCGCGAACCGGACCTCGCCCGAGTCCGCGCTGAGCACCCCGAGCGCGATGCGCATCGTGGTGGTCTTGCCCGCGCCGTTGCTGCCCACGAAGCCGAACAGCTCGCCGGGCCGCACGTCGAAAGTCATCTGTTCCAGTGCCACGACGGTGCCGTAGCGTTTGGAGATCGCGTCGATCTCCAGTCCGGGCTCTGGCATCGGCCCTTTCCCCCTTGGTGTCGGATTCGGTGACGTGCGTCACCGGTTACGGATCGTAGAGATCCCGCTGCACGGTGCCTAGCGCCGCCGGTTGCGTGTCCGCCGCCGAAAGTTGCCGATCGAATGTCCAACTAGGATTCCCCCGGAGGAACGGAACGAATGGCTGAGACGACGGGGCGCCGGGTCCCCAAGCACCACGGGCTGTCGGCGAAAACGCTGCGCTCGCTCGAGCACGCCTCGGGCCGGCTCGCGAGCGCGAGCGTCGCGGTGATGGAGAAGCGGCTGGTGTGGTTCGGCCGGCTGCCCGCCGACCAGCGCGCGAGCGTGCTGCTGATCACGCAGGCCGGCGCGGCCGGGTTCGTCGATTGGCTTCGGGATTCGAAGGAAGCGCTCAAGCTCACCACCGAGGCGTTCCGCGACGCGCCCGCCGAGCTGTCGCGCTGGGTCAGCCTGCGCCAGGCCGTGGGCATGGTGCGGCTCGCGATCGAGGTGTTCGAGGAGCAGCTGCCGGAGTTCGCCGCGAACGAGGCCGAACGCGCGGCCCTGATCGAGGGAATCCTGCGCTACGGCCGGGAGATCGCGTTCGCCGCGGCCAACTCCTACGCGGCGGCGGCCGAGACGCGCGGCGCCTGGGACGCGCGGCTCGAGGCGCTGGTCGTCGACGGGATCGTGCGCGGCGACGCCGAGGAGGCCGTGCTCTCTCGCGCGGCCGCGCTGGGCTGGGACCCGGCTTCGGCCGCGACCGTGATCGTGGGCAACCCGCCTTCGGAAGACCCGCCGACGGTGGTGTTCGAGGTCCGCAGCCGCGCCGCGCGCGTCGGCCGGCCGGTGCTGCTGTCGGTACAGGGTTCGCGGCTGGTGATCGTGATCGGCGGCCCCACCGAAGGCGGCGTGAAGGAGCGCGAAACGCTGTCGCGCATGTCCGCGGTGTTCGCCGACGGCCCCGTGGTCGCCGGCCCGACCGTGCCCTCGCTGGCGGAGGCGCACCACAGCGCGGCCGAGGCGCTCTCCGGCCTGCGCGCGGTGGTCGGCTGGCCCGGCGCGCCGCGGCCCGTGCGCTCCGACGACCTGCTGCCCGAGCGCGCGCTGTCGGGCGACCCCCAAGCCGAGCGGCTGCTGGTGGACCTCGTCGCGCGGCCGCTCGAAGAGGCCGGTCCCGCGCTGCAGCGCACGGTGGAGACCTACCTCGAAAGCGGCGGGGTGCTCGAACGCTGCGCGCAGACGTTGTTCGTGCACCCCAACACCGTGCGGTACCGGCTCCGCAAGGCCGCCGAGCTCACCGGCCGCAACCCGACCGAGCCGCGCGACGCGTTCGTGCTGCGGGCCGCGCTCACCGTCGGCCGGCTGGCCCGCGCCCGCGGCCTCTGGTGACACTCGGTGACGATCACGGGAACCCGTGGACCCGTGACGGACTTCACGGCAAGCGATGGTTGAATCCCACAAGGCATCTGGGTTAAGGGCAAGGATCCCCCGCGGGTCTTTGGAGGTTTCCTCCAATAACGCCCGGCGGACTTGGTGACCGGCCGCATCCGGGGGAGACGACCGAGCGTGGTGTCATAGACGGCGTGACAGCAGCAGTCCTCTCCCCAGGCCAGGGCTCACAAGCCCCCGGCATGCTCTCCCCTTGGCTCGAGTCCGACGGTGCCCGCGCGCGCGTCGAGGAGTGGTCCGCCCGCGCCGGGCTCGACCTCGTGCGCCTCGGGACGGAAGGCGACGCCGAGGAGATCCAGGACACCGCGGTCGCGCAGCCGCTGATCGTCGCGCTCTCACTGCTCTCGTTCGAGCGCCTGCAGCAGGTGGCGCCGGTGGCCGACGACGCGCCGGTGGCCGGTCACTCCGTGGGCGAGCTCGCCGCGGCCGCGATCGCCGGGGTGCTGACCCCGGCCGACGCCGTGGCGCTGGCTGCGGTGCGCGGTGCCGAGATGGCGAAGGCCTGCGCGCTGGAGCCGACGTCGATGGCGGCCGTGATGCTCGGGGACCCCGACCAGGTCGTCGCGTGGCTCGAGGGCCAGGGCCTGACCGCCGCCAACCGCAACGGCGCCGGGCAGATCGTCGCCTCGGGCGCCGCCGACGCCATCGAGCGGATCGTCGCCGAACCCCTGGAGGGCACGAAGATCCGTGCGCTCAAGGTCGCGGGAGCCTTCCACACGCCGTACATGGCGCCGGCGGAAGACGCCCTTCGCGAGCACGCCGCCGGCCTCACCCCGGCCGACCCCACGCGCCCGCTGCTGTCGAACGCCGACGGCACCGTGGTCACCAGCGGCACCGAGTACCTGCGGCGGCTCGTCGCGCAGGTCACCCGGCCCGTGCGCTGGGACCTCACGATGGACGGCCTCGTGTCGCTCGGCGTGAGCAGCACCGTCGAACTCGCGCCCGCGGGCACGCTGACCGGTCTGGTCAAGCGCCAGCTCAAGGGTGTCGTCACCACAACCACCGCGCTGAAGACGCCGGCCGAGCTGGCGAAGCTGCGCGAGGAGGACGCCCAGTGACCGACCGCACCAGCCTCCGCCTGAGCACGGGCCCTGCCAGCACCCGGATCCTCGGCGTCGGCAGCCACCAGCCGGAGAGGGTCGTGACCAACGACGACCTCTCGCAGCTCATGGACACCAACGACCAGTGGATCCGCGAGCGCGTGGGCATCATCGAGCGCCGCTTCGGCAGCGAGGACGAGTTCCTCGTGGACTACGCCGTCGCCGCGGGTGAGGCCGCGATGGCCGACGCCGGCGTCGACCCGTCCGAAGTGGACACGGTCATCCTGCCGAACTGCACGATGCCCACGCAGATCCCCAACGCCGCAGCCCAGGTCGCCGCTCGCCTCGGCATCCCGGGTCCCGGCGCGTTCGACCTCAACGCCGCCTGCGCCGGGTTCTGCTACGGCCTCGGCGTGGCCTCGGACCTCGTCCGCGCGGGCTCGTCGAAGAAGGTGCTGGTGATCGGCGCCGAGAAGCTCACCGACGTGGTCGACCCGACCGACCGGGCCAACGCCATCATCTTCGCCGACGGCGCGGGCGCCGCGGTGGTCGGCGGTGCCGACGAGCCGGGCATCGGCCCGGTCGTGTGGGGCAGCGCGGGTGACCTCGTGGACCTGATCACCATGCGGGACAACAAGTACATCTACCAGGAGGGCCAGTCGGTCTTCCGGTGGGCCACCACGAAGATCGCGCCGATCGCGATGAGCGCGCTGGAGGCCGCGGGCCTGCAGGCGTCCGATGTGGACGTGCTGATCCCGCACCAGGCCAACCTGCGCATCGTCGAGAGCATCGCGAAGAAGCTGAAGTCCGCGGGCGCGCGCGAGGACATCGCCGTGGCCGACGACATCAAGTACTCGGGCAACACCTCCTCGGCGTCGATCCCGCTGGCACTGGACCACATGCGCAAGGCGGGCACCGCGAAGCCGGGCGACGTCGTGCTGGCGATCGGCTTCGGCGCCGGGCTCTCGTATGCCGGGCAGGCCTTCGTCTGCCCCTGATGGATACTTCCCCCGCGAGCGCCGTGCTCGCGAGGTGGACCTGAAGAAGAACCGAGAAGGGAACAACTCCAATGGCTGACAACACTGAGATCCTCGCCGGCCTCGCCGAGATCGTCGAAGAGGTGGCCGGTGTGGCTCAGGACGACGTCACCGCCGAGAAGTCGTTCGTGGACGACCTGGACATCGACTCGCTGTCGATGGTCGAGATCGCCGTTCAGGCCGAGGACAAGTTCGGCGTCAAGATCCCGGACGACGAGCTCGCCAACCTGAAGACCGTGGGCGACGCGGTGAACTACGTGTCCGCCAACCAGAAGTAAGTCCTCTTCGTACCCGGGCCGGGGAAGCTCCCCGGTCCGGAGCCGAGACCTTGGGGAGACTCCCATGAGCAACATCGACGTCGTGATCACCGGGATGGGGGCGACCACGCCCCTCGGCGGGGACGTCGCGTCCACCTGGGACGGTCTGCTGACCGGTCGCAGCGGTGTGCGCAAGATCGAGGCGGACTGGCCCGAGAAGCTGGGCCTGCCCGTGCTGATCGGCGCCGCGCTGGCTGTCGACCCGTCGGAGGTCCTGCCCCGCGTGCAGGCGCGCCGGCTTGACCGCTGCGAGCAGGTGGCGATCATCGCCGCCCGGCAGGCCTGGGCCGACGCCGGGTTCGCCGAGCAGACCGACGAGCACACCGACGTCGAGCCGGAACGGCTGGGTGTCTCGATCGGCACCGGTGTCGGTGGGCCCATGACGCTGCTGAGCCAGAACGACCTGTTGCACCAGCAGGGCCTCCGCAAGGTGTCGCCGCTCACCGTGCCGATGCTGATGCCCAACGGGCCGGCCGCGCACGTGAGCATCGACCTCAAGGCGCGGGCGGGCGTGCACTCCCCCGCTTCGGCGTGTGCTTCCGGTGCCGAGGGCATCGCCACCGGCTACGAGATGATCCGGTCCGGCCGGGCCGACGTCGTGGTCGCCGGTGGCACGGAGGCGTGCATCCACCCGATCACCCTCGCGGGCTTCGCCCAGGCGCGCACGGTGTCGACCCGCAACGACGACCCGGCGGCCGCGTCCCGGCCGTTCGACTCGAGCCGCGACGGCTTCGTGCTCGGCGAGGGCTCCGGGGTGGTCGTGCTGGAGCGGGCCGACTACGCGAAGGCCCGCGGTGCGCGGATCTACGCGAAGCTCGCCGGCTACGGCATCACCTCCGACGCCTACCACATCACGGGCAACCACCCCGAGGGCATCGGTCAGATCGCGGCGATGCGCGCGGCGATGAGCATGGCCGGGCTGTCCCCGTCGGACGTCGGTCACGTCAACGCGCACGCGACGTCCACTGTGGTCGGTGACATCGGCGAGGCGGCGGCGATCCGCAAGGCCGTGGGCGACCACGCCGTGGTCACCGCGCCGAAGGGCGCGCTCGGCCACCTCGTCGGCGGCGCCGGCGCGGTCGAGGGCATCGCCACGATCCTCGCGCTGTACGAAGGCGTGGTCCCGGCCACGCTGAACCTCACCGACCTCGACCCGAAGGTGGAGCTCGACGTCGTGTCGGGCGAGAACCGCAAGGTCGAGCTCACCGCGGCGCTCAGCAACTCGTTCGGCTTCGGCGGCCACAACACCGCCCTGCTGTTCACGCCGGCCGCCTGATCGGTTCCGCTTCACGAACGAGGGCCCCTCCCGGGTGTCGGGAGGGGCCCTCGTTCGTGGTGTGGTCCAGTCAGCACTTCTCGTGTTCGGGCGCGGTGCCGGCCCTGATGGTGTCGATCTTGTACCCGCCGCCCTCGAAGACCATCGGCAGAACGAGGCGCCAGCGGATGCAGCCCGCTTTGAGATCGTCGGGCGCCTCGTCCTCGGACTGCGTGCTGGTGAAGCCCACGAGCACCCTCAGCGACGTACCGGCGCCGGGTTCGATGCGGTACAGCGTGATGCTGCCGTCCTTCGTGGACACGTAGTCCTTCGTCCACTCCGTTTTCGGGGTGTCGTCGAGCCGGCCTTTGCTGACCGCGCTCGCCCACGTCGCGTAATCGTGTTTGTTGACGCCGTCGAAGAAGGCCTGCAGCACGGTTTGCACCGCCTCCACGTCGGGGTGTCGGGCCGCGTCGTCGGTCACCTTGACGTCGCCGGGGCCGGGCTGGTCTTCGGCGGCCACCGGCGTCGGAGGGGTGAGGGCGCTGGGCACGCCCGCGTCGACGACCGGGCGGCGGTAGAGCTCTCGCGCGAGCAGGCCTCCGCCCACGGTGATGGAGAGCACCACGACGAGGACGGGTACCAGCCACCGCTGGCGGGCGGGTGCGGGCGGGCGGACGGTCACCCCCGAGAGGGTACCCACCCGGCCGCCGGTGTCACCCGACCTGGTGCAACCACGTGACCGGAGCGCCGTCGCCGGCGTGGCGGTAGGGCTCGAGCGCCTCGTCCCAGTTGGCCGCGAGCAGCTCGTCGAGCTTGTGCGCCAGCGATTCCCCACCGCGGGTCATGGTCACGAGGGCACGCAGCTGGTCCTCGCCCACCACGATGTCGCCGTTGGCGCTCGTGCGGCCGTGCCAGAGGCCGAGGCCGGGCGCGAAGCAGAAGCGTTCGCCGTCGACGCCGGCGCTGGGTTCCTCGGTGACCTCGAAGCGCAGCATCGGCCACGCCTTGAGCGCCGAGGCCAGCTTGGCCGCGGTGCCGGCAGGCGCGCGCCAGCCGCACTCGGCGCGGAGCTGTCCGGGACTGGCGGGCTGCGCCGTCCACTTCAGCTCGACTCGGGCCCCGAGGGTGCCCGAAATAGCCCACTCGACGTGCGGACACACCGCAGACGGCGACGAGTGGACGTACACCACACCTCGGGTGTTGCCACGGGTGCTCACTGCTGACCTCCGCTTGCTCGACGAGGGACGTCTTCCCCTACGACCTCTCGAGCTGCTTCGGCTTGTGGGCTTCCGTGCCGCTTCCCGATGTGTAGCACATTCTGCACCCCAACCGTGCGGTTTGGCCACACGAACACCACAAGTCGCACGGGAACCCCCTTTCGGAGGGAGGCTCGCCGACGCGTCCGCGCGCAGCACGGAATCCGGGCGCGGGCACGCTAGCGTGATGCACCGGAACGGACGAGGTGAGGAGGGTTTCGGTGCGACTGGTCCGCCTCGGGCAGCAGCCGTCGCGCGTCGCCGAGGATGTGCGGGCGGCGCTGGCCTCCCTCGGCCGCGGCAGCACCGTCATCGGGGGCGTCGCCCTCATCGGCGCCCGCCCGGCGGGCGGCGAGCGTGCCGTCGAGGCCGTGGTGGTGCTGCCGAAGGGCGTGCTCATCGTGATCGGCGTCGACCTCCCCGATCCGGCCCTGCGCCTCGAGGCCCCGCTCGGCGGCCCGTGGAAAGCCGACGGCTGGCCCCTGGTCCACGGTGACGACGCCGTGAACCCCGCCACGGAGGCCCTCGACCTCTCCGCCGAGTGCGAACGCCGCATCGCCGAGCTGGCCCCGGGCTCCGGGCCGGTGGGCACGATCGTGGCGGTGGGGCCCTACGTCGAGACGGTGGACCAGCCGCCGGCCGATCTGGCGGGGCCGGTGCGCGTGCTGCACCCCACGCCGACCACGATGCTGGCCGCGACGGTGTCCTTGGCCACCGCCCGCAGCGCGCGGTCGCTGGACCAGGCGCGGGCGCTGATCACGGCGCTGGCGCCGGACGCGCCGCCGCTGTCCGACGAGGTGCTGCTGGGTGAGGGATTCGTCCGGTACACGGATGACCCGCCGGTGCCGGTGGTTCCCGCCGCGGTGCCGGTCCCTGTTCGGCCTGCCGATGTTCGGCCTGTGGTCGCCCAGCCTGTTGTCGCCCAACCTGTTGTCGCCCAGCCGGCTGCCGGTGCTCCGGTGGCGCCGCGGCCGCGGATCACCTCGGTGCCGCCGCCTCCGCCGGTCATCCCGACGACGCGGCCGGTGCCGCAGGTCGCGTCCGCTTCCCTGACGGGGGTGCCCCCTTCGGCGCCGGTCTTTCCGGGTTCGTCCACTTCGGCCACTTCCCCGGCCGTCGGTGTGACGCCGGACGTTTCGGATGCGCCGACGGAGTCCATCGCCGCACCGAGCCCGGTCACGGCGGCCGCGAGTGTGGCGCCCAGCTTCACCGACACGCCCAGCTTCACCGACACGCCGACCGAATCCGTCGCCGCACCGAACCCCGCCGCGGCGGCCGCTTCCCCCGTGGTCGAGGACACCGCCGATCCGTCCACTTCGGCCGTTCCCCCGGCCGGAGCGGACCACCTCGCGGACGCCCCGACCGAGTCGACCGCGGCGCCGAGCTTCCCCGGTGGCCCGGGTGGGTCGTCGGACGCGGCGGCGACGGAGCAGATGGCGTCGCCGAAGCAGGCTCCGGTCGTGCCGCGCGCGGTGCCGGCGCCGAGGCCCGCGCCGAACGGTGGCCAGCCCTCGGGCGATGGCCGCGCTGGTGCCGGCCCCGGTGAAAAACCGGTGGCCGCGAACGGCGTGTCGAGAGGAAAGTCCGTGGGCGCCGGTGGTCCGGCCACCGCTGCCGTGCCCCCGGCTCGGCAGCCCGCGCCGGCGAGGACGGTGTCTTCGGCTCCGGCGGTGGGCTCGGTCGAAGTGCCGGCGAAGCCCGCCCCGCCGGCGAAGGAGCAGTCGCGGACCGTCCGGTGGGTGCCGGTGGCCGCGATCGGGTTGCTGGGCATCCTGTTGGTGACGGCGATCGTCGTGGCCGCGACCGGAGGCGGTGGGGGCGGGCAGGCCGCACCGCCGCCGAGTTCGAGCGGGCGGCCGGTGGCGCCCGCGAGCAGCGCGCCGGTGACCAGTGCCCCGGCGAGCAGTGCGGCGACGCAGAGCCTGTCGTTCGAGCCGCGGGCGAGCAGCGCGGACCAGCGCTGCGCCTCCCACGCGTTCGGCGACGTGCAGGCGAGCCTGCAGCAGACGAGCTGCTCCGCCGTGCGCCGCGCGAGCTACACCGCCCAGGTCGACGGCCGGGCCGCGGCCGTGACCATGGCGGTGGTCGAGTTCCCCGACGCCGCGCAGGCCACCCACTTCAAGCAGATCGCCGATACCCCGGGCGGCGGCGGGATCCTCGACGTCGCCACCGAGACCGGCAAGTGGCCGACCCCAACGCCGGCCTTCGACAACGCCGCCTACGCGAGCGAACTCGACGGCAACGGCGTGCGGCTGGTGCAGGTCGTGTGGCAGTCGGGTCCGTCCACTCCGGACGACCCCGCCCTCGCGCGCGCTGCCCAGGGCGCACTCGGCCTCGCCATGCCCGCCTGACGCGCAACCACGGCACCTCGCGAAAACAGCGGGCCCAAGTCGCCGACTCGGGCCTGCTGCGCAGGAGCCATCCCACGCACGCTGATCAAGAACGCAGCGCGATCCCGTCGGAGCACCGGGCCCGGGCGCAGCCGCGTCCACAGCCCCGCGAGCCCGCGGCACAACGCAAACAGCGGGCCCCGGTCACCAACCGCGAGCCCGCTGCGCGAAAAGGGCCTACAGGCCGTACGCCTCCAGCAGCCGCAGCCAGACCTCGCTGATCGTCGGGAACGCGGGGACCGCGTGCCACAGCCGGTCGAGCGGCACCTCGCCCACCACGGCGATCGTGGCGGAGTGCAGGAGTTCCGCGACGTCCTGGCCGGCGAAGGTGACGCCCAGCACGACCCCGCGCTCGGTGTCGACGACCATGCGGGCCTTGCCGGTGTAGCCGTCGGCGTACAGCGCCGAGCCGGCCACCGCGATGTCGATCTCCACGACGCGGTCCGCGGAGCCCTCGCGCGCTTCGGTGAGCCCGACCGACGCCACCTCGGGGTCGGTGAAGATCACCTGCGGCACGGCGTGGTGATCGGCCGTCGCGCTGTACTTGCTCCAGGGCTCGACGGTGATCTTCTCGCCCCGGCCACGCGCGGCGATGCTGTCGCCCGCCACACGGGCGGCGTACTTGCCCTGGTGGGTCAGCAGAGCCCGCCCGGTCACGTCGCCCGCGGCGTAGAGCCAGCCACCGTCCACGGCGGACACGCGGCCGCTCTCGTCGACCTCCAGCGGGCCGTCGGTCGCCAGGCCCAGCACCTCCAGTCCGACGTGCCCGGTCGCGGGCGTGCGGCCGGTGGCGATCAGCAGCTCGTCGACCACGAGGTCCTCGCCGCCGGCGAGCTTGAGCGAAGCGCCACCGTCCACAGCGGACACCTCGTCGATGCCCGAGCCGGTGTGCACGGTCACGCCGTCGGCCCGCAGGCCCGCGAGCACCAGGTCGCCCGCGAACTCCGGCAGCCGCGGCAGCGGACGCTCGCCCGCGATGATCAGGTGCACCTGCGCGCCGAGCCGCGCCCACGCCTGCGCCATCTCCACGCCGACCACGCCGCCGCCGAGCACGCCGAGGCGCGCGGGCACGGCCGAGGCCGAAGTCGCGTCACGCGAGCCCCACGGCTTGATCGTGTCGAGCCCCGGGATCGGCGGCGAGTACGGAACGCTGCCGGTGCACACGATCACGCCGTGGCGCGCGGTGAGCACCTGCCCGTCGGAAACCGTCACCTCCCGTTCACCGGAAATCCGTGCGTGGCCGCGGATCGGCTCGACACCGACCCCGCGGGCCCAGTCCGCCTGACTCCGGTCGCGAGCCGGATCACTGCCACCTGTGAACGCGTCGCGGCGGGCGAACACCTTCGCCGGGTCGAGCACGTCGCCGACCACCACCCCCGGCATGCGCTTGGCCGCGGCGAGCAGGTTCCCGGGGCGCAGCAACGCCTTGCTCGGCACGCACGCCCAGTAGGAGCACTCACCGCCGAACAACTCGTGCTCGATGAGTGCCACCTTGAACCCGCCTCGGGCGGCGCGTTCCGCGGCCACTTCGCCGACCGGGCCACCGCCGATCACCACGACGTCGAAAGTCTGTCCTGACATGGGTTCAGCGCACACCACCGCGCGGCTTCACGCAAGCCAGCCGCTACTGTGTTCCGCAAGCTGCAAGAAATCGGCGACACCGGGTGACCGGGTCGTCGCCGTGCCGATTGCACGCACGACCACGATCGAGCACGGAGGCTTTCGCCATGGCCAAGAACACTGCCGTCCACGTGGTGGACGACCTCACCGGCGAAGCCGCCGCCGAGACGCTGGGCTTCGGCGTCGACGGGATCGACTACGAGATCGACCTCTCCGCGCGCAACGCCGCCGCGCTACGGGAAATCTTCGCCCCGTACGTGCGCCACGGGCGACGCACGGGTGGCCGCAAGCAGCGTCCGCAGCTCGCGGCCGGCGCGAAAACCAGCGCCAACACCGGCTTGAAGAACCCTGAGCCGCAGGAAGTTCCGGCGAAGGCCAAACCCGCGAAGCGAACCGCGGCAGGAGCGAAAACCGCGGCGCGGCCGGCGAAGGCCGAACCAGCCGCGAAGCCCACGCGGGCCAAGAAGGCCCAGCCGGCGAAGGCGGTCAAGACCACCGAACCGCGCGCGGCCGCGGTCAAGACCACCGCGGCCGTCAAAAACCCGGCCGGGGAACCGAAATCGGCGAAGACCGCCGAGCCCGCCCGGCGCCCGGCGAAGAAGATCCCCGCCGTCACGTTCTCCTCGGGCGAGTAGCCCTCACGCCGCCGGGCGCTGCTTCCCGTCGGCGTGCCAGCCGTCGTAGTGGTAGCGCGTGTGCAGCAACGAGCGTTGCCGCTCGAACTCCGCGTCGGTCGGCGGCCGCGGCACGAGGGTGCCGAGCAGCCCCGCCGCCGCGGCGCGCACCACGGCCTCGGCCTCGCCCTCGGCCGGGTGCACGCCGTGGTCGGCCAGCGACGCGACCTTGCTGCGGTGCGAATCCAGCGGCTTCGGGTCCGGCGGCGCCGAGGTGAGGTAGGCGCCGACGCGCGCGGCGTCGGTGTCGATCAGCAGTGTCGAGTGCGCCAGCAGCCCGTTCTTGGTGCGGAACACCGCGAACCCGCACAGCTTCGCGTCACCCACGAACAAGCCGCGCTCGCCCAGGCGCGGCGGCAACCCGAGCTTCTCGACGGCCGCCGACATCACCAGCCCGAGCATTTCCAGCGGCCGGTCGGCCGGGCCGGGCAGCACGAGCGTGACGTTGAGGTTGCCCGGGTCGTGGAACACCGTGCCGCCGCCGCTGGCCCGGCGCAGCACCGGCACGCCGTCGCGCTCGCACTCGGACACGCGCACCTCACGCGCCACCTTCTGCCCCCGGCCGACGACCACGCTCACCGGGTTGCGCCACAGCCACAGCACCGGCGTGGCCGGGCCTTCGCGCAGCAGCGCCTCGTCGAACGCCAGGTTCGAGGCCGGATCGCCGAACTCCGCGCGCACGTCCGATCCGGTGTCCACGTTCGTTCCTCCACGTTCTCGCTCCACGGCCGGCGCCGGAGAGTTCGCTGCCCACGCCGAGCGTAGCCGCCGCCGATGCCCGAACCGTGTTGGCACACAAGCGCGCGCGGACGATCACCGGCGAACGTGGCTCGCGACGCCGTGGTAATTTCGGGAAACGCCGGTTGACCCCGAGCGGAGGAGCCACATGGGTGACGAGGACTTGGCCGCAGCCTGGTCGGCGGAAGCCGACGCCGAGGCCGACCGGGTGCTGGACGCCGCACGACCGCTGGTCACCGGTATCCAAACCACCTTCGGGCGCATCTGCGAAGTCGTGCTCCACGACTTCCGCCGGGACGACCACTCCGTCGTGGCGATCGCCGGCGACGTGACCCACCGCAAGATCGGCTCGCCGATGAGCGCGATCGGGCTCTCGCTCCTGCGCCAGGGCGAATCGGCCGAGGACAAGATCAACTACATCACCCGCCTGCCCGACGGCCGCGTGATGAAGAGCACGACGATGCTGCTGCGCCTTGCCGACGGTCGCGTCGCCGGCGCCCTCTGCATCAACCTCGACGTGACGCAGCTGCGGTTGTCGTCGATGTTGCTGGGCGAGGTCATCGGTGAGGAAAGCGCTGCCGAACCCCAGCCGGTGACCTTCGGCAGCGACGCGGAGACCGTGATCGAGTCGGTGCTCGCCGACGTCGAAGGCCAGCTGGGCAAACCCCTCACCCACCTGGCAACCGCCGAGTGGCTGTCGGTCTTCAAGACCCTGGACGAGCGCGGCGTGTTCCAGCTGCGCCGCGCGGTGCCCATGCTGGCCGGGCGGCTCGGTATTTCCCGCGCCTCGGTCTACAACTACATCGGCCGGCTGCGCGACGAAGCCCCGTCCGCCACGCAGGCGTAGCGCGCCCGGGCCAGGACCCGAGCAACCCGCGGAACTCCCTGCCGGAACGGCGTTTCCCGCGCACCACGAGCCGGCCGATCCCGAGCCGACGACCCGGGTACAGGATCGCCGGCGGACCGGCCGGCCGCGAACATCCACGGAGCCCGCGCGTCAGGCGCGGTGCGCGATCGCGTCGATCTCGACCGTCGCGCCCCGCGGAAGACCGGCGACCTGAACCACGGTGCGGGCCGGACGCGGCTCGGACCAGGTGTCCACGTACTGGTCGTTCGCGAGCGCACGGTAGGCGATGTCGGTGACGAAGTAGGTCAGCTTGACCACATCGGACAGGTCGAGCCCCGCCTTCACCAGGCGGCGCTCGACCGTCTTCAACGCCGCGTCCATCGCCGGTTTGCCGGCCGGGGCGAGGTTCTCGTTCTCGTCGAGGGGCAGGCAACCGGACACGAAAACGGTGTTCCCGGCGCTGGCCGTCTCGGAGTAGGGGTGGTCGAAGTCGGTCGAGGTCATGGCGACGTGGTCCTTTCCGCGGGGGAGGTCGGGTGGCGAGCCCGGGCGAGATGTCGCACCGGTGGGGAAGGTCGTCCCCACACCCTTGCCTCAACAAAATATCTATGCTTAGACTCTCTGTCAACTTCGCACCACCTCGTCGTCCGGCCGGTCCGGCGGCAGCGGCCCGCACCCGCGGCGGCCGCGCGAATCGTTGTGCCCGTCGTGCAGAGAGGACTTCCCCCGTGACGGCACCCACCACCAACCAACGTCGCGTGGCAGCGGCGACCTTGGTCGGCACCACAGTCGAGTTCTACGACTTCTTCATCTTCGGTACCGCGTCCGCGCTGGTGTTCGGCCCGGCCTTCTTCTCCCCCGCGCCCCCGGCCATCGGCCTGATCCTGTCGCTCGCGACGTTCGGGGTGTCGTTCCTGATGCGGCCGGTCGGCGGCATCATCGCCGGGCACCTCGGCGACCGCTACGGCCGCAAGGTCGTGCTGGTGTGGACGCTCACCTTGATGGGTGTGTCCACGGCAGCCATCGGCCTGCTGCCCACCTACGCCGCGATCGGCGTCGCCGCGCCGCTGCTGCTCATCTTCTTCCGGCCACGAGGACGGGGATCTCGCCCGGGCCGTGGACTGCTGCGTGCGCGGCGGGATGGTGTTCGCCGGCCAGTACTGCATCGGTGTGCAGCGGGTGCTCGTGCACGAGTCGGTGTACGACAAATTCCTCGGCGAGCTGCTCGACGCCGTCCGCGGGGTGCGCACGGGTGACCCGCTGGACGAGGCGACGCAGTGCGGCCCGGTCATCGACGAAGGCTCGGCCAAGCGCATCGAGTCGTGGATCGAAGAGGCTCGGGCCGCGGGTGCCGTGGTCGAGGTCGGCGGCACGCGCGCCGGCACGGTCGTCGCTCCGACCGTGCTCACCCACACCGCGCCGGGGATGAAGGTGGAGGACGAGGAGATCTTCGGCCCGGTCGTGACCGTGAACCCCTACCGCGGCATCGACGAGGCGATCGAGCGCGTCAACGCGTCGCGGTTCGGCTTGCAGGGCGCCATTTTCACCGAGGACCTGCGCACCGCGTTGCGCGCGGGCGACCGGGTCGACGTCGGCGCGCTGATCGTCAACGACTCCCCCACCTTCCGCGTGGACAGCATGCCGTTCGGCGGGCAGAAGGAGTCGGGCCTGGGCCGCGAAGGCACGCGGTACGCGATGGAGGAGCTGACCGACGTCCGGCTGCTCGTGCTGGACTACAGCTGAGACCGGGAGGAGCACTGTGCCACACCGCATCGCCGTTTCCGCCAACGACCGCACCCGCCCGCTGATGAGCGGGCGGGTGCCCCTGGCCGGCTGGGAGTTCGTCGACGGCCCGATCGAAGAGCTGTTCTCCCGGGCGTTCCAGGACGCGCCGTACGAGCTGACGGAGATCTCGTTCAGCAACTTCCTCATCAGCGTCGCCCCGGGGCACCGCGCGGTACATCGGCCTGCCGGTGTTCACCTCGCGCTCGTTCCGCCACTCGGCGATCTACGTCCGCGATGGCGCGGGGATCACCGCACCCGCAGACCTCGCCGGACGCCGGGTCGGGCTGCGCGACTACACCAACACCGCGGCGCTCGTGGCGCGGGGCATACTGCGGGACGAGTACGGGGTGCACCCCGAGACGATCGAGTGGTTCGTCGGTGACATCGACACACCGGTCCGCGACCGGGTCGCCGTGCCGGATCTCGGGCCGGAAGTGTCGCTGAGGCCGGTGGTCGGCCGAGACCTGTCGCAGCTGCTGCTCGACGGCGAGCTCGACGCGATGATCGCCTACCACCCGCCGCGGTGCTTCGGAGCCGGCGCCGACCGGCTGTTCCCCGACTACCCGGCCCTCGAAGCCGACTACTACGAGCGGACGGGCCACTTCCCCGTCATGCACCTGCTCGCCGCTCGCACCGACTTCGCCGCGGCGAACCGGGCGGCGCTCGTGGATGTCTTGGCGGCGTTCGCCGAGGCGAAGAAGCTCGCGTGGGAGGAGCTGCTCGACCAGCAGGCGCTGAAGGTCATGCTGCCGTGGCTGGCGGCGGAGGCGCACCGGACCGCGGGGCTGCTGGGCCAGGACTACTGGTCCTACGGGCTGGAGCCCAACCGCAAGGCGCTGAGCACGCAGATCCGCTACTCGCGGGGACAGGGCCTGATCGACCGCGACGTCGAGCTGGCGGAGCTGTTCCTGACCGACCCCGCGCTGGAAGCCGCGGCGCGCGCCTGAAACGTGCTCCGGGCCGGGTTTTCCCGGCCCGGAGCACGTTTTCACGGTCAGCCCGACGGCCGCCAGTGGGGCACCCCGACGAAGATCATCCGCAGACGTTTGCGCGCCAGGTCCAGCGTGCGCTGATCGGCTTCGCGGTCGCCGTGGCGCACCTCCAGCAGGTCGACGACCGTGGCGAGCATCGCGGTGACGATGAGGTCGGCCAGGGCGTGCAGGTCTTCGGTCGGCCATTCCCGCAGGTGGTCGAAGCGGGCGAGGTCGATGGCGAGGTCGCCGGAGAACAGCCGCAGCTCGACGCCGATGGCGCGCGCCACGGGACCGGTGCCGGCGTAGCGCTCGCGCGTGACGAAGCGGAAGTGGTCCTCGTGGGCGCGCACGTGCTCGTACAGGGTGTTCACCGAAGCGTCGATCATGCCGAGGTGGCTCACGGGCTCGGTGCGCGCCGAGCGGATCATGCCCCGCAGCGTGCGGGTGGTCTCCTCGACCAGCGCCACACCGAGCTCGTCCATCGACGTGAAGTGCCGGTAGAACGCCGTGGGCACGATGCCCGCACCCTTGGCGACCTCGCGCAGCGAAAGGCTGGCGAACCCGCGGTCCGCCAGCAGCTCCAGCGCGGCGTCGAGCAGCGCCTGGCGGGTGCGCTGCTTGCGCTCCTGCCGGCTCACCGACGAAGCCGGCATCTCCGCTGCGCTCACCTCCAAGAGCGTACTGACCCCTTCGGCATGGTCCACGTCACATCACCTCGCTCCCGCGTTGACAGCCGCCCGGTCCGTGCCCCCACACTGTTGAGTGTACAGCTGTGCACTCAAATCTCTGGAGGGTGTGATGACCGCCTTGCTCCCGCGGCGCCTGCGTGGGCTCGCCTCACTCGCCGAGGCCCTGCTCACCCCCCACGGCGCCGACCGCTACCTCGAGCTGCTCGACCCGATGCTGGTCCGCGGGGAGATCCGCGGCCGGGTCGTCGCCGTGCGGCACCAGACGCCGGACACCGTCACGTTCACCGTGCGGCCGAGCCGCGCGTGGCGGGGGTTCGAAGCCGGGCAGTACGTGCGCCTGACGGTGGAGATCGACGGTGTGCGGCGCACCCGCTGCTACTCGCCGTGCGGACCGGGCGAAGGCGATCTCGAGTTCACGGTCAAGGCCGACCCGCAGGGCCTGGTGTCGCGCCACCTGCACACCACCACCCGCGCCGGCACGGTCTTCGGGCTGTCGGCCGCGGCGGGCGAATTCACGCTGCCCTCGCCGCGCCCGCAGCGGATCGTGCTGGTCAGTGGCGGCAGCGGCATCACGCCGGTGCTGGCAATGGCGCGCCGGCTCGTGGCCGAAGGGCACCGCGGCGAGGTCGTGTTCCTGCACTACTCGAACAGTTCGGAAGACGCCCTGCACCGCGCCGACCTGGCCGAACTCGCGCGGCGGCACCCGGGTTTCCGGGTCGTGCACGCGTACACCCACGCGGCCGGCGGCGACCTGCGCGGGTTCTTCTCACAAGGTCACCTGGAGCAGGCCGCGCCCTGGTTCCGCGACGCCGAGACGTTCCTGTGCGGCCCGAAACCCCTCATGGACGCGGCCCGCGAACTGTTCGAGGCCGAAGGACTCGGTGAACGCCTGCACACCGAAGAGTTCACGGCCCCGCCGCTCACCTTCGACACCGAGGCCGCGGAGGGCACCGTGCGCTTCGCCCGCAGCGGCCGGGAATGCGCCAACTCCGGCAAACCACTGCTGGAGCAAGCCGAAGACGCGGGCCTGTCGCCGGAACACGGGTGCCGCATGGGCATCTGCTTCTCCTGCACTCAGGTGAAGACCGCCGGGCGCGTGCGCAACGCCCGCACCGGCGAGATCTCCGGCGAAGAAGACGAAGAAATCCAGCTGTGCATCAGCGTCCCGGTCGGGGACGTGGAGATCAACGCCTAGGAGGCGACGATGACCGGATTACAGGATCGCCTGACCCCCGAACAGGTCGAGGAGTTCGGCCGCGAGCTCGACGCGCTGCGGCAGCGGATCGTCGACGACCTCGGCGAGGCCGACGTCGAGTACATCCGCTCGATCATCAAGACCCAGCGCGCCCTGGAGGTGACCGGGCGCGGGCTGCTGTTCGCCGGGTTCCTGCCGCCGGCTTGGGTCGCGGGTGTCGCGGCGCTGTCGCTGGCCAAGATCCTGGACAACATGGAGATCGGCCACAACGTGATGCACGGCCAGTACGACTGGACGCGCATCCCGGAGCTGAGCTCGCAGCGCTTCGAGTGGGACAACGTGGCACCGGCGGAGAACTGGCGCAACTCCCACAACTACATCCACCACACGTTCACCAACATCCTCGACAAGGACCGGGACATCGGCTACGGCATCCTGCGGATGGACCCGGCCCAGAAGTGGCACCCGTACTACCTCGGCAACCCCGTGTACGCGACGCTGCTGGCGCTGCTGTTCCAGTGGGGCGTGATGCTGCACGACCTCGAGGTCGAGCGGGTCGTGAAGGGCGAGCGCACGTGGGCCGAGAACGTGCCGGTGCTGAAGAAGATCGTGCGCAAGGCCGCGCGCCAGATCGGCAAGGACTACGTGCTCTTCCCGCTGCTGACGGGACCGCTCGCGCCGCTGACACTGCTGGGCAACGCGAGCGCGAACCTCGTGCGCAACCTGTGGGCGTTCGCGATCATCTTCTGCGGCCACTTCCCCGCCGACGTCGAGAGCTTCACCGAGGACGAGACCGACGACGAGTCGCGCGGCCAGTGGTACCTGCGCCAGATCCTCGGGTCGGCGAACATCACCGGCGGGCCGCTGTTCCACGTGATGTCGGGCAACCTGTCGCACCAGATCGAGCACCACTTGTTCCCGGACATCCCGGCGCGTCGCTACCCGCAGATCGCGGCCGAGGTGCGCGAGATCTGCGAGCGCTACGGCCTGCCGTACAACACCGGGCCGCTGCGCAAGCAGCTGTGGTCGGTGGCGAAGAAGATCGTGCGGCTGGCACTTCCCGGCACGCCATCGCGCACCCCGGGCGTTACGGTGGATCCCGACCGGCAACTCCGAGCAGCCTGAGGAACCTCACATGGTGGGTCAGTTCGAAAGCGGCAAGGACACGGTGCAGGAGCTCACGGAGTCCGCAGCCACGCACATCGGGGCGATCGCGACGATCATCACCGGCGCCGTGCGCGAAATCGCGCGGGAGACGGGTGAGTGGCTCACCGATGTGATCGAGATGCGCGAAGCGTCGCAGCGGGCGAAGGAAGACCACCGGGACCCCGAGGCCGGCTGACCTGCCGGGAGCGGGGGAAATCCCCCGCCCGGTTCGCCGGTGATCCCGGTGGTCGGCCGCGCGCGGGGCGGGCAGACTCCGAGGCATGACGACGCCCGCCGGCCCCCGTGTGCTCTGGTGGCCCGGGCCGTTGCGGCGGACGCGGACGGAAGCGACGTGGCTGCTCGTGGCCGGGGTGCTGTCGCCGACCGCGCTGGTCGTGGTGCTCCTCGGCCTGGCTGTCGGCCTCGCCCTCAGCCCGCTCGGACTGGGGCTGGTGGTGCTCGCGGGGGTCGTGCGGGTGATGCGGCTGTGCGGAGGCCTGCACCGGCGGCTGACGGGTGCGCTGCTCGACACCCCGCTGCGCGCGCCGGCTCCGGTGCAGCTGCGACCCGGGTTGGGGCATTGGCTCATCGCGCGGCTCGGTGACCGGCACGCGTGGCGCGCGGGTGCGTACCTCGTGCTGCGGGTACCGGTCGCCGTCGCCGGGTTCGCCGTCGCGGGCTCGCTGCTCGTGTTCGGCGCCGCGGCGGCGATCTACCCGGTGCTGTGGTTCTTCACGCGCGATGTGCTGCCGGTCTACAACATCTTCACCCGCACCTGGCCGGGCACGGTGCTGTGGGCGGTCGGCGGTGTGCTCGCGCTGGGCGCGGTGCCGTGGGTCGTGCACGCGCTCGCCTCCCTCGACCGGCAGCTCGGCCGGCTGCTGTTGTCGGGGCCGGGCTTGCGGCAACGGCTGCGGTTCCTCGAAGAGACGCGGGCGACGGCGCTCGAAGACGCCGCACAGCAGCTGCGCCGCATCGAGCGCGACCTGCACGACGGGGCCCAGGCCCAGCTCGTGGCCATGGCGATGAAACTGGGGCTGGCCAAGGAAGAGCTGGCCGCGGACACGGTCGAGGTCAACCAGGTGCGGGCGCTCGTGGAAGCCGCGCACGGCAACGCGAAGCAGGCGCTGGTCGAGCTGCGCGCCCTCGCGCGCGGCATCCACCCGGCCGCGCTGGACAATGGCCTCGACATCGCACTGTCCACTGTGGCCGGTTCCACCGGGATGGCCGCCACGGTGGCGGTGCGGTTGCCGCGCAGGCCGCCGCCGTCGTTGGAGACGGTGGTGTACTTCGCGGCCGCGGAGCTGATGACGAACGTCGCCAAGCACTCCGGAAAGCCTTGCACCGTGGGGATCGACGAGCAGGACGGCGTGCTGCGGCTCACCGTCACCGACCCCGGCCCCGGCGGCGCGGTGGTCGTGCCGGGCGGCGGGCTGGCGGGGATCGCGGAGCGGCTGCGGCCGGTGGACGGTGAGCTGAGGGTGTCGAGCCCACCCGGCGGCCCGACCGTCGTGACCGTAGACGTGCCGTTGCCCGGTTAGGCTCGCCGGCATGCGGATCGTGATCGCCGAGGACTCGACCATCCTGCGCCAGGGCCTGGTCGAGCTGCTGGGGCTGCGGGGCCACGACGTCGTCGCGGCGGTGAAGGACGCCGACGAGCTGCGGGCGGCCGTGCGCGCGCACCGGCCGGACGTGTCCGTGGTGGACATCCGCATGCCGCCCTCGCACACCGACGAGGGCCTGCGCGCCGCGATCGCGCTGCGCGAAGAGCAGGCGGGGTGCGCGATCCTGCTGTTCTCGCAGTACGTGGAGACGAACTACGCGAAACAACTGCTCGCCGACCAGGCGGGCGCGGTCGGCTACCTGCTCAAGGACCGCGTCGCCGAGGTCTCCGACTTCCTCGACGCCCTGCGCCGCGTCGCGGCCGGCGAGACGGTGCTCGACCCCGAGGTGGTGCGCCAGCTCTTCGCCGCCACCGACCGGTCGGGACCGCTCGCGGAACTCACCACCCGCGAACGCGAGGTCCTCGACCTCATGGCCCAGGGCCGCTCGAACTCCGCCATCGCGGGGGATTTGTTCCTGTCGGCGGGTTCGGTGGAGAAGTACGTGACGAGCATCTTCGCCAAACTCGGCCTGCCACCTTCGGAAGGCCACAACCGGCGGGTGCTGGCGGTGTTGCGCTACCTGGGCGTCTGAGCCCGCCTACGCTGGCCACTATGTATTCCACCGAACTTGAAGTGCACACAGGTGACACGCCCGTGGTGCACGATCTCACCCACGAGGCCGAGAAGTTCCTGCGCGACGCCGACGCCACCGACGGCCTGCTGCACGTGTGGGTCCCGCACGCCACCGCGGGCCTGGCAATCCTCGAGACCGGCGCGGGCAGCGACGACGACCTGCTCGCGGCCCTCGAGGAGCTGCTCCCCCGCGACAGCCGCTGGCGGCACCGCCACGGCAGCCCGGGCCACGGCCGTGACCACGTGCTGCCGGCGCTGGTGCCGCCGTACGCGACGGTGCCCGTGCTGGGCGGGGTGCTCGCGCTGGGGACCTGGCAGTCCGTCTGCCTGGTCGACACCAATGTCGACAACCCGGTGCGCAAGGTCCGCTTCAGTTTTGTTTGTAGCTGACTGTGTTGTCTGCCCCGCCTTCGGCAGGGCGGGCGAGATCGCTGGGTTGTCTGCCCTGCCTTCGGCAGGGCGGGCGAGATCGCCTTTGAGCCGGCGTCTCGATCAGGCGGTCGGATCGGCCGGGGCCGATCGCACCGCCTGATCGAGACGCCGGCGCGATCTCGCGGCGTGGGCGGGTAGCCGACTCAGCCGGCCATGGGAACCTCGGCCGTACGCTCAACGGGCCGCAGCGGGGGCTCCGACGGTCGTGAACGGCGTGGCCACAGTGCCAGGACCAGGCCGACCACGAGCATGCCGGTCAGGACCCACACGCCGGTGGTCACGTCGGGTGCGCCGGGTGTGCCCTGCATCAGGCTGCGCAGACCTTCGGTCGAGAAGCGGAACGGCGTCCACGACCACAGCAGCGCGCGGTAGACCGGGTTGAGCAGCTCGGGCACCTGCCCGGCCACCGCGGGCGCCAGGAGGTACAGCGGCGCCAGCACCGCGAGGGCGCGCAACCCCAGCAACCGCAACAGTCCGGCCTGCACAGCGGCGAACGCGGTGACCGTGAGGAACAGGAAACCCACCACGTCCCAGCCCAGCGGCAGCGTTGAGTCCCACAGCGCGGCGAAGCCCACGAGGGCGCCCGTCACCAGCAGACCGCTGCCGAGCACCTGGGCGAGCCGCACCGGCACACCGACCTGACGGCCCGCGCCGAGCAGCACCAGCACGGCGCCGGCCACCAGCGCGCCGAGCCACGCGAGCGCACCGGCGGCCAGGGGCACCACGCGGCCCGCAACGCTCGCCGGGTGCAGCATCTCCAGCCGCGGCGCGCCGGGCAGCGCCTGGGCGGCGCCGGCGAGGACCTGTTGCGCCACCTGCGTGCCCGCCGGGCTCACCGCGCCCGAGAGCAGCACCGTGGCGGCGGGGCCCGGCCGCAGCTCCAGCACGCCGTAGACTTCCTTGTCCGCCAGCAGGTTCCGCGCTTGCGCCGGCGAAGCGACGCGCCAGGAGAGCTGCGTGCCGCCGTGTGTGGCGACCTGGCGGGCCAGGCCCTGCAGCGGCGCGGGCGCCGAAACCGCGACAGGCACGTGGTCGGGCGCCACCGTGGCCTGCGCCCCGAACGTCAAGAACCCCAGCACCACGGCGGCGAGCGCCCCCACCAGCACCGCGACCAGGGCGAGCACCCCTGCGGGGCGCCGAGCAGCAGCCGGCATGGCGGCCTCCCAATAATTCTTCATCTGTTGAATTACGCCCCAAGGTAGGTCGCACCCCTTGGAAAGTCAACAGACGTTGAATAACTCCGCCGGTACCCTCACGGCCGTGACGAACACGCACGCGCACCGGCTGGTGCTCTGGGACATCGACCACACGCTCGTCGACCTCACGGGTGTCGGCAGCGACTGGTACGCCACGGCGCTCACGGCCATGGGTACCGAGCTGCGCACCCACCCCGACTACCGTGGGCGCACCGAGCGCGCGATCTCCGCCGACGTCCTCGCCACGCACGGCATCGAACCGACCGACGAGAACATCCGGCGCCTGTGGAGCGAGCTCATCGCCGTGGCCGACCGCGACCGCCCCACCCTGCACGAAGCCGGCCGCGCGCTCGACGGTGCCGCGGCGGCGCTGGCGGCCATGGCCGACCACGGTGCCGTGCAGACGCTCGTCACCGGCAACCTGCCGGAGATCTCGGTGCACAAGCTCGCGGCGTTCGGCCTCGACGAGCACCTGGAGCTGGAGATCGGCGGCTACGGCTCGCTCTCGGCGCACCGGCCCGACCTCGTCCCCCACGCCGTGGCCGCGGCGGCGGCCAAACACGGCACCGCGTTCGCGCCCGGCGACGTCGTCGTGATCGGCGATACCCCCAACGACGTGCTGGCCGCGCTCGACAACGGTGCCGTCGCGGTCGCCGTGGCCACCGGGCACTACACCGCCGAGGAGCTCGCGGCCGCGGGCGCCCACACCGTGCTCCCCGATCTCGCCGACCTGGCCTCGGTGCGCAAGGCCGTGCTCGGCTGAGCGGTTTGCCCCGGTTTTCGGTCCCCCCACACAGTTCCCGCCTCCAAAGGCGACGGACTACCACGTCACCACCGCCCCGAGCGGCACGCACCGGCAGGCGGCCTGCCGATGGCCGGCACTTCCGCGCCGCTGACCGGATTCGAGGAATGGCAGCTCGGCACCCGCCGCACGATCGCGGTCACCGTCGGCGGGCAACTGGTCTCGGTCGTCGCGGCAATCCAGTTCCTGCAGCTGTGCCGTCATTCCGGCTGGACGTGGGCCGCGCACATCGCGACGACGCTCGACGTCGGCTTCTCCGGCGGCTCGCTCGTGGCTCGCCGTGGCCGGCGCGACCCTGCGCACGCCGTGGCGGCTGCGGTTGCGGGCCGGGCTGTGCGTGTACGCGGGCGTCGCGATCGTGTACGTCGGCACGCTCGCCGATCTCGTGCACTTCTTCGCGCTGGCCCGGGCGTTGCCGCTCGGGCACCGGCTCGCGGGCCGGGCCCCGGTGGCCGAACCGGTGCGGCCGACCGTGCGTGAATGGTGGCTGCTCGCGTGTGCGGGACTGCTGCTGCTCGCGCTCGCGGAAGTGGTGATGTGGCTCGTTCCCGGTGACGGTCCGTTCGGCCCGTTCGACGCGGTTTCCCTGTCAGCGCCGGAAATCCTGCTGCTCTGCGTGATCGAACACAGGCTTTCGCTGTCCTTCGTGGACAATCTCTTGTGGACGGTCGAGCTGGTGCTGCTGATCGCGGCTGGGCGTTCCGGTCGCCCTCGCGCCGGCGGCGCCGCAAACCGGCACACGGCGGACCGGACGGCAGCCACGCGCGGCTTCTGCTGGGGCGCAACGGAGGCGGCACGATGTCGTGGATGACCACGTGGCCGCAGAACACGTACTTCGTCGCTTCCGACGGCGCCTCCTACCTCGCCCACCAGAGCCACGCCGGCGTCGCGATCGCGCTCGGCGACCCGGTGGCGCGAAGTTCCAGCCCCGGCGCGAACCGCTGTCCCTGGCCTACCGCGACGAAGCCGATCCGCCGCACATCTGGCCGGCGCTCGGACGCGCGTACCTGCAGGGCGCGGGGCTGAAGGACTTCGCGAAGCTGGCCTTGCGGCGTCAGCGCGTGGTGGGCGGCGGGGTGGTCGTGGACCGGTCGGCGGCGGGCACCGCGCGATAGCTCTCCAGCAGGCGGAGCAGATCGGCGCGGCTCGTGGTGTCGTCGGAGTAGGCGACCAGCACCACGGACTGCGTGGTTCCGGCCAGCGCGATCGCGCCGACCGTGACGTGCTCCTGGAGGCAGTCGTCGGCGCCGTCCTGTGTCACGTCGGCCAGCACCACCTTCGCCGGCCGGGTCGTGGTCTCGAGCTTCACGGTCGCGGCCTGCGCCGGCGCGTACGCGACCTTCGCGTCCGGGGCGTAGGCACTGCCGACGAGGTCGCCGACGGCTTTGCGCGCGGCAGCTTCGGCGTCGCCGAGGTCTTCGGTGGTGAGGCCGGACCCGCCGTGGCGGCTGTCGCTGCCGCAGTAGCCGCGGCCGACGGAAGCGCTGGTGGTCAGCTCGATCCCGGGTGAGGTCGCGCCGGCGTCCCAGCCGTGGACGACCCCGGGTTCGGGGGTCCACGGGGGCGGGACGTCGTAGGCGAGGCCGCCGTCACGCGAAGCCACGGACGACCAGCCCGTGACCACCGCGGGCACGACGACCCGCGGCTCCGGCTGGTACGTCAGCGGCCCGCGACCCGGTGTGGTGGTGGGGCTCGCCGGGTGGTGGCGGCCGGCGCCGAAGAAGTTCGTCACCCCCACGCCGACCGCCATCAAGGCCACGAGGATCCACAGCGCCCGCGACGGCCGGCCTTTCAGCCGCGTGGGTGGCCGGCCCGCCGGCCGGATGCGCTTCGGCTCGGCACGCGGCGCGATGCCGGACTCCTCGGCATACCCGGGCGTCACACCGGGCCAGGATGCGTCGGCGGGTTCGTACCCGCCGACGCCGGTGAGGGCGGCGTTGTCCTCGTAGCCGCCGTTGCCGTTGCCACCCTTACCGCGGCCGAAGAGCCCCACGGGCGTGCGTGGTCAGGAGCGGACGAGCTTGACCAGGTGGGCGACCACGGACTCGACCGGGATCTCCTCGCGCTCGCCGGTGCGGCGGTCCTTGACCTCGACCACGCCGTTGGCCAGGCCGCGCCCGACCACGAGGATCGTGGGCACACCCACCAGCTCCGCGTCGGCGAACTTCACGCCCGGGGTGGCCTTGCGGTCGTCGAACAGCACGTCGACGCCGGCGGCGTCGAGCTCGGCGACGAGCTTCTCGGCACCGGCCGCGATGGTCTCGTCCTTGCCGGCCACGACCACGTGCACGTCGTAGGGCGCCACCTCACGCGGCCACACCAGGCCGGACGTGTCGTGGTTCTGCTCGGCGAGCACGGCGACCAGGCGCGAGACGCCCACGCCGTAGGAACCCATCGTGATGCGGATCGGCTTCGAGTCGGGGCCGAGGGCGTCGACCTCGAACGCGTTGGTGTACTTGCGGCCCAGCTGGAAGATGTGGCCGATCTCGATGCCGCGCGCGGCGACGAGGGTGCCGTGGCCGTCGGGCGACGCGTCGCCCTCGCGGACCTCGGCGGCCTCGATCGTGCCGTCGGGCGTGAAGTCGCGGCCCGCGACGAGGTCCAGCACGTGGTGGCCGTCCTGGTCGGCGCCGGTCAGCCACGCGGTGCCGGTGACCACGCGCGGGTCGACGAGGTAGCGCACGCCGTTGTCCTTGAGCGCCTTCGGGCCGATGTAGCCCTTGACGAGGAACGGGTTCTTCCTGAAGTCCGCTTCCTCCAGCAGCTCGACCTCGGCGGGCTCGAGCGACGCTTCGAGGCGCTTCATGTCGACCTCGCGGTCGCCCGGCACGCCGACGCCCAGCAGCTCCCACTCCTTGGCGCCCGGCTGGCGGATCTTCAGCATCACGTTCTTGAGCGTGTCGGCCGCGGTGAACTCGCGGCCGAGGCCGGCGGCGTTGAAGAACGCCACGAGCGACTCGATGGTCGGCGTGTCGGGTGTGGCGTGCACCTGCGCGGCGGGCAGGCCCTCGATCGGGCGCTCGGCCGGCGCGGGCGTGACCACGGCCTCGACGTTCGCGGCATAGCCGGACTCCGTGCTGCGCACGTAGGTGTCCTCACCCGTCTCGGCGACGGCGAGGAACTCCTCCGACGCCGAGCCGCCCATGGCGCCCGACGTCGCGGCCACGACCACGTACTCAAGGCCGAGGCGGTCGAAGAGCTTCGTGTAGGCCGCGCGGTGGGCCTGGTAGGAGCGCTCGAGGCCCTCGTCGTCGAGGTCGAAGGAGTAGGAGTCCTTCATCACGAACTCGCGGCCGCGCAGAATGCCCGCGCGGGGGCGCGCTTCGTCGCGATACTTGGTCTGGATCTGGTACAGCGTGACCGGGTAGTCCTTGTACGAGCTGTACTCACCCTTCACGGTGAGCGCGAACAGCTCCTCGTGCGTGGGGCCGAGCAGGTAGTCGGCGCCCTTGCGGTCCTTGAGGCGGAAGAGGCTGTCGCCGTACTCCGTCCAGCGGCCGGTGGCCTCGTAGGGCTCGCGCGGCAGCAGCGCGGGGAACTGGATCTCCTGCGCGCCGATGGCGTTCATCTCTTCGCGCACGACCTGCTCGACGCGGCGCAGCACCCGCAGGCCCAGCGGCAGCCACGAGTAACCACCCGGGGCGACCCGGCGGACGTAGCCGGCGCGCACCAGCAGCCGGTGGCTGGGTACCTCGGCGTCCGCCGGATCCTCGCGCAAGGTGCGGAGGAACAACGACGACATCCTGGTGATCACTGCGGACTCCCTGCACTGAGAGACTGAAGACGCTGAGCGGGTTTGACCGACACAGGGTAGTCAACCCGCGTCCGGCCACTCCACCCGGTTATCGCGTGACCGCGGTTTTGTCGGTGCCCCGCGTTAGCGTCCCGGCCATGGCACTCGAACTGGGCATGATCACCATCGACTGCGCGGACCCCCAGCTCCTGGCGGACTTCTGGACGCAGGCGCTCGGCGTCGCGGTCGAAGCGGACTACGGACCTTTCGTGATGCTCGCGCGCCCGGGCGGCGGCGGGCCCGCACTGGCGTTCCAGCAGGTCCCCGAGCCGCGCACGGGGAAGAACCGCGTGCACGTCGACTTCTCGGCGCCCGACCGCGAGGCGGAGGTCCGGCGGCTGGTCGGGCTCGGCGCGTCGGAGCAGGAGCGGCACGCACAGCCGGGCATCGAGTGGACCGTGCTGGCCGATCCGGAGGGCAACGTCTTCTGCGTCGCGCAGGCGGGGGCGCACTAGGTTCGGGGGCATGAGCGCACGCGTACTCCTGCCCTGGACCGACATCGAGGTGCCCGAAGGCCTGGCCGCCGCGTACTACGACGGAGTGACCATGCCGGGCGAGGACCTGGCGGGCGTGGAGTTCTACGTGCTGCCCTACGACGCGGGGCGCGAGCCTGCGGAGCTGATCGGGAAGCTGCCCGCGCTGCGTGCGGTGCAGGCGCTGTCGGCCGGGGTGGAGTCGCTGGTGCCGCTGGTGCCCGAGGGTGTGGTGCTGGCCAACGGCCGCGGTCTGCACGACCTCAGCGTGGCCGAGCACGCGCTGGCGCTGATCCACGCCGCGCAGCGCGACCTGCCGCGGTGGTTCGCGCAGCAGGCCACCGGCTCGTGGGCGCGCGAGCACACGCGCTCCCTCGCCGACAGCCGGGTGCTGCTCGTCGGGTACGGCTCCATCGGCCAGGCGATCGAGCGCCAGCTGCTGGCGGCCGAGGCCGTGGTCACGCGGGTGGCGAGCCGCGCGCGTGCCGGTGTGCACGCGATCACCGAGCTGCCCGAGCTGCTGCCGGATGCCGACATCGTGGTGCTCGTGCTGCCCGAGACCGAGGGCACGAAGGGCCTGCTGGGCGCGGGTGAACTCGCCCTGCTGCCCGACCACGCGCTGGTGGTCAACGTCGGCCGCGGCTCGGCGATCGACACTTCCGCCCTGCTGTCGGAAACGTCCGCCGGCCGGCTGCGCGCCGCCCTCGACGTCGTCGACCCGGAACCCCTGCCGGCCGACCATCCACTGTGGAGGGTCCCGGGCGTCGTGATCACGCCCCACGTCGCCGGCGGCTCGGCTTCGTTCTACCCGCGCGCGAAGCGGCTGGTGGCGGACCAACTGCGGCGGTTCGTCGCAGGGGAAGAGCTGGTGAACGTGGTGACCTAGATCGCCGGCACGTAGCCGAACCCCGGGCCGGCGCGACCTCCTCACCGCCGCGAACGCCGATTCCCACCGCGCACCGGCCTCTGTACGGCGCCCGCCCGCCCAGCCGAACGCGGCCGCCGTGGCGGTTCACTAATCGCAGCGAACTAGATCGCCAGCACGTAGCCGTAGTACGTGTCCGCGACCTCGTACCCACAACGCTCGTAGATTCCCACCGCACTGTGCGCGTTGTCCGTGTCCACCGACAACGCCGACCGCTCGAACCCGGCATCCCGGGCGTGCGCCAGCGTGTGCCCCAGCAGGGCCGTCGCCACCCCGCGGCCCCGCAGCCGAGCCAGGGTGCCCACGTAGTCGACGTACAGCTCGCGCACGCCGGTGCCCGCGAAGTCCGCCGGGTGGAAGGCGCCCAGGACGAAGGCGACGACCTCGTCGTGGGCCGGGGACAGCAGCAGGAACGACAGGTCGCCGCGGAAGTCCTTGGCGCCGGTGATGCCGTGGCGCCAGGCTTCGGGTGACAGCTCGGCGCTGCCCCAGTGGCCGGCGAAAGCCGCGTTGCGGGCGATGCGCGTGAGGTCGTCGTAACGGAGGTCGAAGGCGACCAGCGCAAACTCGGGCGGCAGTGGCCGCGCGGGTGGCAGCGAGCCCAGGTCCGCGCGCATTTCCACGAACGAGCGGGCGCGCCGGAAGCCCGCGCGGGTCAGGGCGTCGAGGTACCAGTGCTCGTTTTCGTGGGCGCCCGCGTGGAGCTCCAGCGGCGCGTCGGGAAACGCCCGTGAATGCACGAGTTTGCCGGCGTCGAGGAACCACGCGGTGAGGTGCGCGGCGACCTCGGGGGTGCGGAAGCCGGGGTGCGTCGTGGCCTCGACGCGGGGCATGTGCACCGGGTCGGCGGCGTCGCGGCGGCGGATGGCGGCGTAGCTCACCAGGCGGTCGCCGGCCCAGCCGCCGGTGCTGGCGAGCGTGAGGTCGAGGTCGGGACCCTGCATTTCCTCGCGCAGGTCGGCGGCGGTGTAGTGCTCGCCGGTGCGGTCCACCTCCTCCGCGGCCGCGAACACGGCCGCGAGCGGCTCGGCGTCGCCGAGGGTGAGCGGGCGCCAGGTGAGCTGCATGCGGTCAGCGTAGGCGCGCGGTGACCGGCGGCGCACCCCGATTACCCTCGACGTGTGCTGGTGCTCCTCCCCCCTTCCGAGACGAAGGCCGACGGCGGCAAGGGCGCGCCGCTCGACCTCGACGCGCTGTCCTTCCCCGAGCTCAACCCCGTGCGGGCCAAGCTCGCCGACGCGCTCGTCGAGCTCGCCCGCGACGTCCCCGCGAGCCTGGCCGCGCTCGGCATCTCCGAGCGCCAGAGCCACGAGGTCGCGCGCAACGCAAGCCTGTGGACCTCACCGACGCTGCCCGCGCTGCGCCGCTACACCGGTGTGCTCTACGACGCCCTCGACATCAGCGGCTTCACCCGCGCCGGCCTCGAAAAAGCGCACCGCCGCCTGGCCGTCACGTCGTCGCTGTTCGGCGTGGTCTCGGCCACCGACCCGATCCCCGCGTACCGCCTGTCGGGCGGCAACAGCGTGCCCGCGCTCGGCACGGTGCGCAGCCTGTGGAAGCCCGTGCTCGAACCGGTGCTGCAGGACATCGAAGGCCTCGTGGTCGACCTGCGCTCGGGCACGTACTCGGCGTTCGCGAAGCTGCGCCCCGGCGCGGTGACGGTGAAGGTGGTCACGGAGGACGCGCGGGGCAACCGCACCACCGTGAGCCACTTCAACAAGGCTTACAAGGGCCGGCTGGCCGCCGTGCTCGCGACCACCCGCGCCGAACCGTCCACTGTGGACGAGCTGGTGAAGGTGATCACCAAGGCGGGCCTCACCGTGGAGCGCACCGGCGACCACGCGCTCGAATTGCTCACGGACGACTGAACCGCGAGGGCGAGCACGCCGTCAGCAGATCCGCCGGCAGGTCCTCCCCGAGCACCAGGGCGGCGATGAGCTTGCCCGCGTACGGCGCCAGCGTGAGCCCCGCGGGCCCGAAACCCGTGGCCAGGAACAGCCCCGGCGCGGCCTGCCCCAGCAACGGCAACGTGTCCGGCGTCGCGGGCCGGAAGCCCACGCGGGTCTCGGCGAGCGTCGCGGCGGCGAGCCCCGGCGCAACGGTCAGCGCCTGGTCCAGCACCTCGCGCTGCCCGGCGGCCGTCACGCGGTAGTCGAACCCGGAGTCCGTCTCGCGCGTCGCGCCCGCGACGACCCGTCCGCCCGCGAACGACAGCAGGTAGTGGCTGGAGCGCGGCAGCACCACGGGCCACGCGGACGTGTCGGTGTCCGGCACGTCGAAGTGGCTGATCTGGCCCCGCTGCGGTGCCACCGGCACGTCGACGCCGAGGGGTTCGGCCAGCGCCGCCGACCACGCGCCCGCGGCCAGCACCACGGCGTCGCCCGTGAGCTCCTCGTCGCCCGCGCGCACGCGCGAACCGGGCAGCAGCGACGCCTGCGCCGCCACGAACCGCGCGCCTCGCTGCTCCGCCGCGGCCACCAGCGCGGCCCGCATCACGCGACCGTCGACGCGCCCCGCGCCGGACAGGTGCACGGCGGACAGTTCGGGCGCCAGCGGCGGGAACAGCTCGCAGGCCTGCGCCGGGTCCAGCCGCCGCACCTCCCCCGCCTCGGGCGCCGTCGCAACCCGCTCGACGAGCCGCGCGTGCGCTTCGGCCAGTTCGTCCGGGGAAGCCGAGACGACCATGCCGCCCACGACCTCGTACGACGAATCCTGGCCCTGCTCACGCAACGCCGCGGCCAGCTGCGGGTAGTACGCACCGGCCGCGGCCGCGAGCGGGTAGATCGCGCTGTCCCAGCGCGAAGTCCAGGGGCTCACGATCCCCGCGCCGGCCTCGGTCGCGACGCCGGGCAGCCCGGCGTCCACCACCACGACGTCGGCTCCGCTGGTCACGAGGTGGTAGGCCGTGGCGGCCCCGGCGATCCCGCCGCCGATCACGATCACGCGCATGTCTTCACCCTGCCCGCTGTTCGCCGCGCCGTCGAGCGAGCACCGCCATCGCCGCGTTGTGGCCGGGAATCCCGCTCACGCCACCCCCGCGCACGGCCCCGGCACCGCAGAGCAGCACGCGCTCGTGCGCGGTCTCGACACCCCACTTCCCGACGTCGGCCGGATCTTGCGCGTACGGCCACGAAAGATCGCGGTGGAAGATGTGCCCGCGCGGCAGCCCGAGCTCGGCTTCCAGGTCCAGCGGCGTCTTCGCCTCCACGCACGGGTTCCCGGCCGCGTCACGCAGCAGGCAGCTCTCGATCGGCTCGGCGAGCACGCTGTCGAGCGACGCGATCGTGGCGCGCAGCGCTTCGGCCCGCGCGCGGTCATTGTCGGCCTCGAACAACCGCGCCGGCATGTGCAGGCCGAACAAGGTGAGCGTCTGCACGCCGGCCGCGCGCTCGGCCGGGCCGAGGATCGACGGGTCGGTGAGCGAATGGCAGTAGATCTCGCACGGCGCCACGGTGGGGATCCGGCCCGCGGCGGCTTCGGCGTACGCGGTCTCGAGCTGCGAGTACGTCTCGTTGACGTGGAAGGTGCCGCCGAACGCGTCGCGCGGGTCCACGGCCGCCTCCCGCAGGCGGGGCAGGCGCGAGAGGACCATGTTGACCTTGAGCTGCGCGCCTTCCGGGCGCGGACCCGAACCGGCGCCGGAGCCGAGCAGCCGCGCGAGCGTCTCGGGCGCGACGTTGGCCAGCACGTGA
Source organism: Amycolatopsis sp. NPDC004368 (assembly GCF_053602515.1). Classification (NCBI taxonomy): domain Bacteria; kingdom Bacillati; phylum Actinomycetota; class Actinomycetes; order Pseudonocardiales; family Pseudonocardiaceae; genus Amycolatopsis; species Amycolatopsis sp. NPDC004368. Next base: position 257,423 of record NZ_JBSGDT010000005.1, on the reverse strand, counting down.
CCACCGGCAGCCACCCGCTCGGCGCCGTCGAGGGTGTAGCGGACCTCGCCGTCCGGGGCCACCGAGAGCACCTCGGCGCCGGTCACGAGCGTGGCGCCAGCCGCCCGGGCGGCGTCGGCCAGCGCGCCGGTGACCGCGCCCATCCCGCCGACGGGCACGTCCCAGTCGCCCGTGCCGTTGCCGATCAGGTGGTAGAGCAGGCAGCGGTTCTGGCGCAGGTCCTCGTCGCCGGCGCCGGCGAAGGTCCCGATGAGCGCGTCGGTGAGCACCACGCCGCGCACGGTGTCGTCGTCGAACAGCGTGGTGAGCGTGTCGGCGATGGGCCGTTCGAACACCGTGTCCCACGCCGCGTCGTCGCCGAGGCGGGCTTTGAGGCTTTCGCGGCAGGGCAGCGGTTCGGTGAGCGTGTCGAACGTCGCCGCGGCCACCCGGCTCGCCCGCGCGTAGAACTCACCCCATGCGGCGAAGTCCTTTGTGGACCCGGTGACGGCGCGGAAGGACTCCGCGGTGCGCGTGTCGTCACCCGTGTCGACAAGGAGACCCGTGTCCCCGGACGGCGTGTAGGACGACATCCGGCGCCGCCGCAGCTCGACGTTCAGGCCGAGGTCGGCCACGATCTTCCGCGGCAGCAGGCTGACCAGGTAGGAGTAGCGCGACAGGCGCACGTCGACGCCGTCGAACGCGCGGAACGACACCGCCGCTCCCCCGATCTCGCCCCGCCGCTCCAGCACCAGCACCGAGCACCCGGCGCGCGCCAGGTAGGCCGCCGCGACCAGGCCGTTGTGGCCGCCGCCGACGATCACCACGTCGTGTTCCATGCCGCCGAGGCTAGGGCCCGGTAATTCGGTTGCGCGACCCCCGCGTGCCCGGGCATGCTGCGACGCGAACCGGCCGGGGTGCCGGCCGACGGGAGTCAGGAGGTGCGTCATGGCGATTGTCCGGGCGTTTGCCTGCCCACTTCCGTCCGCCCCTCTCGGCTAGAGCCGTTCGCGCTCGCCCGGTGGGGCACCCCGATCGAGGAGAACCCACCAGTGCGCGAGCACGACTACGAAGACCTTCACGCGTCCGATTTCGAGCAGCCCCGCCGCCGGGGCCGTTTCCGGGAAGAACCCGAGCCGACCCGCCGTGGCCGGCTCACCGAAAGCGAGCGCGTCCGCCTCGCCCAGGCCCGCGACGACGCCTACACCGAGACCGCCCTCCCGGACGGCGCCGACCGCTGGTCCACGTGGGGCGACGCCGAACAAGGACCGCACCCGAGGCCCGATTGGGTGATCACGGAGCTGGCGGCCGTCGACACCGACCTGGGCGTGCTCAAAACCGGCAAGGAAGCCGACGTGCACCTCCTGCGCCGCATGCTGCCAGACGGCGAAGGCGCCCTGCTGGCCGCCAAGCGCTACCGCAGCGACGAGCACCGCCTGTTCCACCGCGACGCCGGCTACCTCGAAGGCCGGCGGATGCGGCGTTCACGCGAGATGCGGGCCATGGCGGGCCGCACCTCGTTCGGGCGCAACCTGATCGCCGAGCAGTGGGCGGTCGCGGAGTTCGCGGCGCTGAGTCGCTTGTGGACGATCGGCGCGCCCGTGCCCTACCCCGTGCAGCGCCACGGGACCGAACTGCTGCTGGAGTTCCTCGGCGAGCCCGACGGCACGGCCGCACCCCGGCTCGCCCAGCTGCGTCCGGAGGCGGACGAGCTGACCGACCTGTGGGAACAGGCCGTGGCGGCGCTGGAGCTGCTCGCCACGCAGGGGCTCGTGCACGGCGACCTCTCGGCGTACAACCTGCTGGTGCACGAAGGGCACCTGATGGTGATCGACCTGCCCCAGGTCGTCGACCTCGTCGCGAACCCCCGCGGCCGCGAGTTCCTGGAGCGCGACGTGCGCAACCTCGCCGGGTGGTTCCAGGCCCGTGGCCTGCCGGAACGCGTCACGGCCGTCGATCCTCTCGTGGCGGACCTGGCCTACACCGCGGGGCTGGGCTGACGGGTGGGCGGCGGCGTGGCGCCGGGCCAGTCGAATGTGGCGCAGGACACTGCTGCGACGCCGCCCACAACCGGACACCTGGGTGCGAAGCAGAAGGCCTCACTCCGGTACAGTGAACACCGACCGCAACCGGCGGCGTGGATGAGTTGGTGTCCGTCGCCTCCAAAGCCCACTGACGGGCTCGCGGTGAAATCCGAAGCATTTCCATCGGCGCTCGATGGCGGCAACGTCGTGGCGCGCCGGGTCCGTCCCTGTGAACGCCCATTGCACACCATCTTGCCCTGCCTGCGAGCGGGCAGCCCGGGCCTCCTTGCGACGTGCCACGTCCGAGAGGCATAAGTGACAGTCACGTTCAATTCCGGTCATTCCGCTGCGTCGTCCCACTCGGGGCCGGGCCGCGGTGACCGTCACGACCGCAAGCCGCGCCAGCGCCCGGCTCGCGAGGACTTCCTTCGCGACGACACCGTCGAGACGGTCGCCACGAAGACCTGGGCCCAGCTGGGCCTGCCCGAGGAGCTGCTGCGGGCGCTTTCCGAGGCCGGCATCAACACCCCGTTCCCGATCCAGTCGGCCACGATCCCCGACGCGCTCGCGGGCCGCGACGTGCTGGGCCGCGCGCAGACCGGTTCGGGCAAGACGCTGGCGTTCGGCCTGGCCATCCTGGCCCGGCTCAACGGCGGCAAGGCCCGCCCGAAGCGCCCCCGCGCGCTCGTGCTGGTGCCGACCCGCGAGCTGGCCATGCAGGTGGCCGACTCGCTGACCCCGCTCGCCAAGTCGCTCGGCCTGTGGTGCCGCACGGCCGTGGGCGGCATGGCCTTCACCCGTCAGGCCGACGCGCTCTCCCGCGGCGTCGACCTGCTCATCGCCACCCCGGGCCGCCTGTCGGACCACGTCCGCCAGGGCACGGCGTCGCTGGGCGACTGCAACTTCATCGCCCTCGACGAAGCCGACCAGATGGCCGACATGGGTTTCATGCCGCAGGTGCGCGAGATCCTCGACCTCACCCCGCCGGGCGGGCAGCGGCTGCTGTTCTCCGCGACGCTCGACGGTGACGTCAACCGGCTCGTGAAGCAGTACCTGACCGACCCGGTCACGCACTCGGTCGCGCCGTCGACCGCGAGCGTGGACACGATGGACCACCACGTGCTCCAGGTGTCGCACCAGGACAAGCAGGACATCGTCACGCAGATCGGTGCCCGCGAGGGCCGCACGATCATGTTCGTGCGCACCAAGCACCACGTCGACCGCCTCACCGAGCGGCTGCGTGAGCAGGGTGTGCACGCGGCGGCGCTGCACGGCGGCAAGACCCAGGGGCAGCGCAACCGCGTGCTGGCCGACTTCAAGGAAGGCCACACGCCGGTGCTGGTCGCCACGGACGTCGCCTCGCGCGGCATCCACGTGGACGACATCTCGCTGGTGCTGCACGTGGACCCGGCCGCGGACCACAAGGACTACCTGCACCGCGCGGGCCGCACGGCGCGCGCCGGTGCGTCGGGTGTCGTCGTCACGCTGGTCACGCACGACCAGAAGCGCACCGTCCGCCGGATGACCGACCGGGCCGGCGTGCGCGCCGAGACCACGGTGGTCCGCCCGGGCGATGCGGAGCTCTCGCGCATCACGGGTGCGCAGGAGCCGAGCGGTGAGCCGGTGATCGAGCGTCGCCGCGAGACCCCGCGCCGCGGTGGCGGCCGTGGCTTCGGCGGTGGCCGCGAGCGCGGTGAGCGCGGCGGTTACGGCGAGAACCGCGACCGCGGTTACGGCGGCTCCCGCGAGGGCCGCCCGAGCTACGGCGGCCGTGGGCGTCAGCAGCGGTCCGGCAACGGTGCGGGTCGCCCGCAGCGCCCGGGCCGGCCGCAGCGCCGTGGTTACGACAGCTGAGTTCTTTCTGGAAAAGGCCCCGCTTCGGCGGGGCCTTTTTCGTTGTGTGGCAGGGCCCACGGTTTCCCGGCGGGCGCGGGTGGGACACTGCGGAACGTGAACGCCATCCCGCAGCTGCCGCCCGAGAACGTCTTCGACTGGCTCGACACCGAGGCCGAGAAGCGGGCGGACGCGGGCCTGGTGCGCAAGCTGCGGGCCCGCCCGGCGCAGGCGGACGAGCTCGACCTGGCCGGCAACGACTACCTCGGCCTGGCCCGCGACAAGCGGGTCGTCGGCGCCGCCGCGGCCGCCGCCATGCGCTGGGGCGCGGGCGCCACGGGCTCACGGCTCGTCACCGGCTCGACCGAGCTGCACGCCGAGCTGGAGCACGAACTGGCCCGCTTCTGCGGCGCCCAGGCGGCGTTGGTGTTCTCCTCGGGCTTCGCCGCGAACCTCGGCGCCGTGACGGCCCTGTCGGGCGCCGAGTCCGCGATCGTCACGGACAAGTACATCCACGCGTCGCTCATCGAAGGCTGCCGCCTCTCGCGCGCCGACGTGGCGGCCGTGGCGCACTCGACGCCGTCGGCGATCGAGCACGCGCTGTCCACCCGCCGCAAGCCACGCGCCCTCGTGGTCACGGACTCGGTCTTCTCCGTCGACGGCGACCTCGCCCCCCTGGGCGACCTGGCCGCCATCTGCCGATCCTCCGGCGCCGCCCTCCTGGTCGACGACGCCCACGGCTTCGGCATCCTCGGCGACGGCGGCCGCGGCGCCGTCCACGCGGCCGGCCTGTCGTCCGCCCCGGACGTGGTGACCACCCTGACGCTCTCGAAGTCCCTCGGCGCTCAGGGCGGCGCCGTCGTCGGTCCCCGGCGCGTGATCAAGCACCTGGTGGACACGGCCCGCAGCTTCATCTTCGACACGGCACTGGCGCCCGCCAGCGCCGCCGCCGCGCTGACGGCGCTGGGCGTGCTGAAGTCCGATCCGTCGCTGGCCGGCCGTGTGATCGACAACGCCGGGAACATCGCCCTGCAGCTCAAGGCCGCCGGCCTGCGCGCCAGCATCCCGGACGCCGCGGTGATCTCCGTGCAGGCCCCGTCTCCCGAGGCCGCCGTCGCGTGGGCGGAGTCCTGCGCGGACCAGGGCGTGCGCGTGGGCTGCTTCCGCCCGCCGTCCGTCCCGGACGGCATCTCGCGCCTGCGCCTCACCGCCCGCGCCGACCTGACGGAGGCCGACGTGGACCGCGCGGTGAAGGTCATCACGGCGACGGCACCTCGGGGCGCGGCTTCCTAGCCGGCCAGCTTCGGCTGCGCGCCCGCCGCGACCGGAGTTGTCTTGACGGGAAGCGCCCCCGGCGCGCCACCCGCGATCCACGCAGGCACCGGCGCTCACGGTGCGCGTCGCCGTCGCGCGACCCGCGCATTCGTCCACCGGGCGAACGCTGGTGTTTGGCTCGCCGAAGGCTTCGGCTTCGTGCCTCGCTGCGACCGGGACTGCTCTGGCGACATGAAACCGGCGCACGCGACCCTCGGCCGGTCGCCAGGCACGACCGCACAAAACACCAGCGCCATGGCGTGCCGGAGCGCTTCGGCTTCGTGCGAAGCACAGCTTCCTTCCCTGCACCAGGGCGAGTGCGCTCCGGCCCCGCGGCCTCCTAGCTCCCCGACGACTTTCCCGCACGACGCATGGTGATGTGCGGGATCCCGTCATCCAGGAACTCCGCGCCTTCCGCCACGAAGCCGAAACGCGCGTACAGCCCCTGCGCGTACACCTGCGAATCAAGCACGAACTCACCGTCCGAAGTGGCCAGCGCGGCGGCCATCAGCTGCGCCGCCCGACCACGCCCACGAGCCGACGCAGCCGTGACGACGCGCCCGATCCGCGCGACCCCACCCGGATCGGCCAGCACGCGCAAATAGGCACTGATCTCATCACCGGAAGCCAGCCACAGATGCCGAGTGGACGGCAGCAGGTCGCGGCCGTCCACGTCGGCGTAGGCGCATTCCTGCTCCACGACGAACACCTCGGCGCGCAGGCGCAGGATGGCGTAGAGCTGGGCGGCGGTGAGTTCGGGACCGGTGGCCTGAAGCAGGGTGCTCACGCGCCCTGCTTAACACACCTCAGCCGAGGATCCGCGGCTGGGACTGGGCGGCGATGTCGTCGGCGTAGGTGGACACGCGGGTGTAGACGCCGGGCTTGCCGGCTTTCGCGCAGCCGTCGCCGAAGGAGACGATGCCGATGAGGGTGTCGCCGACGACGAGGGGGCCGCCGGAGTCGCCCTGGCAGGCGTCGATGCCGCCGTCGGGGTAGCCGGCGCAGACCATGCTCGAGGAGTCGTAGGTGTCGTACGCCGTCTTGCACGTCGAGTCGCTGACGAGCGGCACGACGGCGCTGCGCAGGTAGTCGGAGCGGTCGCCGCCGTCGGCGACGCGGCCCCAGCCGAGGACGGTGGCCTGCGTGCCCGTGTCGTAGGCCGCGCGGTCGCTCGACGTGGCGACGCGCGCCGGCCGGTACGGCAGCTGCCCGCGCACGCTGAGCACCGCGATGTCGGCGCCCTTCGTCGGGTCGGAGAAGTCCGGGTCCACCCATTCGCGCGACACGCTGAGCACCACGCCGTCGCTCGTGCGCTTGTCCTGGCGGCCCGCGACCACGCGCACGTTGCTGCTCGGCAACGCCGCGGCGCAGTGCGCGGCCGTGGCGACCGCCGTGGAGCTCACGATCACCGCGCCGCAGAACTGGTTGCCGTTCTGGTCGGCGAGGTACACCGCGTACGGGTGGTCGGCCAGCGTCGCCTCGTCGCCGCCGACGATCCGCGGCTGGGCGCCCGACGGCGGAGCATCTTGAGCCGACGCCGTACTGACCGCGATCGGCACCGTCACCGCGGTCACGAGCAGGGCCCCAGCCGCGAGAAGGAGCGAACGGCGGAACTTGGCGGGCATGGGATTCCCCTATCGACCAGAACAGCAACAGCAACAGCGAGAAAGACACGAAGATCGCGGCGCGTGAACAAGCAGCCGCGATTACCCTAAACGGAGCAGGCCCGAAATGGTGTCACTGGAACGGGTGGACTGAGCGCTCACGGAGCGCGTTTGCTTTGCTGGTCCCATGCGACGGAGAGCGACGGCGGCGGCCGGCACCCTGATGGCATTCCTGCTGGTCGGCTGCACCACGCCGACGCCTCCCGCAGCACCGGAACCACCCTCACCGAGCGCGACGAGCCGGACCAGCGCGGCACTCCCGACAACTCGGACAGCGACGACCACACCACCCGTCACCTGGCAGGTGGGTGCACACCCGCTCCCCCGCCGTTCCGACGGCTTCGGCGAAATCCTCCCGACTCCACCCGAACTGGTGAACCGCGCCCTGCCGACGCGCGATTTCCTGCCGCCGCCCGGAAACGGGACCCCCTACACCTCGAAGGTCGAGACCGTTCCCGCCGACGTGCTGGCCCGCAGCACCTGGCAGGCCGCCTGCCCGGTGAAGGCGACGGACCTGCGGTACGTCACGCTGTCGTTCTGGGGCTTCGACGGCCGCGCCCACACCGGCGAGCTGCTCGTGAACCGCACCGGCGCACAGGCCGTCGTCACCGCGTTCGGGAAGCTCTTCGCCGCGCGCTTCCCGATCGAACAGATGCGCATCACGGGCCCCGAGGAACTCGACGCACCGCCCACCGGCGACGGCAACGACACGAGCGACTTCGTCTGCCGCCCCGTGCGCGGCGAGACGAATTGGTCGGCCCACGCGTACGGGCTGGCAGTGGACGTGAACCCGTTCTGCAACCCGTACACGAAGGGACCGCTCGTGCTGCCGGAGCTGGCGTCGGCTTATCTGGACCGCTCGCGCGTGCGGCCGGGCATGGTCGTCGCGGGCGGACCGGTCGTGCGCGATTTCGCCGCAGTCGGGTGGAGCTGGGGCGGCGCGTGGACCTCCCCGGTGGACCGGATGCACTTCACAGCCACCGGTCACTGATTCACGGGAACACCGAAGGAGGCGACTCGGTTGACTAGGCTGGGAACGCTCGTTCTACATGCTTCGGAGGAGACAGTGCCGCACTACGACTTGGTGGTCGTCGGAACGGGGTCGGGCAACTCGATCCTGGACGACCGCTTCACGCACTTCAAGACGGCCATCGTCGAGAAGGGGGCGTTCGGCGGTACCTGCCTCAACGTGGGTTGCATCCCCACCAAGATGTTCGTCTACACCGCGGACGTGGCCGCGACGCCGTCGCACAGCTCGCGCTTAGGTGTGGACCAGGAGCTCAAGGGCGTGCGCTGGACCGACGTGCGCGACCGCATCTTCGACCGCATCGACCCGATCGCGGTCGGCGGCGAGGAGTACCGCAAGAGCCACGCGGACAACGACCACGTGGACGTGTTCGCGGGCGAAGGCCGCTTCACCGGCATGAAAGAGCTCACCGTCTCCTACTCCGACGGGCGTCCCGACGAAGTGCTGACGGCCGACCGCTTCGTGCTGGCCGCCGGCGGCCGCGCAGCCGTTCCCGACATCCCGGGCCTCGCCGAGGTCGGCTACCACACCTCCGACTCGATCATGCGGCTCGACGCCCTGCCCAAGCGCATGACCATCCTCGGCGGCGGGTACATCGCGGCGGAGTTCGCCCACGTCTTCGCGTCGTTCGGCGTGGAGGTCACCGTGGTCGTGCGTTCGGGCGCGATGCTGCGCAACGAGGACGAAGACGTGAGCGCGCGCTTCACCGAGCTGGCGGCCAAGCGCTTCGACCTGCGGCTCAACAGCATGGTGGTCAACGCACGCCGCGAGACCACCGGGATCAAGCTCGACCTCGAAGGCCCCGCCGGCCCCGAGACGCTGGAGACCGACGCGATCCTGGTCGCCATCGGCCGGCTGCCCAACACGGACAAGCTGAACGTCGCCGCCACGGGGGTCACCACGCTGCCCAGCGGCCACGCGATCGTGGACGACTACCAGGAGACGGTGGTCCCGGGCATCTACGCGCTGGGCGACATCTCGTCGCCGTACGAGCTGAAGCACGTGGCCAACCACGAAGCCCGTGTGGTGCAACACAATCTGGCGCACCCGGACGACCGCATCAAGGCCGACCACCGCTTCGTGCCGCACGCGGTGTTCACCTCGCCGCAGATCGCGTCGGTGGGCCTTACCGAGCAGGACGCGCGCGCGAAGGGCATCTCGTACGTGGTGTCCAAACAGGACTACGCCGGGATCGCCTACGGCTGGGCCATGGAGGACACGTCGGGCTTCGCGAAGCTGCTCGCCGACCCCGAGACGGGGCAGCTGCTGGGTGCGCACATCATCGGCGCGCAGGCGTCGTCGGTGATCCAGCCGCTCATCCAGGCCATGAGCTTCGGGCTCGACGCCCGCACCATGGCGCGGGGCCAGTACTGGATCCACCCGGCCATGCCGGAGCTGATCGAGAACGCGCTGCTGAGCCTGCCGCTCAAGAAGTGAGCCGGTGAACGGGAAAGGGCCTCCCCGCGGGGAGGCCCTTTCCCGTGGCATCAGACGAACCGCGGCCGTCCGGCGAGGAACCCGACGGACATCTGCGCGCACGTCACCGCGATGAGCACGATGAGCGAGACCGTCCAGCCGCCCGTGGCGTCGTGGAGCAGGCCGAAGACGAACGGGCCCACGGCCGCGAGCAGGTAGCCGTAGCCCTGCGCCATGCCGGAGAGCCGGGCCGTGTCGGCGCCGGTGCGGGCGCGCAGGGCGATCACGGTGAGCGCGAGCGAGAAGACGCTCATGCCCACGCCGATCAGCACGCTCCACAGCAGCGGCGAGAACGCCGGCGCCACCAGCAGGCCGAGCATGCCGGCCACGCCGCACACGCCCATGCCGAAGATCCACCAGCTCTGGCTGCCCTGACGGGCGGCGACCGGTGGGATCACGAGGCTGATCGGCACGGCGATCACGGAGATCAGGCCCAGCAGGAGACCGGCCTGGCCCTTGCTGACCCCGGAGTCAATGAAGACCTGCGGCAGCCAGCCCATGACCACGTACGCGATGAAGGACTGCAGGCCGAAGAAGATCGTGACGATCCACGCGAGCGGGCTGCGCATCAGGGACCGTCCGCCGGCGGCGTTGGCGGCCGGCTTCGGCGCCCGGCCGGTGCCGCGGGCGGCGATCAGCCACACGACGAGCGCGAGCGCGGCCAGCACCGCCCACGAGCCGAGCGACTGGCGCCAGCCACCCAGCGCCGTCTCCAGCGGGGGGCTCGCGGCGGACCCCGCGGCGCCGCCGCCCTGCAGCGCGGCCGTGTAGACGCCGGTCATCAAGCCGACCTTCGTCGGGAACGAATCCTTGATCACCACGGGGATGAGCACGTTGATCAGGGCGATGCCGGCCGTCGCGACGAGGGTGCCGCCGAGGACCACGAACTGCCCGTCGACCACGCGCAGCACCAGCCCGGCCGTGAGCACCGCCAGCGCGAACCCGATCGCCGCGCCGATGCCGATCCGGCGCGACAGCAGGGGCGCCGCGAGACCCGCGCCGGCGAAGCACAGGCCCGGCACTGTCGTGAGCACACTCGCCCAGATCGCCGACGCACCCAGGCCGCCACGCATCTCCGCGAGCAGCGGCCCGACGCTCGTGATGGCCGGGCGCAGGTTCAACGCCGTGAGCACCACGGCGACGGCGAGCAGCGCACCACCGGCGATCACCCCGGGCCGGCGCACGGTCTCCTCCTCGACGGCGCCCTCGAGTTCGAGCTCGAGGCGCTCGGAGTAGGACGCGGGGCGCGGGGTGGGATCCCAGGAACCGACGGACACGTCCGCTACTATTGCATACGTAGGATGATTGGATGAAGGGATTAATCCTGTGCCTCTCGCCACCACCCGGCGCGCGGGCCTGGTCGACCAGGTCATCGACCAGCTGCGCGACGCGATCGCACAGGGGGAATGGCCCGTCGGACAGCGCATCCCCACCGAGCAGGAGCTTCTCGTCCAGCTCGGCGTCGGGCGCAACACCGTCCGCGAGGCCGTGCGCGCGCTCGCGCACACCGGCATCCTCGAGGTCCGCCAGGGCGACGGCACGTACGTCCGCGCCACCAGCGAAGTCTCCGGCGCCCTGCGTCGCCTGTGCGGCTCCGAGCTGCGCGAGGTGCTGCAGGTCCGCCGCACCCTGGAGGTCGAAGGCGCCCGCCTGGCCGCCACCGCCCGCACCGAAGAGGAGCTCGCGGGCCTGCGCGTGCTGCTGGAACGGCGCGACACAGACCAGCTCGAGGGCCGCGTCGACGACTTCGCCCGCACCGACGCGGAATTCCACCTCGAGATCGTCCGATGTGGACACAACGGTCTGCTCTTCGAGCTCTACCGCGGGCTGATGGAGGCGATCACCGCCAGCGTCGCCGCCACCTACGACCACCCGGACCACGCCGAGCTCGCGCAGCACCGCGCCATCGTCGACGCCATCGAGGCCCACGACGCCGACCGGGCGGGCCAGGCGGCCGGCGACTTCCTCGACGAAATCCTGGCGCGGGCCGAGAAAGCGGGGAAAACGGCCGACTGAGCGGAAGCCGAGCAGCCGGCTCAGCACACCCGACGATCAGCCTCACCCACCCGCGTGAGACTTGAACGCGAAAGCCTCGCACTTAAGTTGCGGTGGTCCCGACCGCGCACCAGAGTTCGGATCACCATCCCCGGACGAAGAGGTCACGTCGTGCGCCGTTCGCCCCTTGTCGTGTTGCTGGTCGTCGCTGGGCTGGTCGCCGGTGCCACCGCCGCGGCCGCAAGCACTCCGCAGTTGCGCGAATACGTCTCGCTCGGCGACTCCTACACCGCCGGGCCGCTGATCCCGTGGCAGCAGGCCAGCTGGTGTTTCCGCTCGAACAACAACTACCCGTCCTGGCTCGCGACGCGGCTGGGGATCTACGACACACCCGGCGCGTTCACCGACGTCAGCTGTTCGTCGGCCGACACCTCCAACATGACGCAGCCGCAGGTCACCCCGTCACCGAGCATTCCGCTGTCGACGCAGCAGCCGCAGTTCGACGCCCTCCACGCCGACACCGACCTGGTCACCATCGGCATCGGCGGCAACGACAACAGCGTCTTCGGCGACCTCACCGGCACCTGTCCCACGCTGCGCGACCAGGACCCCACCGGTGCGCCCTGCCAGGAGCACTACACGGTGGACGGCCTGGACACCATGGCCGAGGCGGTGGCGGCGACCGGACGCAATGTCGCGCAGGTCGTGCGGGGCGTCGAGGACCGCGCTCCGGCGGCGACGATCGTGGTCGTCGGCTACCCCCGCCTGCTGCCGCCGAGTGGCACGTGCCCGAGTGTGATCCCCTTCGCCGACGGCGACTACCGCTGGGCCGACAGCATCGAGCAGAAGCTCAACGCAGCCATCGCCGGCGCAGCGGAAAGCGAAGGTGCCGAGTTCGTCGACACCTACGGCCCCAGCCTCGGCCACGACGCGTGCGCCGGCGGCAATGCCTGGGTCAACGGCCAGAGCACGAACCTCTTCGAAGCCGTGGCCTACCACCCGTTCCGCAGCGGCATGGAAGCCGAGGCGAAGCTGATCGCACAGGCCCTGGGCGTGCCCACGAAGAGCACGAAGGCGCCGGCCGCGCGCAGCAAGGCCGACCCCCAGCAGCTCGCGAAAGCCGCGAACCTCACGGGAGCGTGAGGATCTCCGCGCCGTCGGCCGTGACCACGAGGGTGTGCTCGAACTGGGCCGTCCACTTCTTGTCCTTCGTGGTCACGGTCCAGTTGTCGTCCCACACGTCGTAGTCGATGGTGCCGAGCGTGATCATCGGCTCGATCGTGAAGGTCATGCCCTCCTCGATCAGCGTGTGGACCGAGGGCTCCTCGTAGTGCAGCACGGTCGGCGCGGTGTGGAACGCCGGGCCGACGCCGTGGCCGGTGAAGTCGCGGACCACGCCGTAGCCGAAGCGCTTGGCGTACGCCTCGATCACGCGGCCGATCACGTTCAGCTGCCGCCCCGGGCGCACGGCCTTGATCGCGCGCGCCGTGGCTTCACGGGTGCGCTCGACGAGCAGCTTCGCCTCCTCGGAGACGTCGCCGGCGAGGAAGGTGGCGTTGCAGTCACCGTGAACGCCGCCGATGAAGGCGGTGACGTCGATGTTGCAGATGTCGCCGTCCTCGATCACGGTCGAGTCGGGGATGCCGTGGCAGATCACCTCGTTGAGCGACGTGCAGCACGACTTCGGGAAGGCGCGGTAGCCCAGCGTCGACGGGTAGGCGTGGTGGTCGAGCAGGAACTCGTGCACGACCTTGTCGATGTCGTCGGTGCTCGCGCCGGGCTTGACGGCCTTGCCGCCCTCCTCCAGCGCCTGCGCGGCGATCCTCGACGCCACGCGCATGGCCTCGATCACCTCGGGCGTGCGCACGCCGTTGCCGGTGTCCCGCTTCGGCGCCGGCCGGTCGACGTACTCGGGGCGGGCGATGTCGGCGGGAACGGCGCGGCGCGGCGTCTGGACGCCGGGCTTCAACGGGGCACGAACGGACATGCTCCCCAGACTACGACGTCACTTCGCGGCCACTCCCGCGAGGAACCGGTGAGCCGCGTCCACGGCCGGTTTCGACGACCCGGCGTCGGTCAGCAGCACCGCGAACGCCAGGTCGCCCTGGTAGCCGACGAACCAGCCGTGGGAGTGCGTGCCGTCGCCGAACTGGGCCGTGCCGGTCTTCCCCCGCACATCCGGCAGATCGCGCAGGCCGGTGGCGGTGCCGGTGGTCACGACGTCGCGCATCATCGAGCGCACGGCATCGAGCACCCCGGGCCGCGGCGCCGGACCGAGGCCGGTGACCTTCCCCGGCTGCCCGCGCACGAGCGACGGCACCGGCGCCTTCCCCGACTCGACGGTCGCGGCCGCGAGTGCCATCCCGAACGGGCTCGTGACCACCGTCCCCTGCCCGAAGCCGTTCTCCGCGCGCTGCACCTCGGAGTCGGCCTTCGGCACGGACCCGGTGACGGTCGTGAGACCGGGGATCACGAAGTCGGCGCCGACGCCGAGCGAGCGCGCCGCGTCGGTGAGCGCGGTCGGCGAGAGCGCGGCCGAGAGCTGCGCGAAGGTCGTGTTGCACGACTGCGCGAACGCCTTCGACAGCGGCACCGTGCCCAGATCGAACCGGCCTTCGTTCGGCACCACGCGGCCCTCGAACGCCGTGGTGCCGGGGCAGGCGACCGGTGAGTCGGCCTTCACACGGCCGGCCGAGAGCGCGGCCGTGGCGGTGACGATCTTGAACGTCGACCCCGGCGGGAAGCGGCCGGTGAGGGCGAGCGGGCCCTGCGCGTCGGCGGGCGCGTTCTGCGCGACGGCCAGCAGCTGTCCCGTCGACGGCTGCAGCGCCACGAGCGCGGCGGCCGTCTTCACCGGTGCCAGCGCTTGTTCGGCGGCGGTCTGGACGTGGGTGCTGAGCGTGCTGGTCACGGCCGGCGGGGCCTTGGGCGCCACGGCGTAGAGCTCGCTGGCCTCGCTGCCGGTGACGTCGAGCGAGACGATGCGCCAGCCCGCGCCGCCCGCGGCCTGCTGTTCGACCATCGTGCGCAGGGCGGGCAGGATCTGGCGGCCGGTGTCGCGGTGGTCGGGCAGGAGGCGTTCCTGGCTCGTGAACCGGACGCCGGGCAGGTCGTAGATCGTCGGCTTGACCTGCTCGTAGTCGGTGTCGCGCAAGGAAAGCACCGGGTAGGCCGAGCCGGGTTCGGTGGCCTTGATGCCGTCGAGGACCGAGCGGCTCGTGACCGTCGGCTCGAAGCGGTGCAGCGCCGAACCGAGCTTCGTCGCGACGGCCGTGGTGTTGCCCGTCTTCGCCGGGTCGACGACCACGCCGATCACGGTCTGTGGGCGCAGCAACGGGAAGCCGTCGCGGTCGAGCACCGGCGCGGGCTCGGCCGGGTCGACCTCGAGCGCGAGGCTCTGCGACGGCGCGAGCTGCGGGTGCAGGACGGTGGGCTGCCAGTGCACCTGCCAGCCGTCCTCGGTCGTGCGCAGCTGCGCGTCGGACGTGTAGGTCCAGGTGCGGCCCTTCGGCAGGTGCCAGGTGAGGCGGTAGCCGCCGGTGGCGGTGTCGCCCGACTTCTGCACGGATTCGTCGGCCACCTCGACCGACTGGGGTTTGAGGGCTGCGCGGACCTGCGTGAGGAGGGTCTTCGCGGCGTCGGGCGAATCGGTGAGCGCGGCGGCCGCGGCGACGTCACCGGAGCCGACGGCGGTGAGGAACGCGGCGAGGGTGTCGTCCGGACCATCGGAGGAGAACAGGCCGCAGCCGGCGAGCGGCAGGGCGGCGAGCAGGGCGGCGGTGAGGGCCGCTGCTTTTCGCTGAGTGGTGCGGTGTGGCCGACCAGGTGCCATGGTGTCCGATCGAACCAGCCCGGTGAGCGCGTCCCGGGCCGAAACGCCGACCCGGAAGGGCGAATCGGGCTCAGAACAGGACGGTCGCGTACTGCCCGACCTGCTGGAACCCGATGCGCCGGTAGGCGGCGAGCGCGGGTGCGTTGAACGCGTTCACGTACAGGCTCGCGGTGCGGCCGAGGCCGTGCACGAGCCGGTTGACGACCGCGGCCGTGCCCGCCGTGCCGAGGCCGCCGCCGCGGCGCTCGGGGTGCACCCAGACGCCCTGGATCTGGCCGACGCTCGCCGACATGGCGCCGATCTCGGCCTTGAACACGACTTCGCCGTCCTCGAACCGGGCGAACGCTCGCCCGGTCGCGATCAGCTCGCTCACGCGGGCGCGGTAGCTCGCGCCGCCGTCACCGCTGCGCGGGTCGACGCCCACCTCTTCGATGAACATCGCGACGGCCGCGGGCAGGTAGCGGTCCAGTTCGTCGGGCCGCACCGCGCGCACGCGGGGGTCGGCTTTCACGAGCGGGTTGCCGTCGAGCGCCATGAGCGGCTGGTCGCCGCGGACCTCGCGCGCGGGCCCCCACTCGCGCTGCAGTTCGTCCCACAGCCCCAGCACCTGCTCGGCCGGCCCGACGAGCGACGAGCACGTGCGCTGCCTCCGCAACGCCCGATCGGCGAACGACCGCAGCGCCGACGCGTTGCCGCGCAAGGGAATCAGGTTCGGCCCGGCGAAGCACAGCCCCTGGAACCGCGTGGACCTACCCGGGCGGCCGTCGGCGGCCCAGAGCTCGCCACCGAGCCGCCAGGGGTCGAGGCCCGCGGCCTCGACCCTGGCGCTGACCATGCAGCTGCTCACCGGGTCGGCGGCCAGTGCGGTGCGCACTGCCGGATAGTCCCGATCGTCGAGCAGCCGTGCACCTGCAAGCCGCAACACAGTGTCCAGAGTGCCAGATGACGCGGATGAACGGAACGCAAGCCCACCGACACGCTCAGATGAACGGCACAATCGGACACATGCAGCGCTACACCTACAAGGTCGTCGAACTCCGCGAGAAGCTCCTGGGCGGCAAAATGTCGGGCGACAAGCTGGAACGCATCCTCAACGACCACGCCCGCGACGGGTGGCAGCTGAAGGCGATCACGTCGGCGGATGTGAAGGGCAGGGTGGGGCCGGGAGGGGTGGACGGGTTGCTGGTGACGTTCGAACGACCGGTTCAGTAGGCCGCCGGTCGTCCGGTGTCTCGTGGCCGAACTACCAGGCCCAGACCACCGGTCGAGGCAGGCGGGGCCACGGTCCGTGTTCGCCGGCCGGACCGCGTGCCCTCGTATGCTGTTCGCCGGCTGTGGGCACGGGGTCCGTGCGCGTCACCCGAACCGCGCCCGTCACCGCGCCACGACCAAGGTGGCCACGCTCCCCGCACACATCGCTCCCGGTGATCCGCGGCCGAGCATCGAACAGCAGCGGTGCGCTGGGGTGATCGGCACTGCGCACGTAGTCCGCACGCGCCACACCGCCCACGCGCCCGCCACGACCATGGCTCTCACGCACTCCGCACTCACGGCTGTGATCCGCGGCCGAGCATCAAACAGCGGTGCGGTGGAGGTGATCGGCTGTGGGCACGGGGTCCGTGCGCGCCACCCGAACCGCGCCCGTCACCCCGCCACGACCACGGCCGCCACGCACGCCGCACTCACGGCTCCCGGTGATCCTCAGCCGAGCATCGAATAGCAGCGGTGCGGTGGGGCGATCGGCACTGCGCACATGCCGCACCGACCACGCCCCTCGCCCCACCACGACCATCGCGGCCACGCACGCCGCACTCACGGCTCCCCGCGATCCGCGACCGGACATCAAACAGCAGCGCCGCGAGATGATCGGCGGTGGGCACCGCAAGCCACGTGCCCCACCGACCGTGCACTCATCCCGCCAGGAACTCCGCCGCCAACGCCCCCCACTCCCGCGTCGCCCCGGGTGCCTCGGCGATGTGCAGCCGGGCGTCGGGCAGCACCGATGTGAGGCGCTCGGCCGTCGGGACGGGGTGCACCGGGTCGCCGGACCAGGCGAGGACCAGCACCGGCAGGTCGAGGCTCGCGAGCTCCTCCTCCGACGGCAGGTCGCTGCGGGCGGCGCCGCGCAGGACCGAGGGCAGCAGGCCGTCGCCGACCTGGGGCGCGGGTGGGTAGCCGGGCAGGCCGGTGAACGCCGGTGGCACCGGGCCGCCGGCCGCCAGCTTCGCGAACGCGGCGAACCCGTCACGTTCCAGCGCGTCGGCCGTCGCCTCGTAGGCGTCGCGCTGGGCGGCGCGAGCGGCCCAGGCGGTCGGCGGAGCGGTGACGACCAGGCGGCTGAAGCGGCCGGGGGCGCGGACCGCGGCGTGCAGCAGGGTCGCCGTGCCCATGGACGTGCCGATGCCCGCGACCCGAGTGCCCGGGGAAAGCACGTCGAGCAGGCCGAGGAGGTCCCCCGCCAGCGCGGGCCACGTGTACAGGTCCGGGTCCGCCTCGCCGCTCGACGCGCCGTGGCCGCGGGCGTCGTAGCGCAGGAGCTGCCGGCCGGAGGCCGCGACCGGCCCCCAGTCGAACATGCCCACGTCTTCCTGGGAGCGACCGGACTGGGTGAGCCCGTGCGCCCAGACCACGAGCGGCCCGGTCCCCTCGGACTGCCAGGCCAGCCCGGCGGTCGTGCCTTCGGTACCGGTCATGAGGCGGTCGAGCCGTGCGCGAGCCGGGAGATGTGGTCCCACTGCTCCCAGCCCTCGAGGCGGCGGGCGTACTCGGCGCGGACCTCGTCCAGACCACCGATGCCGAACAGCACCCGCAGCGGCGGCTCTTCGGCGTCGACGAGTTCCAGGACGGCTTTGCCGGTCGCTTCGATCTTGCCGGGCACGATGTGCGCCGCTCCGGAGAACAGGGCGGTGCGGGCCTCGGCGTAGGCCTCGTGCGGCTCGGTCTGCGGCGAGTTGGCGCCCAGGCCGGTCTCGAAGACGATCGGCTCGATGAGCGTCACCTTGATGTTGTGGGGCGCGACCTCCACCGAGAGCGACTGGCTGGCCGCCTCCAGCGCCCACTTCGACGCGTTGTAGAGGCCGAGGGCCGGGAGGGCGACGATCCCGCCGAGCGAGGAAACCTGGAGGATGCGGCCGCCGCCGCGGGCGCGCATGCCCGGCAGCACCGGGCGGGTGGTCCACATCGAACCGAGGTAGTTCGTCTCCATCTGCTCGCGGACCTGGTCGTCCGTGGCTTCCTCGACAGCGCCGACAAGCATGTGCCCGGCGTTGTTCACCAGCACGTCGATGCCCCCGAAGTGCGCCTCCGCGGTCGCAACGGCGTCCCGCGCGGCCGTCACGTCCTTGATGTCGAAGCCCAGGGGCAGGACCTGGTCGCCGAACTCGTCGACGAGCGGCTTGAGCGAGACGGCGTCGCGAGCGGTGGCGGCGACCCGGTCGCCGCGCTGCAGCGCGGCCCGCGCCCACGCAGCGCCCAGTCCGCGCGACGCCCCGGTCAGAAACCAGGTCTTGTTTTCAGTCATGGTGCTGCTCCTCAGGTCGTGGTTCGAGGGCGATCCCTCATCCACCACTTTCGGCCGCGCGCGGGCGCGTAGGCAGAGCGAGCTCCACCCAGGGACCGGCCGTCCCTGGCTGGCCGACGCCGGCGGGTCGACACTGGGTGCATGGACTCCGGACAGCTCGCCCACTTCATGCGGGTGCGACGCGAAGCGCTCACCCCGGCCGAGGCGGGGGTCACGTCCACGACACGGCGCCGCACACCCGGCCTGCGCCGTGAGGAGGTGGCCGCCCGCGCGGGCATCTCCACGGACTACTACACGCGCCTGGAGCAGGCCCGCGCCCCGCAGCCGACGGCGTCGGTGCTGCGCGGCCTGACCCGCGCACTGCGCTTGACGCTCGACGAGCGCGACCACCTCTTCCGGCTCGCCGGCCACACCGCGCCCGACCGGCTCTCGACCGACGACCACGTCTCCCCCGTGCTCCTCGGCCTGCTCGACCGCCTGCACGACATGCCCGCGCAGGTGATGACCGACCTCGGCGAGGTCCTCGCGCAGAACGCCCTCGCCACCACCGTCTTCGGCGACCACAGCCACCTCGAAGGGCCGGAGCGCAGCGTCGTCTACCGCTGGTTCACGTCGCCGGAAGCCCGAGCTGCCTACCCACCCGAAGACCAGGCCGAGGAATCCCGCCTGCTGGCCGCGGACCTGCGCTCGGCCCTGGTCCGCCGGGGCGACGCGCGAGCCCAGGCCCTGGTCGACCGGCTGCTGCGGGACAGCGCGGAATTCGCCGAGCTGTGGTCCGCGCACGACGTCGCCGTGCTGCGCAGCCGCCGCAAACGCGTCCAGCACCCCGAAACGGGCCTGCTCGAGCTCGACTGCCAGGCGCTGCTGGAGGAGAACCGGTCGCAGATCCTGGCGCTGTTCGTTCCCGTGCCCGGCACGGACACCGCCGACCGCCTCGCGTTCCTCGGCGTGCTCGGCGCCAGCCACTGAGATCTCAGGCGCCGCGGTACGTGCCGATCGTCCAGCTGTTGCCCTCGGGGTCACGCAGGCTGAAGGTGTGCGATCCGTAGTCGGTGTCGTGCGGTTCGAGCGTGATGTCACCACCCGCGGCCCGCACGCGCGCGTGGATGGCGTCCACCTGGTCGGAGACCACGTACACCGCACCGGTGCCGGGTTTCATGGCGTCGTGCACGTCGTCGGCCGGGCCACCGGTGCTGCCGAGCATCACGCCGCCCCCTTCGGGCCAGCGCAGCTCGGCGTGCGCGATGGCCCGCTCGGCGCCCCCGGGCACCACGAGCGTCTCCTCGAACCCGAGGACGTCGACGAGGAACCGCACGGCCGCCGGGGCATCGTCATAGCGAAGAGCGGGCCAAACGTTCGGTTGAGGTGTCATGCGGTCGAGTCTGTCTCCGCGGCCGAGCCGTCGTCTTGGAGAAACGGGAGTTCCTCCGCGATCCACGTCCGCGGTGAGCACCCCGCCAGCGCTCGCCACTCGTTCGACAGGTGCGCCTGGTCGTAGTAGCCCGCCTCGACGGCGATCGAGGCCAGGTCGGACGTGCCCGAGCGCAGCAGGCGGCCGGCGTGTTCGAAGCGCAGCACGCGCGCGGCCTGCTTCGGGGCGAGGCCGACTTCGGCGCGGAAGCGCTCGCCCAGGTGGCGGCGGCTCCAGCCGACCTCCGAGGCCAGGTCGGTGACCCGCACGGAGCCCCGCGAGCGGCGCAGCCGCCGCCAAGCCTCCCCCAGTTCGGGAGGTGGCTCGGGAGTCACCCGGGCCGCGCCGGCGAGGACCTCGTCCAGCACGGCGAAGCGGGCCGCCCAGTCGTGCGCTTCGTGCAGGCGCGCCGGCAGCAGCGACCACGGCCGGCCGAACGCGGCGAGGTCCACGACGCTGCCGCTCAGCTCCGCGGCCGTGACGCCGAGCAGCGCGCGCACGCCCAGCGGGTCGAGCTCGATGTGCAGGCCCCGTTGCACGCGGTCCTGCGTGATGAACGCGGGTGCGGTGTGCAGGCCGCCGACCAGGGCCTGCAGCGTGCCCGCGCCGGGCAGGCCGGCGAAGCGGATCGGCTGCTCCAGGCTGACGATCAGCGTCACGTGCCGCGACGGCAGCCCTCGGTGGACGGTTAGCGTGACGTCGTCCTGGGCGTAGCCGATGTAGCGCGTGACCAGCGGCCGCAGCACCGGGTGCGGCAAGCGGGTGGCCCAGCTGTGACTCACCTGACCAGCGTAGGCCGCGAGCTCCCTCTTTCTGCTACCACGGACACCGGGGGCCACGGAGAAAGGACGCGTGCGTGACGATCCAGGAGCAGGCCCAGCAGCTCGAACTGCTGGCCGACCAGGTGCCCACCGGCATCGCCCTCGCGACGAAGGGCGAGCTGGAGGACCTGCAGTCCCAGGTGCTCGGGCTCCTCGGCGAGACGACGTCGGCCACCGCGATCCAGGGCGCGATCCAGCTGGCGGCCCTGCAGATCGACGAGGTCGCCGCGGCGCTGGAGAACGTCCGGATGCAGATCAGGGACGCCGCGCAGCACCACCTGCAGGGCTGAAAAAGCCGGCCCCGGGAACGCGTCCCAGGGCCGGCCCGAAGAAGAACGTCAGCCCACCGTCACGCTCGGCGAACCCTCGCCGATGCCCTCGCCCGCTTCCTCGGCGATCCGCATGGCCTCTTCGATCAACGTCTCGACGATCGCGTGCTCGGGCACGGTCTTGATGACCTCGCCCTTCACGAAGATCTGGCCCTTGCCGTTGCCGGACGCGACACCCAGGTCGGCCTCGCGGGCCTCGCCCGGGCCGTTGACGACGCAGCCCATCACGGCGACGCGCAGCGGGATCTCCATGCCCTCCAGACCGGCCGTGACCTGGTCGGCGAGCGTGTAGACGTCCACCTGCGCGCGGCCGCACGAGGGGCACGACACGATCTCCAGCTTGCGCGGCCGCAGGTTCAGCGACTGCAGGATCTGCGCGCCGACCTTGACCTCTTCGACCGGCGGGGCCGAGAGCGACACGCGGATGGTGTCGCCGATGCCCTGGCGCAGCAGCGCACCGAAGGCGACGGCCGACTTGATCGTGCCCTGGAAGGCGGGGCCGGCCTCGGTGACGCCGAGGTGCAGCGGGTAGTCGCACTGCTCGGCGAGCAGCTCGTACGCGCGGACCATCACGACCGGGTCGTTGTGCTTGACCGAGATCTTGATGTCGTGGAAGTCGTGCTCGGCGAACAGCGACGCTTCCCACATCGCCGACTCGGCCAGGGCCTCGGGTGTGGCCTTGCCGTACTTCTCGAGCAGGCGCTTGTCGAGGGAACCGGCGTTGACGCCGATGCGGATCGGCGTGCCGTGGTCCTTCGCGGCCTGCGCGATCTCCTTGACCTGGTCGTCGAACTTGCGGATGTTGCCCGGGTTCACGCGCACCGCCGCGCAGCCGGCCTCGATCGCGGCGAACACGTACTTGGGCTGGAAGTGGATGTCGGCGATCACGGGGATCTGCGACTTCTTCGCGATCGCGGGCAGCGCCTCGGCGTCGTCGGCCGACGGGCACGCGACGCGCACGATGTCGCAGCCGGCCGCGGTGAGCTCGGCGATCTGCTGGAGGGTGGCGTTGACGTCGGAGGTCAGCGTCGTCGTCATCGACTGGACGGAGATGGGGAAGTCGCTGCCGACACCGACGGAACCCACGTGGAGCTGGCGGGTCTTGCGGCGCTCGGCGAGGACGGGGGGCGGCAGTGCGGGCATACCCAGAGCGACGGTCACGCCCCCCAGCCTACCTACTCCATCCGGCCCTGCCTCAACGAAGTCAACCGTCACGGTGAGCAGCGTTACGCCCGGTCGGGGGCCCACCGGCCGGGTGCTGCCCCGACCGGTGGGACGCGCTACTGCAAGCGAATCGGGTTCACGATGTCCGCGACGACCGTCAGTAGAGTCACGCCACCGCCGACGACGACGAGCACCATCGTGATCGCCGACAGCTTCGTGTAGTCGACCGGTCCCCCGGCCGCCTTGCCGCGCAACCCGCGCAACCAGTCGCGCACCCTCTCGTACCAGGCGACGGCGATGTGCCCACCGTCCAGCGGCAGCAGGGGCAGCAGGTTGAACACGCCGATGAAGAAGTTCAGGCTGGCCAGCAGGAAGAAGAAGATCTCCCAGAGCCCCTGCTCCACGGCCTCGCCGCCGATGCGGCTGGCGCCGACGACGCTGACGGGCCCGTTGGGGTCGCGCTCGCCGCCGAAGATGGCGTTGACCACGCCGGGCACGCGCTCCGGGAACTGCACGAGCCGCACGGCGGTCTGGGCGAACATGTCGCCGGTGAAGGAGAACGTGGCGCCGATGCCGGTGATGCCGTTGTAGTGCAGGTACTGCGGCGGGGTCACGGTGGACGCGCCCATCATGCCGACCTCGTGCACCTTGCCGTCGGTGCCCAGGCGCTGCACGCGGGGGATGTCCACCTGCAAGGTCAGGGTCTGGTTGCCGCGCTGCACGGTGATCGGCGTGACGCCCTTCGCGTCCTGTACGACCTGCAGCACGTCGGTCCAGCTCGGGGTGGGCTTGCCCGCGACGGCGACGATCTTGTCGCCTTCCTTGAGTCCGGCGGTTTTTGCCGGAGTGGGCGCCCCCGGCGGGCACGTGAGGTCGTTGAGCTGCTGCGGGGTGGTGGCCGTGCGGGCGCAGGACGTGCTCTGGATGACTGGCGGCCACGGCTCCGACGCGGCCGCGATGTTCGGCAGGCCCATCGTGATCGACATCAGGTAGAGCACGATGAAGCCGAGGATGAAGTGCGTGATCGAACCGGCCGACATCACGACGGTGCGCTTCCACGTCTTGAACCGCCACATCGCACGCGGCGCCTCGTCGGGCGTCACCTCGTCGAGCGCGGTCATGCCGGCGATGTCGCAGAACCCGCCGAGCGGGATCCACTTCGCGCCGTACTCGGTCTCGCCGCGGCGGAAGGAGAAGATCGTGGGCCCGAACCCGATGAAGTACCGGCGGACCTTCATCCCGAACATCTTGGCCGTGACCATGTGGCCGGCCTCGTGCAGCGCGACGGAGAGGCAGATGCCCAGGGCGAACAGCACCACCCCGAGAATGTTCTTGACGAGCACGCGCTACTTCCCCTTACCCAGCATCGATCCGGCGCGCGCCCGAGCCCAGCGCTCGGCGGCGAGTACGTCGTCGACGTCGCGAGGCTCGCGGCGCCATTCGTCAGCGGCTTCCACCACCTGCGAAACAGTGTCCACAATCGACGTGAAGCTGCTGTTCTGCGCCAGGAAGGCCGCCACCGCCTCCTCGTTCGCCGCGTTGTAGACGGCGGGCAGGCAGCCGCCGACGGTGCCGACGTGGCGCGCGAGCTCCACCGAGGGGAAGGCCTCGTTGTCGAGCGGTTCGAACGTCCAGCTGGCGGCCGTGTCCCACGAGCACGCCGCGGCCACGCCGGGCACGCGCTCGGGCCAGTGCAGCGCCAGCGCGATCGGCAGCCGCATGTCGGGCGGGCTGGCCTGGGCGATGGTCGAGCCGTCGGTGAACGTCACCATCGAGTGCACGATCGACTGCGGGTGCACGGTCACGTCGATGCGCGCGGGCTCGATGCCGAACAGCAGCGCGGCCTCGATCAGCTCGAGGCCCTTGTTGATCAGCGTGGCCGAGTTGATGGTGATGACCGGGCCCATGGACCACGTGGGGTGCGCCATGGCCTGCTCGACGGTGACGTCCGTGAGGTCCTCGCGCTTCTTGCCCCGGAACGGCCCACCCGACGCCGTGAGCACCAGGCGCGCCACCTCGTTGTCCCGCCCGGCGCGCAGGGCCTGCGCGATGGCCGAGTGCTCGGAGTCCACCGGCACGAGCTGCCCCGGTTTGGCCGCCGCGAGCACCAGCGGCCCGCCCGCGATAAGGGACTCCTTGTTGGCCAGCGCGAGCGTCGAGCCGGTGGCCAACGCCTTCAGCGTCGGGCCGAGCCCCTGCGAGCCCGGCAGTGCGTTGAGGATCACGTCCACGTTGACGGAGTCGATGAGCTCCGTCACGGCGTCGGCACCGGCGAAGATGCGCGGGATGCGGAACTCGCCCTTCGAGTAGCCACGATGCTGCGCCTCGGCGTACAACGCGAGCTGCAGGTCTTCGACCACCGTCGGGCGGCTCACGGCCACGGCCTGCACGCCGTGGGCCAGGGCCTGCGCGGCGAGCGCCTGCGGGTCGGACCCGCCCGCGGCGATGCCCGCGACGGTGAACAGGTGGGGGTAACGGGCGGCGACGTCGAGGGCCTGTGCCCCGACGGACCCGGTCGAACCGAGCACGAGGACGCTTCGCGAGGTAGTCATCGCGCGCCATTATCGCCCGCCGACGCACGGCCCGTCTCCGCGGCGCACCCGGGGGTGTGGGATCATTGCGCCGTACGAGGTTGAGCGGGTCAGGAGGAGTGATCGTGGCAGGCAAGGCGATCGAGAAGCGCCCCGCGGTGGACCCGCGCGACGAGCCGTCGGCCGAGTGGGGCTGGCACGGCTCGTTCCCGACCGCCACGCGCGTCGCCGGCTGGGTCAGCGTGGTCATCCTGCTGCTCATGCTCAAGGGCAACCACGAGAACAACACCGAGAACGTGTGGCTCATCGGCCTCGCCGCGTTCCTCGCCCTGTTGCTCGTGCTCGACTTCCGCAAGCGCCGCACGGCCTGGCGCAAGTAGGTCGATCTTCGCTACCTTGCGGGGCTATGAAGTCACGCTGGGTCGCTCTCGTTCTTTCGGTCGTGGCCGGTCTGGCGTTGTTCGCCGGGCCGGCCACTGCTGCGTCTGCCGCCGTTTCTGCTGCGGCGCCTGTGGTCGGCTGCACCTTCACCCCGACCCCGGACAACCCGGCGGCCCGGCCGGTACTGCGCCCGCTGCCCTTCGCCTTGACGCGCGGCACGGTCGACGTGACCTTCCACTTCAACTACGGCCCGGTCACCGTGCGCCTGAACCGTGCCGGGGCAGCTCCGTGCGCCGTGGCGAACATGGTGTCGCTGGTCCTGCAGCACTTCTACGACCGTTCCCAGTGCTGGCGCCTGTCCGATTCCGAACGCCTCGGCGTCCTCCAGTGCGGTGACCTGTACGAGGTCGAAAAGGGCGGGCCGGGCTACAAGTTCCCGGACGAGGTCTCGGGCGCGGAGACCTACGACCGCGGCACGATCGCGATGGGGAACCAGGGCCCGGGCACGAACGGGTCGGAGTTCTTCATAGTCCATTCCTTCGCCCACATCCCGGCCCAGTACTCGGTGCTGGGGAAGGTCGTGCGCGGGATGGGGGTGATCGACCGGATGGTGGCGGACGGCATCGTGCCGACGGATCCCGACGGACCGTTGGACGGCGCGCCGAAGAATCCGGTGAAGATCGGTTCGGCGTCGTTCGGCTGGTAGGTCGAACCGGCCGTTCCGGCTTGATCAGCACGCGTCACCCCAACGAGTGAACGCCCCCGAGATCCAATTACAGTACGCAAGCACTCGGGCGGCGGATGGGGGACCTCATGCTGATGAGCCACGAAACCTACCTCGCCACCAGGCGGTTTCCGGCGCTCGACGGGGTGCGGGCCATCGCGGCGGTGCTCGTGGTGCTGTTCCACTTCGGGGGCAGTGCCTGGGTGCGCGCGAACGGCTGGATCGGCGTGCACGTGTTCTTCGTGCTCTCCGGGTTCCTCATCACGACGCTCGCGTTGCGCGCGGAAGACCGCAACGGCCGTCTGTCGCTCAGGAATTTCTACCTGCGGCGGGCCTTCCGGATCCTGCCGGTGTACTACGTCGTGCTCGCGATCTTCGTCGTGGTCACGTTCGCGCGCGGGGAGCTGCGGTCGAGCGGGCTGCTGGGGGCGCTGCCCTGGTTCGCGACGTTCCTCAACGAGTTCCACGTCGTCGGGGTGTTCGGCGTGGCGTGGACGCTCGGGGTGGAGCAGAAGTTCTACCTGGTGTGGCCGTTGCTCGCCTTCGGGGTCGCCCGCCTCCGCTTCGCCAGAAGGGTCAGCCTCGCGCTCGGCCTGGTGGTCGCGCTCGTCGCGTTGGTGCCGGTGCTGCCGTACTCCGGGGCGTACTCGTCGATCGTGATCGGGTGCACCGTGGCGATCGCGCTGCACCACAAGCGAGGATTCGCGGTTCTCAAGCCCTTCACGCACCCGGCGGCGGGCATCGTGGTGGCCGCGGCGATCGTGGTGACGCAGGTGTTCTTCACCGACCTCACCGCCGCGCTGCACGACGACGGCGGAGTCGCCCTCGGCACGACCTACGCGGTGCTCGTGGCCCTGCTGCTGCCGTCCCTGGTCGCGGGCGGGCCGCCGGCGAAACTCCTGTCGATCACGCCGCTGCGGTTCATCGGGGAGCGGTCGTACTCGCTCTACCTCATCCAGTCCATCGCCGGCTGGACGCTCGCGGGGCTCGTGCCGCAGCTGGCGCACCCGCGCACGCTCACCGCGGTGGGCGTGACGGCCGTCGCGTTGCTGATGGCCGATCTGCTGTACCGCTGGGTGGAGCTGCCGATGATCGCGCTCGGCCGCCGGGTCACGGCGAAGCCGGCAAAACCCGTCCCTGCCAAGGAACCCGTCCCGGCATAAGAGGGGCCGCCCCGGAACCGTAGTCCCGGAGCGGCCCGTGCACCCAGAAGTGGTCTCAGCGTTCGCTGGTGGGCGCCACCAGCTCGCTCGGCCCGGCACCGGACTCGCCGGCGACGGCCGCCAGCTCCTCCCCCACCGATTCCGAAGTCTTGCCCTTGTCCTTCGTCAGCACCGAAGCCACCGCGCCGATCAGGCACACCACGATGGCGAAGCCGAACGCCACGGCCAACCCGTCCTGGAACGGTCCCGAGATCAGGTTCGGGAAGAAGCTGCGCCCGGTCAGGAACGACGCCTGGTCCGGCGGCAGGCTGCCCAGCTGGCCACCCAGCAGCTGCTGGATCGGGTTGTAACCGAGGAACGCGGCGAACAACACGGCCACCGCGGGCAGGTGCGCAACCTGGTTCGCCGACGCGGCCGGCACGCCGTGGGCGGTGAGGCCCTGGAACATCGCGTTGGGCAGGTTGTCGGAGAGACCGGCGATGATCAGGCTGAAGAAGAAGCCGATCGAGAGCACCATGGCCGCGTTCTGGAAGGTGGTCATCATGCCCGCGCCGGAACCGCGGGCGTCCGCCGGCAGGCTGTTCATGACCTCGGCGCGGTTGGGCGAGGAGAACATGCCCATGCCGATGCCGTTGATGAGCAGGATCGCCGCGAAGGCCCAGTAGTTGAAGTTCACCGGCAGCAGGATCAGCAACAGGAACGTCGCCGCGGTGATCACCAGTCCGCTGGAGGCGAGCAGCCGGCTGCCGATGCGGTCGGACAGGATGCCGGCCGTCGGCGCGGACACCAGGAAGCCCACGGTCATGGGCAGCATGTAGATGCCGGCCCACAGCGGGGTCTGCTCGAAGGTGTAGCCGTGCTGCGGCAGCCAGATGCCCTGCAGCCAGATGATCAGGATGAACTGCAGGCCGCCGCGGCCGAGCGAAGCCGTGAGGTTCGCCAGGTTGCCCCAGCTGAACGAGCGGATCCGGAACAGCGAAAGCCGGAACAGCGGGTTGGCCACCTTGGTCTCGATGACCACGAACGCGATCAGCACCGCGACGCCGCCGATGAGGCACGCGAGCACCATCGGGCTGCCCCAGCCGGTGGGCGAGGAGCCGTAGGGCTGGATGCCGTAGGTGATGCCCACGAGCACGGCGATGAGGCCGACCGCGAAGGTGATGTTGCCCCACCAGTCCATCTTCGCGTGCTTGCGCACGCCGGTGTCGTGCAGCTTCACGTACGCCCAGATGGTGCCGACGATGCCGAACGGCACCGACACCAGGAAGATCAGGTTCCAGTCGACGGGCGCGAGCACACCGCCGACGACCAGGCCGAGGAACGAGCCGGCGATGGCCGCGACACCGTTCATGCCCAGGGCGAGACCACGCTGGTTGGCCGGGAACGCGTCGGTGAGGATGGCCGAAGAGTTGGCCATGAGGAACGCGCCGCCGATGCCCTGCACGATGCGCCAGCCGATGAGCCACAGGGCCGCCGCGTCACCGTCGAACCAGGTGATGGCGAGGAAGATCGACGACACCGTGAACACCGCGAAGCCGAGGTTGTACATCCTGGCGCGGCCGTACATGTCCCCCAGCCGCCCGAAGCTCACCACCAGCACGGCGGTGACCACCAGGAAGCCCATGATCATCCACAGCAGGTAGCTGGTGTTCGCCGGCTCCAGCGGGTTGATCCCGATGCCCTTGAAGATGTCGGGCAGGGCGATGAGCACGATCGACGAGTTGATCGTCGCGATCAGCATGCCCAGCGTCGTGTTGGACAGCGCGATCCACTTGTATCGCGGGCCCAGTTCCGCGAGTGAATACGTTCTGCGCTCAGCCACGGTCAAACCTTTCTCTCGTTCCCTTAGCTAGGCTAAGCAAGTTGGTTGCCTGTGGCAACCAACTTCAAAGATCGGTTACGAGAGAACCGTCACAGCACCTTTACTGTCCTTTGAGGACTATTTACTTTCACTCGACCGAGTGAAAAGCGAAAACCTTCCCGGGATTGAGGATTCCGTGGGGGTCGAGCGCGTTTTTCACGGCTCGGTGCATCTGGAGCACGGCCGGTGCGAGCTCGTTTTCCAGGCCGGTCCGCTTGAGCAGCCCCACGCCGTGCTCGCCGGTCACGGTGCCGCCCAGCGCCAGCGCGTCGGCCACGATGTCGTCGAACGCGGCCTGCGCGCGCCGGCGCGCGTCCTCGTCGCCGAGGGGGGTGCTGAGCAACGGGTGCAGGTTGCCGTCGCCGATGTGGGCCACGTTGGCGATGTGCGTGTTGTGCCGCTTCGCCGCGAGGTCGATGCGGGCGAGCATCTCGGGCACGAGGTGCGTGGGCACGCAGACGTCCTCGGTGAGCACCGGGCCGAGCCGCTCCAGCGCCGGGTAGGCCAAGCGCCGCGCGGCGAACAACGCGTCGGCCTCCGCCTGGTCCGACGACTGTGCCGCCCAGCTCGCGCCTGCCTTTTCGAAGCACTCCAGCATCACGGTGGCCTCGTGCTCCCCCGCCGCGCCCGGGGCGTCGCTGCGGCCCAGCAGCACCACCTCGGCGTCGGCCGAAAGGCCCATGTTCTTCCACTCGTCCACGGCCACCAGGCAGTGCCGGTCGACGAGTTCGAGCGCCGAGGGCACCACGCCGGCCGCGCGGATCGCCGCGGCCGCCTCACCCGCGGCGACCGTGGAGTCGAAGTAGCCCGCCACGGTGCGCTCGGGCGCGCGCTTGCCGCGCAGGCGCACGGTGATCTCGGTGATCACGCCGAGCGTGCCCTCGGACCCGACCATCAGGCCGGCCAGGTCGTAACCCGCCACGCCCTTCGCGGTGCGGCGTCCGAGCCGCACGAGCTCACCGGTGCCGGTGACGACCTGGAGGCCGAGCACGTAATCCCGAGTGACGCCGTACTTCACGCAGCACACGCCGCCAGCGTTGGTGGCGACATTGCCGCCGATCGTCGACCACGGGGAGCTCGCCGGGTCGGGCGGGTACCAGAGGCCGTGCTCCGCGCAGGCCGCGCGCAGGGCGTCGTTCACGACGCCGGGCCCGACCACCGCGAGGCGTTCGACCGGGTCGATCTCGTGGATCGCCGTCATGCGGTCGGTGACCAGCACGACGCAGCCGGCCACGGCGTTGGCGCCGCCGGACAGCCCGGTGCCGGCGCCGCGCGTGACCACGGGCGCGCCGTGTTTCACGCACACCTGCACCGCGGCCTGCACGTCCTCGGCCGAGCGCGGCCGCACCACGACCTCGGGCAGCGCCCACGGTGCCCACTCGGCCTCGTCGTGGGCGAACCCGCGCAGCACGTCGGGATCACGCACGAGGACCTCGGGCGGCAGGACGGCTTGCAGGTCGTCGATCAGCATGGGCACTCCCGTCACATCGCGGCTTCTCCCGCCAAGTTACTGATCCGACCAAAAGTAGGCCGACCCCCTCGCGGCACGTAACCGTTGCTGCGAAGTCATTCGGCCGTGACTGTGGTCGGATCGGTAACAATCGACACAGTAGGGGCGGCGATGTCGAAACGGCGGCCTCAGCTTCGACGTAGAGGTAAGGAGCGACTTCAGAAGGCAGCCATGGAAACCAGCTCACGCGGGATCGCGATGTTGCGGGCCGTCGCCGCCGGGCGCGCGCGGGTGACGTGCAGTGCCGAACCGGACCTGTTCGTGGACGGTCTGCCGTGCTGCGATCAGTTCGCCGCCCACGCCCTGGCCCACGAGGGGCTCGTGCGCCCGGCGCGGCTCGGGCTCGTCGGGCAGCAGGTGCCGGCGGAGCTGACGCCGGCAGGCGCGGCCCTGCTGACGACAGCAGCCGCAGCGGCGTGAGATACCACGGGGGTGGGAAAGGGCAGGGCCCTGTCGACTCGCCCGAGCGCGAGTCGGCAGGGCCCTGGTCCGGGACGCCTACGTGTTGAGCGAGCCGTAGACGATGATGTTGTCGAGGTAGCTGTGCGCGGCGGCGTCGAACGCCCCGCCGCACGTGATGAGGCGGATCTGCGGGTCGCTGGTGTTGCCGTAGACCGCTTCGGTGGGGAATTCCTTCTTCGCGATCTGGTCGACCTTCGTGACGGTGAACGTGGCCTTCGACCCGTCCTGGCGCCCGATCACGACCTGGTCGCCCTTCTTGACCTCGTGCAGGCGCCAGAAGATGCCCTTCTGGTGGTTGCCGTCGATGTGCCCGAGCACCACGGCGGGGCCGACCTGGCCCGGCGTCGGGCTGTTTTCGTACCAGCCCGCCTGCAGCGGTTCGGTCACCGGCGGGACCTGCACGGTCTTGTCGGCGTTGAGGCCCAGCTGCACCAGCGACGAGTGCGCATCGATGCTCGGCACGTCGAGCGACACCGGCACCGAGCGGGAGAGCCCGAGCTGCGGTGCGGCGCTCGCGGGCGCGGCCGGCTGCTGCGCCGGGGCCGGCGCCGCGCCGCAGCCGGACAGCGCGAAGGTGGCGACGAGCGCCACCAGCAGCGCGAAGAACCCGAGGCGGCGGCGGATCACCGGGCGGTCGTTCACCGCGCTCACTGGGCGAAGACGGTGGCGAGCGAGCCGTCACCGGTTTCCGGCGCGCCGGCCGGGATCACCGTGACCTGGCCGGGGCCCTGGGCCGGCGGCTTCGCGGGCGCGGTGGGCTTCGTGGGCTCGCTCGGCGTCGCGGCGACCTTCGCGCAGGTGGCGGAGGCGAGGACGATGTCGCCGCTGCCCAGCGCACCGGTGGCCTTGCCGCCGAGGAGCTTCACGTGCAGGGCGTTGACCGTCAACGAGCCGTCTTCGTGCTTGATCTGCTCGTTCACGATCACCTGCACCACGCCCGGAACGCCGAGCTTCTGGTTCGGCGCGGTGCCCACGGGCAGCTTGCCGATGCGGCCGAGGTCGAGGCCGGCGAGCTCGGAGGAGGCCTTGATGCCGTCGGCCGTCGACGTGCACTCGGAGCTGATCACGCGCGCCTTCGGTGTCGCGCCCGCGAGCGGGGTGAGCACGGGCAGCGTGGCGTCGACGATCGAGGCCTTCGACGCGACCTGGCCCTCGGTCTTCTTGGCCGAGCTGCTCACCGCCTTCGCCGTGACGAGGCCCTTCAGCGGCACGTTCACCACCTCGGCCGACGTGGGACCGTCGGTGTTCGACGGCGCGATCTTGCCCGTCTCCACGGAGATTCCCTTGTCCCCCAGCACTCCCGCGAGCAGCGAGACCGACGCGGACGCACCGTAGGCCGACCCGGCGGGCGCGTCGGCGGCGACCGCCGAGGGGGCGGCGGTGGCGAGCAGGGCGAGGGCTGGAGCGGCGACCACGAGGGTCCGTCCGCGCAGCAGGGCAGAACGCATGAATTGTCCTTTCGAACACCAAGAATGGAACCCGCCCGCGGATCCCCGAATCCACGCGTGACCCGACGCAACTGTCGATCACCGGCGAGGAACGCGACGCTATCAAGGGGGCCCGGAATTGCAAAGCAAGATCCGCTGCGGTGCGCGCCGGTCAGCCGAGTTTGTGACCACGTTTTCCGCAATTTCACCACTAAAGAGTGATGTAACGCGCTGGGTTGCGCTCGGTTTTCTTACGCTGCGCAAGGGTGGTCCCGCGCCCACTTGGCGGAATGCTCCCCCTTCCACTCTTCGGAGTGATCCTAGGGATGGGTGATCGGCCGCCACTCACCGTCATGTGACCACTACGGCAGACCGTGAGTTTCTCGTCAAAGTCGCACAACCCGAGACGCACGGAATCGTCGTCCGGAATTGTCCACAATGGAGCATGGGCGGCATTCCCCGTCAGCGCGTACGCAGGTACTCGGTCGTCTACGCCGCGGTGACGACGTCGGCGCACCGGGCGAGCCACTGAGCACGCCGGCGACAACCACGGACACACAAGAGAGGAGGGGAACCCCCTCGGCTCCCCTCCCCGTCGCGTCGGCCCGTCCAGCGGGTCAGATAGCTCCGCCGTTGGCGAAGATGTTCTGGCCGTTGACCCAGCGGCCCGGGGCCGGCCAGGAAGGCGACGACCTCGGCGATGTCCTCCGGCTGACCGAGGCGCTCCGAAGGCACCTGCGACGCGATGCGGTCCCTCAGCATCCGTTTCTGGTGCCGGTGACGTGCAACCCGCCCGTGTACCGCGGCGCCGGCCACCGGAGGCGAAGTTGAACCGATCGCGACGGAAGACGAGTCCGAAAACGGTCCTCAGTAGACCGTCGCCATCGCCTCCCGCACCTCGGCCAGCGTCGCGTCCGCCGCGGCGGACGCGCGCAGGTTGCCGTCGCGCAGCAGCTCGGACACCAGCGCCGGATCGCCGGCGAACTCCGCCCGGCGCTGCCGGATCGGCGCGAAGTAGTCGTTGACGGCTTCGGTCACCACGCGCTTGAGCACGCCACCACCGCCGCCACCCACCTCCTGCGCGATTTCCGACGGCACGACGCCCCGGCACAACGCGGCCAGCAGCACCAGGCTCGACACCTCGGGCCGCTGCTCGGGATCGTAGGTGATCACGCGGTCGGAGTCGGTTTTCGCGCCCTTGATGAGCCGCGCGGTCTCGTCCGCACTGGCCCGCAGGGCGATCGCGTTGCCGCGGCTCTTGCTCATCTTCCGGCCGTCGGTGCCGAGCAGCGACGGCGCCGCCGACAACAACGCCTCCGGCTCGGGGAAAACGGGGCCGTACCGGTCGTTGAAGCGGCGGGCGATGGTCCGCGTCACCTCGAGGTGCGGCAGCTGGTCACGCCCGACGGGCACGAGATTGGCCTTGCAGAACAGGATGTCCGCCGCCTGGTGCACCGGGTAGGTGAACATCAGGCCGCTCACCGAACCCTGGTGCGAGTGCGCGATCTCCTCCTTCACGGTCGGGTTGCGTTGCAGCTCGGGCACGGTCACGAGGCTCAGGAACGGCAGCAGCAGCTGGTTGAGCGCGGGCAGCGCGCTGTGGGTGAACACCGTCGAACGCTCGGGGTCGATGCCCACGGCGAGGTAGTCGAGCACCAGCTCCCGCACGTGGCCGGGCAGGTCGTCGGCGACGTCGCGGTCCGTCAGCACCTGGTAGTCGGCGATCACGAGGATCGTGTCGACGCCCTGGTTCTGCAGACGAACTCGGTTCTGCAGGGTGCCGAAGTAGTGCCCCAGGTGCAGCGGCCCGGTCGGCCGGTCGCCGGTGAGCACGCGGAAGTCGGCCGGCGACTTGAGGATCTCGGCCTCGAGCTCGGCGCTGCGCGCCACGGCCGGGTCGGTCATCAGGAGTTCCGTCCTCGGTGGTGTTCGACGATCTTCGTGGTCAGCGCCAGCAGCTGCTCGCGCTCTTCGGCGCTCAACGGTTCGAGGCTCGCCTTCTCGGCCGCCCGGGCGCGAGGTTTGACCTTTTTGAGCAACGCCGCACCTTCCTCGGTGAGCCCGAGCAGCTTCCGGCGCGCGCTGGCCGGGTCGGTCGTGCGGGTCAGCAGCCCGCGTTCGACGAGCCGGGAGACCAGCGGCGTGAGCGTGGCGGAGTCGATCATGGTCACCGCGGTGACCTCGGTGAGGCTCGCCCGGGGGTTGGCCTCCAGCGCGAGCAGCACCGTGTACTGGGGCGGCGTGATCTCGGTGATGCGCTCCTGCCAGCACGCGGTGGTGGCCTGGACGGCCCTGCGCAAGATGATCACGTGGTTGCCTCGCAACCCGGTTCGCTCGGCACGGACCACCACTCCTCCGTTCTCGACACAACACCTCGACACGGCGCTGATCTCTCGTGTACGAATGTTTCGTACACGAGTGTACTACAACCACCGAAGGAGCACCCGTGCTCGACCTCGCGCCCCTGTTCACCCTCGACGTGCGGCTCGCCGCGCCGAAGTTCGTCCACAACGGACCCCACGGCGAGCGCCGCGTGATCGACGTCCTCGGCGGGACCTTCACCGGGGAACGCCTGAGCGGCGAGGTGCTGCCCGGCGGCGCCGACTACCAGCTCATCCGCCCCGACGGCGTGGCCGAGATCGACGTGCGCACCACCCTGCGCACGGAGCACGGCGACCTCGTCTACGTGACCGGCCGCGGCCTGCGCCACGGCCCGGCCGAGGTCCTGCGGCGCATGGCGGCGGGCGAGCCGGTGGACCCGGACTCGTACTACTTCCGCGAATGCCTGCTGTTCGAAGCGGGCAGCCCGGAGACGGAGTGGCTCAACCGGGTGGTGACTGTCGCACGCGGAGAACGCACGCAGTCGACGGTGAAGGTCGAGGTCTTCGAGGTGCTGTAGCCCCTGGGCTAGGTTGGCGCCATGGCGGCTTACACGCACGGCTATCAGGAGTCCGTCCTGCGCTCGCACCGGCAGCGGACCGCGGAGAACTCCGCCGCGTACCTGCTCCCGCGGCTCGCGCCCGGGCAGACGTTGCTCGAAATCGGCAGCGGCGCCGGCACGATCACGGCCGAACTGGCCGCTCTGGTCGCGCCGGGCCGGGTCACCGCCGTCGAACTCACGGAAACCGCGCGCGACCTCGGCCGGGCCGAAGCCGGGCGCCGCGGCCAGGACAACATCGACTTCGTGGTCGGCGACGTCCATGGCCTCGACTTCCCCGACGACACGTTCGACATCGTCCACGCGCACCAGGTGCTGCAGCACGTGGCCGACCCGGTGCAGGCCCTGCGGGAGATGCGGCGCGTCT
The DNA here is from genome assembly GCF_053602515.1 of Amycolatopsis sp. NPDC004368. Taxonomy (NCBI): domain Bacteria; kingdom Bacillati; phylum Actinomycetota; class Actinomycetes; order Pseudonocardiales; family Pseudonocardiaceae; genus Amycolatopsis; species Amycolatopsis sp. NPDC004368. The sequence continues at coordinate 221,670 of NZ_JBSGDT010000005.1, read as the reverse complement.
GCCGGCCCGGCGGCGTGGTCGCCGCGCGGGACTCCGACTACGCCGCCTTCACGTGGTACCCGGCCGACCCGGTCCTCGACCGCTGGCTCGCGCTCTACCAGCGCGCCGCCCGCGCCAACGGCGGCGAACCGGACGCCGGCCGTCGTCTCCTGGCGTGGGCCCACGCCGCGGGCTTCACCGACGTCCGCCCGTCGTCCACCACGTGGTGCTTCGCGACCCCCGACGCCCGCACCTACTGGGGCGGCATGTGGGCCGACCGCATCCTCGAGTCGGACATCGCCGCCCAATCCCTGCGCGACGGCCTGGCGACCCAGGAGGAACTCGACGAGATCTCCGCCGCGTGGCGCCGCTGGACGGACAATCCGGACGGCTGGATTTCCTTGCTGCACGGGGAAATCCTCGCCATCGCCTGAGGACCGTTTCCGCGGTCACGGTTACGCACAAGCGTTGACGCGGCGGCGTGGCGCGCTGTTGGATTCCCGATCGTGCGTCGAAGAGAACTGGTCCCGCGAGCTGGGCGCGGCCGGCATCGCGGACCCGCACGCCCTCATCCCGCAGCTCGCCGTGCGCTACGACGGCGGCCTGGCCGGTTCGAAAGCCGCGAAGAACGCCGAACCCGTGCGGTTGGCCCGCGCGATGGCCGAACGGCTCCTGGCGGGCGCGGAACGCGCGTGAGCTACGGGAGCCGGTAGCCGACGATCCGCAGGGCGAAAGTGCCGTACAGCGCGGCCACTTCCGCCGCGCTGTAGTGCCCGTCCGGGTGGAACCACGCCTTCGCGTTGTTGCCCATCTCCAGGATCGCGAACGACGCGACCCGCGGCTCGGGCACGTCGAACAGGCCTTGCGCGCACCCACGGTCGACGATCGAGAGGATTTGCGCGCCGTAGGCGTCGCGTTTGTCGATGATGGCCTGGCGCAGCGGGGTGTCGAGGTTGCGGATCTCGCTGTTGCAGACCGTGACCTCGGCAGGGTTCTCGAGGAAGTCCAGCACCGTGACCTCAGTGGCGCGCCGCAGCTGGTCGGCCAGGTCCGTCACGCCGTCGAGGGCCGTGGCGAGCGCGGTCAGGGCGCGGTCCATCGCCACGTCCATGATCCGGTAGAGCAGATCCTGCTTCGACGGGACGTGGTTGTAGAGGTTCGGCGCCGAGACCGCCAGGACCTGCGCGATGTCCTTCATCGACGTGCCGCGGTAGCCCTGCCTCGCGAACAGGTCGCGAGCAGCTTCGTGCACGGCCTGCGGCGAGACGGCCGTTGACTTGGTCACAGCATCCAGACTATCGTCTCTTTCCACCCCCATTAATTAACGTTCATTAACCATCGACCGGGGACTCCGGCCGGTCGATCTCGCGAACGGCCGACACCAGCCACCGCCACGCGGCCGCCCTCGCTCCTGAATGCCAGTGCAGTCATCAGGTTCGGACGGTGCTCCCCGCCGTCCCCAAAGCGACGAGGAGAGCTCCATGGCCAGTGAGCCGACGCCGGGTGCGGGAGCACCGGCGACGACGGAGGCCCCCGGGACACACGCCCGGCCACCCATGCGCCGGGTCGCGCTCTCGGTGCTGATCGGCACGACCATCGAGTGGTACGACTTCCAGCTCTACGGGATCGCCGCCGCCCTGGTCATCGCGCCGCTGTACTTCCCGTCCGCCGACCCGCTCGCCGGTTCGCTGCTCGCGTTCTCCACGTTCGCGATCGGGTTCGGCGCCCGGCCGGTCGGCGGCATCATCCTCGGCCACTTCGGCGACCGCATCGGCCGCAAGAAGATGCTGGTCCTGTCGCTGACGATGATGGGGTTCGCGACGTTCCTCATGGGCGTGCTGCCCACCTACGCGCAGGTAGGCGTGTGGGCACCGATCCTCATGGTGCTGCTGCGCCTCGTGCAGGGCTTCGGCGTCGGCGGCGAATGGGGCGGCGCGGTGCTCACGGCCGTGGAATACGCGTCGCCACGCAAACGCGGCCTCTACGGCAGTCTGCCGCAGGTCGGGGTCCCGGCCGGGCTGGTCCTGTCCACGCTGATCTTCCTGCTGGTCTCCCAGCTGCCCGAGCAGCAGTTCATGGCGTGGGGCTGGCGGATCCCGTTCCTCGTCAGCATCGCCCTGGTGGTCGTGGGGCTCGTGGTGCGGCTGCGGCTGCGCGAGACACCGGTCTTCGAGAAGGTCCGAGAGCGCAAGGAAGAGCAGCGCGCGCCGCTGATCACGGCGATCCGCGCGTACCCCAAGCAGATCCTGCTCGCGATCGGGTCGATGATCAGCACCGGCGCCTACTACTACATCGTCAACACCTACGCCCTGAGCTACGCCGCCTCCTCGAAGTCGATGGACCGGGCTTCGCTGCTCACCGCCATCATGATCTCCGGGGTGGTCGCGTGCGCGGCGCTGCCTTACTTCGGCTCCATGAGCGAACGGTTCGGCCGGCGCCGCATGATCCTGGTGGGCCTCGCGGCGATGGCCGTGTGGATCTACCCGACGATCCTCGCGGTCGCGAGCGGCAACTTCGCCGCCGTGCTGGGGGCTTACGTCGTGGGCGCGGTCTTCTTCAGCGTCAGCTACGGCCCGCAGGCCACGTTCATCGTGGAGATGTTCGACGCCCGGGTGCGCTTCAGCGCCGCGTCGACCAGTTTCCAGATGGGTGTGCTGCTGGGCGGCGCGCTCGCCCCGATCATCGCGGCTTCGCTGGCGCGGGCCACCGGCACGGTCGTCTCGGTCGCCGTCTACGTCTGCCTGGTTTCGCTGCTGTCGCTCGGCTGCGTGCTGGGCGTCAGCCGGGCGGCGCTGGCCCGGGGCAGTGCCGACCTCGACTCCGTGTGATCCCTTCCGTCCCCATCACACGGTGTTTTCAGCGCCGAGGGGCCGTGCCCGAGCGGGTGCGGCCCCTCGGTCGCGTCTGCCGGGCCGGCAACGATTTCGGTGAAATCTGAGCCGATGGAGACTGGTTTCCCGCTTCTCAAGACAGGTACAGATAGTAAAGAGACGGTACTGTCAGTAGTGCTGTCTTTTACCTGCCCGCGGCGACCGGCCCATCGAGGAGTGATCACGTGCTGATCAGGCACCCCCAGCGCAAGCATCGAGACCGGAGGGTGCCGTTCGGCGCCAGCCGGGTCCTGGCGACGGGATCCGGGCGATGAGCGCGGGTTCCGACTACCTGATCGTCGGTGGCGGGTCGGCCGGTGCGGTGCTCGCGAACCGCTTGAGCGCGGGTGGGCGCTCGGTGGTCCTGATCGAGGCCGGGCGCTCGTTTCCCCCGAACCTCTACCCGGCCGACCTCGCCGATGCCGACACCGTGGGCGGGCCCGACGGGCACGACTGGGGGTACACCGCCGACAGCGGCCAGCTGGGCCGGCGCATCCCGGCGATCCGGGGCAAGGCGCTGGGCGGCTCATCGGCGGTCAACGCCGCGGTGGCGATCCGCAGCCGTCCCGCCGACTTCGCCAAGTGGGCGGCGGCGGGAATCGAGGGCTGGACGTGGGACGAGGTGCTCCCGTCGTTCCGCGCGATCGAGAACACCACCGACGGCGGCGACGAGCTCCGCGGCCGCAGTGGCCCGCTGCCGATCCGCACCCGCCGGCCCGAGGAGCTCACGCCGTCACAGCTGGCCTTCATCGAGGGCGCGGCCGAACTCGGCTTCGGCCGGGTGGAGGACTTCAACGGTGCCGCGCCGGAGGGTGTCGGGCCGTATCCGCTGAACGTGATCTCCGGCCGGCGGATCAACACCGGCATCGCCTTCCTCGACGATGGCGTCCGGAGCAGGTCCGGGCTGCGGATCGTCGACAACACCGAGGTCTCGCACGTGCTGCTGGACGGCCGCAAGGCGGTGGGCGTCGTCGCGGCCGACGGCACGGAGTTCCGGGCGGGCACGGTCGTGCTGGCCGCCGGCGCCTACGGCAGCCCCGCCGTGCTGATGCGGTCCGGCATCGGCCCCGCCGACCACCTCGGCTCGCTCGGCATCGAGGTGGTCGCCGACCTGCCGGTCGGCGACGGCTTGCAGGAACACCCCTTCTACTACAACGTCTACGCCCTGCGGCCGGACGCCAACTCGATGCACCCCGCGGCGGGCGCGATCCTCTGGACCTCGTCGTCCAGCGCACTCCCGGGCGATCTCGACGTGCACATCTCGGCCACCCACCTGTTCGACCCGGCCGCGAGCCCCACGGGCGGCGCGATGGTACTGGCCGTGTCGGTGACCCAGCCGGAGTCCCGCGGCCAGGTCCGCCTCGACCCCCGGAACCCGCACGGCGCACCCGCCATCTCGTACAACCTGCTGGCGACGCCGCGTGACAAGGAGCGGATGCTCGAGGCCGTCCGGCTGTCCCGCCGCATCGGCACGTCACCGGCGTTCGCCAAGGTGGTCGACCGGGAGATGACGCCGGGGCCGGATGTCTCCGACGAGGGGCTGGAGCGCGCGGTGCTGGAACAGCTGGACGTCTACGCCCACCCGACGTCCACGGTGGCGATGGGCCCGGTCGTCGACAACCGCGGCCGGGTGCACGGCATCGAAGGCCTGCTCGTCGCCGACGCGTCGATCATGCCGCTCGCGCCCAGCGCCCCGACGAACGTCACGACGATGATGATCGCGGATCGCATCGCCGGCTGGCTGCTCACCGATCCGGGGCCGTTGGGGCAGTGATCACCGGACCCACCCGTCGTCAACTGGCGGCGGGTGGGTGCTCCGGGGTGGGGACGCGTGTGCAGCCGTCGGCGTAACCATTCCAGGAGGTCCCGGTCGGCACCGCGGGCGATCAGGTCTTCCAGTTCGGCGTGATCCAGCCGAACCCTCCGCCGAGAGCTCATCGCCGGATGATCAATGCGGAGACCTTCGGGTGCCTTGAGCTTGGTCCCCATCGGCCCCAGCCGAACTCGACCGGTTTCGAAACCGCCGAGCCGCTTGAACCGCGCATCTTTCATCACGGGGTCGACAAGCCGCTTCACCAGCGTGTCGAGCGCGCCTTGCTCAATTCGTGGCGAGCCAGGGCGCGAGCAGCACTTCCAGATCCGCATCCGACAGCGCCCGCCGGCTTTCGCCGAAGCCCTGCCAGCGCGAGGCGTCACGTGCGGCGTGGAAGTCCACCGCGTACGCGCGCATCAGCACGTACATGAAGCTCTCCGAATCGAACCGCTCGCCCAGCAGCGTGCGGGCCGTGCGGGCCACGTCGATGGCGGTGCTCCCGCCCGCGAGCTTCAGTTCTTCCGCCGCCGGGTCCAGCAGGCACGGGGTAGCGATCACAACGACTTCTCCATCACCGAACGAAAAACTCAGCCTTCAGCAGCCAACTGCCCACACGCGGCAGCAATGTCCTGACCCCGCGTGTCGCGCACCGTGCACGCCACACCACCGGCGTTGACCAACCGTACGAACTCGCGCTCCACCGGCTTCGGGGAGGCGTCCCACTTGCTGCCCGGCGTCGGGTTCAGCGGGATCACGTTCACGTGCACGAGCTGGCCCAGGTGCTTGCGCAACCGCTTCGCCAGCAGTTCCGCGCGCCACGGCTGGTCGTTGATGTCCCGGATGAGCGCGTACTCGATCGACACCCGGCGGCCCGACGTGTCCGCGTAATACCGCGCTGCCTCGAGGACCTCGTCCACCGACCAGCGGTTGTTCACCGGCACCAGCGTGTCGCGCAGCTCGTCATCCGGCGTGTGCAGCGACACCGCCAGCCGCACCTGCATCTTCTCGTCCGCCAGCTTCCGGATCGCCGGGGCCAGACCCACCGTCGACACCGTCACCGAACGCTGCCCGATCCCCAGGCCCTCGGGGGAAGGATCCGTGATCCGCCGCACCGCGGCCACCACCCGCTTGTAGTTCGCGAGCGGTTCACCCATGCCCATGAAGACGATGTTCGAGAGGCGGCCGGGGCCGCCGGGCATTGCGCCGTCGCGCATGACCGCGGCGGCGGAGCGGACCTGGTCCACGATCTCGGCCGTCGAGAGGTTGCGGTCGAGGCCGCCCTGGCCGGTCGCGCAGAAGGGGCACGCCATGCCGCAGCCGGCCTGGCTGGAGATGCAGAGCGTCGCGCGGTCCGGGTAGCGCATGAGGACGCTTTCGAGCAGCGTGCCGTCGTGGGCGCGCCAGAGCGTCTTGCGCGTCGCGCCGCCGTCGGCGGACAGGGCGCGCACCTCGGTGAGCAGCGACGGCATGAGATCCGCGACGAGCCGCTCCCGCGCAGCCGCGGGAATGTCCGTCATGTCGGCCGGGTCGACGGTCAGCCGCGAGAAGTAGTGGTTCGACAACTGCTTCGCGCGGAACGCCTTCTCCCCCAGCTCCACCACCGCCGCGGCCCGCTCGGCCACCGAAAGGTCCGCAAGATGGCGCGGCGGCAGGCCGCGCTTGGGCGCATCGAAAACAAGGGGGAGGGCAGTCATAACCGATCCAGTATCCCACATGTCGGTCAAACCCGTTCGGGTGGTCCAAGGTGACGACGGCGCCCACGTTGCCCATGGTGCCGAGCACGGAGGACGCCCCGCGTCCCCGCCCGCACCCCACGCCCCGAGCATCACGGCCGCGTTCCCCGGACCCCGACCACACGCGCAGCGGCCTACGCCATCAAGGTCATGGAACCCCACCGCACGCGCGGCCAGGACCGCGACAGCCGCCGTGGCCGCGGCGCAACGGGAGCCAAGCCACTCACACCGCACCAACCCGTGCACCCCGCACCGCCTCCACCACCCGCACCGCGTCCACCGACCCCGCAACGTCGTGCACCCGCACGCCCCACGCACCGGCGTGAGCGGCAAGGACCGTGACGGCCGCCGTAGCCGCGTCGCGGTCGCAGGTGGGGCGGTCCACGGCGTGGCCGAGAAAACGTTTGCGGGAGGCTCCGACCAGCACCGGGAAGCCCAGCCCCACCAGGGCACGCAGGCCCGAAAGCACAGCCCAGTCGTGGTGGGCCAGCTTCGCGAAGCCGAGGCCAGGGTCAAGGATGAGCTGCTCCGCGCGCACGCCGGCGGCGAGGGCGGCCTCGACGCGCACCGAGAGCTCGGCCACGACCGTGCCGACGACATCGGACGGGTACGTCGCCGCCGAGTTCATGTGCCGGCTGGGCCCGCGCCAGTGAGTGAGGACCCACGAGGCCCCGGACTCCGCCACCACCCGAGCCATGGCCGGGTCGGCCAGGCCGCCGCTGACGTCGTTCACCAGCGTGGCCCCGGCGGCGAGGGCAGCCTCCGCCACGGCCGCGCGGGTCGTGTCGACGCTGACGGCGACGCCCGCCGAGCACAGCTCCTCGACGACCGGCACGACCCGCGGCAGTTCCTCCTCGACCGGAACGCGCTCGGCGCCCGGGCGCGTGGATTCGCCGCCCACGTCGACGTAGGACGCGCCGGCGGACCACAGCGCCAGGCCGTGGGCCACGGCCGCCGAACGCGCGGCGTAGCGGTCGCCGTCGGAGAACGAATCCGGCGTGACGTTGAGGATGCCCATCACCGCGCAAGGAGCCATCGCGAGAGCCGTCATGCGATCTTGCGCAGGTCACCCCGCCGGTCGTCCTGCTTGTACGGCGCCTGCGCGACTGTGACGCGGATCGGCAGCTCCGGGTTCCCCGGATTGCCCCACACGACCGTGAGCTCGGTGCCGATCTCGCTGTGCGCGACGTCGATCGTCGCCAGGGACAGCATTTGGCGGAAATAGTAACTGTAACCCCGGGAAGTCGCGACGCCGACGACGTTTCCGTCGCGTTCGACCCGGTCGGCCCACATCATTCCCCGCTGATCGCGCGGCATTTCCATGTACGTGTAGTTCTGTCCCGGCTCGAACAAGGAGTCGTGGACCTTGCGCACGTCTTCACTGTTCCACACCAGCGTTCGCAGCACTCGGCGCGGATTGGCCTTCTCCTCCATCAACGCTGTACGGCCGCGGAACTCGTGGTCGAAGTTGATCGTCCGGGCCCAGCCGAGCTCGACCGGGCTGCGGTAGTAGTCGCTGATCCGCTTCCCCTCGAAACTGCCCGCCACATAGGCGGGCTGCGCGAAAGCCGGCATCGACGAGCGGAACACCTCCAGGTAGTCAGCCATCCCTTCGTCGAAGATCGCCGGGATGTAGTCGGTGGCAATGGTGGGGTAGGACGCCTCCAGATGGTTGATCATCGCCACCCGCCCGCCCAGCTTCCGGATCCCGAACTCCTGCCCTGCCTCGACGACGGCGTCGTACACCTCCTGCCCGAACTCACGAGGACCCTGCAGCTCGAACCCGATCTCCCCCGCCATCCCCTGGCGCAGCGCGTACACCTCGTGCCCGGCGATCCGGATCGGCGCGACCCACATGAACCTCGTCTCGAGCAGTTTCTCGGGATCGGCGAGCTTCGAGAGCACCTTGAGTGCGGTCGGCCCCGAGACCTGGAAGATGAACCAGTCTTCCCGGGTCAGCGAAACGTCGTGACCGCTCGACGCGGCTTCGTGGTTCACCAGGAACCCGCCCCGGCCGTGCAGCACGAAATCGTCGTCGCCGAAGCGCGTGAGGATTCCTTCGTGGATCACCTTTCCGTCGACGTTGGTGTGGATGGCGTGTTTCGACTGGCCGACCCGGAAGTTCTCGAACGTGTTCACGGTGATCCCCGACAAAAGACGCAGCGCGTCCTTTCCGCGAATCCGGTGCTGCCACAGAAAAGACCAGTCGCCGATGTAGCAGGTCTGCTTCCACGACATGCTCTCGTCGAGCCAGTCCGTGTACTCGGGACTGCCGAAACGGCTCCACGCGTAAATCTCGGGCGGCGTCCGCATGCTTTCGACGCTGAACTTCACGGTCGGTCCCCTTCCGGATCGGGTGTGATCACGTCGACGTTAGGGCCGCTCGCGAGCCGCCGGATCGACCCGACGGCCACCCCGGTCTACGTCATTCGGCCAGTACCGGTCGGGCGTGATGCCGGATCCGCCGCAACGGCGAGCTGCCTAGCGTCGAAAGGGACACCCGGAAGGAGACGCGGATGAGCGATCAGCCCTCGACCAGCCCGGTGCGCACAGCGACGATCGCCGCCTGCGTACGCGTGGCACAACCAAGCTTCGCCAGCACGGCGCTCACGTGGGTGCGCGCCGTCCGCTCGCTGATCCGCAACCGCGTCGCGATCTCCCGGTTCGCCAGCCCTTCGCCCACCAGCGTGAGCACCTCGCGTTCCCGAGGGCTCAACGAGTCGACCGCGTTGGGCTGCCGCACGCGGTTTCCCGGCGCGAGGGCCCGCGCGAGTGCGGGGTCGATGAACAGCTCGTCCCGCGCGGCGGCCCGGATCGCGGCCTCCACCTCGGCCGGGCCCGCGTCCTTGAGCAGGTACCCCGCCGTGCCCAGTGCCAGCACCGCGTCCACGCGTTCGAGCTCGCTGAACCCGGTGAGGATCACGGTCTTCACCGAGGGGAACTCGGCCGCGATCGCCTTCGCCGTCTCGACGCCGTCCATGCGCGGCATCATCAGGTCGAGCAGCACCACGTCGGGCAGCCGGTTGTCGCCGGCGAGCCGCCGCAGCGTCACCAGCGCATCCACGCCGTCCTCGGCCTCGCCGACGGCCGCGATGTCGTCGAACGCGGCGAGGAAGCTCAGGAGCCCCCGGCGGACCATCGCGTGGTCGTCGACGATCAGCACGCCCAGTGTCACGACTTCGCCTCTTCCGATCGTGCGCTCAGCGTCGCCGCCAGGCGCGTGCGGTCGCCGACGCGCCGCAGCCGGATCGTGCCACCCCACCGCGAAGCCCGGTAGCGCATCGACGCGAGCCCGTACCCTTGCGGATCCCCGTCCGGGCCGACGCCGTCGTCCTCGACCACCGCAGCAACCCGCGCACCGTCGACCGACACGGACACGGTGACGGCATGGGCGTGCGCGTGTTTCACCACGTTGTGAACTCCCTCGGAGACGATGTCGTACAGGTCGTCGGCGAGAGCGGTGTCGAGGTCGTCCGCCTCCGCGGCCACCTGGAGCGTGACGCTGATGCCGGCTCGTTCCGCCGTCTCGTCGGCGAGAGCGGCGAGCCCACGGCGCAGCCCGCCCTGCGCCGTGATCGACTTCCGCATTCCCTGCACGATGGCCCGCAAGTCCCCCTGAACGGACTTCGCGAGGTCCTGGATGTCGACGGCCTGGCGGACGACGGCCTCGGCCCCGCCGCGGGCGCCCAGCGCCTCGATTCCCTTGGCCTGCATGCCGATGGCGAAGACCTGCTGGATCACCGAATCGTGCAGGTCGCGCGCAAGCCGCTGCCGCTCGTCGACGCGCACCTGCGTGCGGCTGCGCTCGATCAGCTCGTGGTAGTCGATCGCGACCGCGGCCTGCTCGGCCATCGCGGTGAGGAACTCCGTGAGCGCGGGTTTGATCTCGTAGCCGGAGCGCACGTAGACGAGCAGCGCGCCGATGGGGTGCTCGCGCGCGATGATCGGTGTGGCCACGAAATCGCTCCAGTCGAGGTCGGCGACGTACTCGTGCATCGGCTCGTAGAAGCTCGATTCGAGCATGTAGCGCTTGCGGTCCCGCTGGATCCACTGAGTGCCGGTGTCCATCGTCGCCAATGTCGCCAGCGGCGCCCCGAGGTCACGACAGGCCTTCAGGCGCTCGAAGAAGTCGGGGTACTCGGCGAAACCCGTCGCGCCCATGATCGCGATGTTTTCACCGCCGGGCTCGGAAGTGATGATCTGCACGGCCGCGATCCCGTCGGCGGCGTCGATTTCCTCGGCCATCGTGTGCAGCAGCGAGCTGATCGTGCTGCGGGCCGACACCCGGGCCGCGGTCCGTGCCAGGGCCGCGACACGGTGGTTGTGCAGCCGTTGCTCCGTGACATCGCGAAGCAGGTGCACCAACCCTCCGCCCGGGTTCGGCCGGGACTGGCACGCCACGTGCAGCTCCGCACCCGAAGCCGAGGTGAGCCGCACCTCCGTCTCGGCCTCGCCGGCGCCGGCGAGGCCCGCGGGTGCCGGTCGGCCGACGAGCCCTGCACCGAGCAAAGCCTCCGCTTCGGCATTGACGGCCGTGACCACGCCTTCGCGGGTCAGCAGGACGGCACCGGGCACCGCGTCGAGCAGCACCACGTCGTCGCTCATCAGTCGTCACCCGCCTCCCGAGTCGACCCAACCTACCGCCGACGCAACCGCGCCCGGTGTTCCGCGGACAAGGAGTAACCATTCGATGAGTGCGGAAGTCATCGACGGGCGCGTGTGCGCCGAAGCCCTCAAGACCGGCCTGGTCACCGACGTCGGGCTGCTGACCGCCCGGGGAATCGGCGTCGGCCTCGCGACCGTGCTGGTCGGCGACGACTACAGCGCGGCCGCCTACGAACGCCGGCTGCGGCGCCTCGCCGAGCAGGTCGGTGTGCCCTACACGCACCGGCGGCTGCGCGCGGAAACCACTCAGGCGCAGCTGCTCGCGGTGCTCGAAGAGCTCAACGCCGACCCCGGGATCTCGGGGATCCTGGTGCTGCGGCCCCTGTCGCCGCACCTGGACGAGGCAGTGGTCTTCCGGGCGATCGACCCGGCGAAGGACGTCGAAGCCGTGCACCCGGAGAACGCCGGCCTGCTCGCGCTCGGTGTGCCGCGGTTCGTGCCGTCGACCGCCGCTTCGGTTTTCCACCTGCTCGACAACTACCTCGACTCCGTCGGCGAGCACCGCGCGGACTTCTACCACCGGTCGCTGATCGTGGTTGTCGGACGCTCGAACAACGTCGGCAAGCCCGCGGTTTCCCTTGCGTACGAACGACAAGCGACCGTGTTGTCCGTGGACGAGTGGGCCGACCGCACCACCGGCATCGGCCGGCACACGCGCTGGGCCGACGTGCTCGTGGTGGCTGCGGGCAAGGCCGGGCTCGTGAAGGCCGAGCACGTGAGCGACCGGGCCATCGTGCTCGATGTCGGCATCAATCCGCAGGTGAGCGCCGACGGCAGGGTGCGGCTGGTCGGCGACGTCGACCACGCGTCGGTCTCCGCCCGGGCGCGGGCGCTGACCCCGGTGCCCGGCGGCGTCGGACCGGTGACCGACGTCTGGCTGCTGCGCAACACCGTCCTGGCCGCCCAGCTGCGCGCCGGTCTCCGTCCGTCGTCGACCCGTCCCGTCCTGGAGGCATCGTGACCCAGCGCGCCGTTTTGACCCTGTCCTGCCCGGACACCGCCGGCATCGTCCATGCCGTCTCGGGTTTCCTTGTGGAGCGTGGGCTCACGATCCTGCAGAGCCAGCAGTTCGGCGACCCGATCTCGGGCCGGTTCTTCCTGCGGCTGGAGTTCGCCTCGGTGGCAGGGGAACCGCTCGACCTGGCCGCGTTCCGGCGCGACTTTTCTTCGGTGGCAACACAGTTCTCGCTCGACTGGCGCCTCGCCGACTCGGCCGAGCCCACGCGCACGGTGCTGATGGTGAGCAAGTTCGCGCACTGCCTCAACGATCTGCTGTTCCGCAACTCGATCGGCGAGCTGAACCTCGACGTCGTCGCCGTGGTGTCCAACCACCCCGACCTCGGCCGGATCGCCGACAGCTTCGGCGTGCCGTTCAAGCACATCCCCGTCACCCGCGACACGAAGGCCGAGGCGGAGGCCGCGCTGATCCGGCTGGTGCAGGAGGAGAACGTGGACCTCGTCGTGCTCGCGCGCTACATGCAGATCCTGTCCGACGATCTGTGCAAGCAGCTCGACGGCAAGGCGATCAACATCCACCACTCGATGCTGCCGAGCTTCAAGGGCGCCAAGCCGTACCACCAAGCCCACGCTCGCGGGGTGAAGGTCATCGGGGCCACCGCGCACTACGTCACGGCTGACCTCGACGAGGGCCCGATCATCGACCAGGAGCTCATCCGCGTCGACCATTCGCTGACACCGGACCAGCTCGCCGCGCGCGGACGTGGCGCGGAGACCCGCGCGCTCGCCCGTGCCGTGCGCTGCCACACCGAAAACCGCATTATCGTGGACGGCGGCCGCACCGTGGTCTTCCAATGACGGCCGCGCTGCCGATCGGCGACTTCCTCACCGCGCTCGCCGCCCGCTCCCCCACCCCGGGCGGCGGCGCGACGGCCGCCCTGCATGCCGCCCAGGCCGCGGCCCTGCTCGGCATGGTCGGCCGCTACACGACCGGCCCGCGTTATGCAGACCACGCCACGTCCGTCGAGGCTGTGCTGGCTTCGGCCGACGCCGCCCGCTCCGCGGCGCTGACCCTCGCCGACGACGACGCGACCGCGTTCGCCGCCGTCGCCGTCGCGTACCGCCTGCCGCAGACCACTGGCGCCGAACGCGCCCACCGCACCACCTCGATCACCACGGCCACGGCGGCGGCCGCCGAGCCACCCGCCGCCGTGCTCGCCCTGGCTCTCGAGCTGATGGACCTGGCCGAGGACCTGCTGCCGATCGCGAACCGGAACGTGCTCACCGACGTCGCCGCAGCCAGCGAAGCAGCGCGGGCTGCCGCGACGACAGCCCGGCTGAACGTGGAGATCAACCTGCGGCTGATCACCGAGCCCGCTCTGCGGACCCGCCTGCTCAAGGCCGTCGCGACGGTCGAGCCGCTGTGCCGACGAGCGGCACGGATCGATGACCAGGTGAGGCAGGAGATCGCTTCGTGAGGGTTTCGAGCGGTCCGGGCGACGAAAACCACAGTCCAGCCGAAAGGCCGGTGATCAACCTCGGCTGATCACCCACCACGCCTTCCGCGACCGACAAGCGGAGGTTCGTGAACCCCGTCAGCTGGTGAGGGTTTCGAAGCGCCGCAGCGTCTCCTCGCGGCCCAGGGCCTGCGTGATCGAGTGCAGGTCCGGGCTGCGGGTCGAGCCGGTGATCGCGATGCGGATGATCTGCGACGCCTCACGGATCGAACCCGGGAACGCATCGGGGTTCTTCTTCAGTTCCTTGGCGTTCTTGGCGAAACCGTGTTTGGCCGCGACGTCGCGGATCTGCTGGAACCACTCCTGGCCGTCGTCGAGTTGCTGGTAGTTCGCGACGAAGTCGGACGCCACGGCGCGCACCACGTCGGGGGCCACGCCCAGCGCCGCGATGCGTTCGTCGGACGGGCCGGTGGCCGGGGTGTGCAGTTGGGGGAAGAAGAAGCCGTAGACCGCGCGGAACTCGCTCCACTTCTTGAGGTCCTTGCGCGGGTTCTCGGCGCCTTCGCGTTCGACGGCCAGCGCCCGAAGCGCCAGGTCCTCGGACGAGGAAAGCACCGACAGCAGCTCCGGGTCGAACCGCTCGGCCCACGTGCGCACGGCGGCGAGGATGTCCGTGCCCGAGAGGGTCGCGATGTGGTCGGCCGAGATGTCGTCGAGCTTGACCAGGTCGACGAGTGGGCCGGCGACGCCCATTTCGGCGAGGTTGATCGGCTCGTCGAGCGCCTGTGTCAGCGGCATTTCGGCGAGGCGGCCGTTGGCGAGGCCGCGCAGGTAGTAGAGCACGGCCTCGACCGGGTAGCCGGCCTCGATGTAGAAATCGACCGACGCCTCGGGGTCCTTGCGCTTCGACAGCTTGCGCTTGCTGCCGCCCTCCTGCTTCATCAGCGGGGCGATGTGGGCGTAGGTGATGGGCTCGAAGCCGAGCGCGTCGAACAGCTGCTGGTGCACCGGCACGGACGAGATCCACTCGTCGCCGCGGATGACGAGGTTCACGCGCATGAGGTGGTCGTCCACGGCGTGCGCGAAGTGGTACGTCGGCAGCCGGGGGCTCTGGTCGGAGCTCTTGAGGATCACCACGTCGTTGCGGTTGGCCTCGGCTTCGATCGTGCCGCGGATGGCGTCGGTGAAGCGCACGCGGGCGCCGGTGTCGTCGGGGGCGCGGAAGCGGACGACCCACGGCTCGCCGGCGTCGAGTTTGGCCTGCACGTCCTGCGCCGAAGCGTCGCGCCAGAGCGCCCACGAGCCGTAGTAGCCGGTGGGCAGCTTCGTGGCCTGCTGGCGCGCGGTGATGGACGCGAGCTCGTCCTTCGTCGCGAAGTCGATGTACGCGCGGCCTTCGCGCAGCAGCTGGCGCACGTACGTCAGGTAGATCTGCTCCCGAGCCGACTGCTGGTACGGGCCGTAGTCGCCGCCGCGCAGCGTGTCTTCGTCAGCCTGCAGGCCGAAGTAGGTGAAGCCGCGCTCGAACTGCTCCAGCGCGCCCTCGACCTCGCGCGACTGGTCGGTGTCCTCGACGCGCACGAGGTAGCGGCCACCGGACCGGCGCGCGATGTCCTGGTCGATCGTGGCCACGTAGATGCCGCCGATGTGCACGAACCCGGTGGGCGACGGGCCGAACCGGGTCACCTGCGCGCCGGCGGGCAGCGGCCGCGCCGAGTACTGCTGTTCCCAGTGCTCCGGCTCGGGCAGATCCGCGGGGAACAGGGCGTCGATGACCACTCGGTCCAGCATGGGGGGTCGGGTCTCCCAGGTCGTCTCAGGGCGTCTTCTTACTCCTTCGAGTATCTCCGACCACCGCAAACACCCCTCGCGCAGGTCCCCGGCAGTCGGCAGGTTGCATCGCGATCGTTTCCGATATATCGTGAACCAGTCGCAACCGTTCGCCCTGCCGGAGGCGGGGCAGACAACACAGAAGGAACACTGACATGAGGCACCCTTACCCCGGTGCGCGAGGCGCGCACCAACACGGAGAACACGGTCGTCCCGCTTTCGGCCCCTTCGGCCGCGAGTTCGGCGACTTCGGCTTCGGCCCCGGCGGCCCGATGGGGCGCGGCGGCCGGCGCGGTCACGGTCCCGGCGGACGGCGAGGCCACGGCGGCCCGCGTCGCGGCCGGCGCGGTGACGTCCGCGTCGCGATCCTGACCCTGCTCGCGGAACAGCCGCGGCACGGCTACGAGATCATCCGCGAGATCGGCGAGCGCAGTGGCGGCTTCTGGAAGCCCAGCCCCGGCTCGATCTACCCGACGCTGCAGATGCTGGCCGACGAAGGTCTGGTCGTGAGCAACGACGAGAACGGCAAGAAGCTGTTCGAACTCACCGACGAGGGCCGCGCGGCCGCGGAGCAGCAGACCGGCACCCCGCCGTGGGAGCACTTCGCCGAGGACGTCGACCCCGTCGAGGTCGATCTGCGCAAGGCGGGCGCCACGCTCGCGGCGGCGGTCGTGCAGGTGATGCGCGCCGGCAGCGCGGGCCAGCAGGCCCGGGTGGTCGACGTGCTCAACGAAGCACGCCGCTCGATCTACACGATCCTCGGCGAGGTCGAGGAAGACGAGTCACCGGAAGCCGCGGAGTGACCCGGCAGGACGAGGCCGGTGGGCTTGATCCGCGTGTGCACGCGGTAGCCCACCGGCAGCGTCACGTCCGAGCCGAGAGTGCGGCGACGCACCTCGGCGACGGCTCGCGCGGCCACTTGCGCGCTGAACTCGATCTTCAGCACCGACTCCAGCGCGGCGTGGTCGGCGAACCGCCAACGAGTGGCCACCCGGCGCAGGCGGAAACCCTGTCCGTCGAAGAACCGCTCTACCTCGGCCGGGTCGTAGTGCGGAAGATCGGCGCGCAGCCACCCGCCGGAGGGCTCGCTCGTCGCGTCGAGGTCCACGATCAGGATCGAACCGCCGGGCCGCAGCACGCGTTCCGCTTCGCGCAGCCCCGGTTCGCAGCCGGGCCCGAAGAAGTACGCCGTGCGCGCGTGCACCACGTCGACGCTCGCGTCTTCGACCGGCAGCCGTTGCGCGCGGCCTTCGCGCACTGACACGTTCGGCAGTTCCTGCACCCGCTTCGCCGCGTCTCGCGCCAGCGGTGGGTGCGGCTCCACACCGAGTACCGAACGCGCGTCAAGAGCGAAGCGCGGCAAGTGGAATCCGTCACCACAACCGAGATCCAGGACGTCACGACCGGTCCAGTCGCACTCCTCGCGCAGCACGCGCCAGATCTCGTCGTCGACGTCCTGCGCGCGGTTCTCCACCTCGTAGGCCTGCTGGTAGTACCAGATATTGGGGCTCGGCAAGACCTCCGTCGCACGGGAGCCGCGCGGGGAGCGGGAGAACCATCGCACGAACTCCTCCAACGACGAGAGCCCCGAACCGGTTCCGGGTTCCGCGGCTCACAGGGAAAAAATCACGGGCACCGCATAGACTTTCCTCCTCACCGAGAGGGAGGCCGCGATGACCGTCGGTTCGGCCAGTTCACGTCCGATTCCGGCCGGCCTCCCGTGCTGGATCGAAGTGGCCTGCCGGGACGAAGCGGTGTCGCAGCAGTTCTACACCGGCCTGTTCGGCTGGCAGTTCGCCGCGCGCCGCGACCCCGCCGCACCCACCGGCCGTTACTGGATCTCGTCGCTCGCCGGTGAACCGACCGGCGGGCTCTACCAGGCCGGGGTCCACAGCGCGCCGGGCTGGACGCTGCACGTCTCGGTGCCGCACACGGCGAGCGCGGCCGAATGGGTGGAGCACCTGGGCGGCCGGGTGACGCTCGGTCCCGTCGCGATCCCCGACCGCGGCAACATCCTGCACGCGATCGACGCCGCGGGCGCGCCCGTGGTGTTCTGGGAGGCGCCGCCGGACTGGCGGTTCTTGACCGGCATCCCCAACACCTTCAGCGGCGCCGACCTCAACGCCCACGACGGCGCGGCGGCTGATCACTTCTACACCAAGCTTTTCAACTACTCGAGCCACCAGATCGGCGACGGCGACAGCGTCGACTACACGGAATACCTCATCGAGCACACGCCCGTGCTCTACCGCTACGTGATGGGCCCGGAGTACGCGCGCGACACTCCCCCGCACTGGCTCGTGTACTTCGAGGTCGACCCGGCCCGCGGCTGCGACGCGACGGCCGGTCAGGCGCTGATGCTCGGGGGCACCGTGGTGATCGAGCCGTACGACACGGCCTTCGGCCGCATGGCGATCCTCGCCGACCCCGACGGTGCGGTCTTCGCGGTGATCGACCACTCGCGCACCCTCGACGACGTGGGCCGAGCCGAGGTCGACGACCCCTACGACGACTGATTTCCGCCCAGCAGCCCCGTCAGTGCCACGACCCCCGCATACCCGGCCGCGACGACCCACATCGCCACACCAGGCAGCAACCCGCCGACGAGCGCGACACCGATCGCGCCCCCGGTCTGGCGCGCCGCGTTGAGCACCCCCGCCGCGATGCCTGCCTTGCCGGGCAACGCGTTCATGGCCAGCGACGTCATCGCGGGCATCGCGAGCGAACAGCACCCGAAGACCACGGAGAACACCACCAGCGGCACCGGCGACGACGTGGCGGGCAGCAGCGCGAGGCCGGCCGCGCCCACGAGCGCGACGACGCCGCCGGCGACGATCGGCAGCCGTTCGCCGAAGCGGTGGGTGAGCCGTCCGCTGAAGAAGGCGTTGAGGCCCACCGACAGCGTGAGCGGCACCAGCGCGAGGCCGGCGACGAGCGCGTCGAGGTGCCAGACGCGCTGCAGGAACAAGGCGAGGCAGAACAGCGTGCCGTAGAGGCAGAAGTTGAACAGGCCGCCGATGGCCGTCGCGACCGCGAAGGACCGGACCTTCAGCACCCCGAGCGGCAGCACCGGCGCGGTGATCACCTTTTCCGCCGCCACGAACGCGATCCCGGCGACCACCCCCACGCCGATCAGCACCAAAGTGGTCGCGTCGGTCCAGCCGGCGTGCCCCGCTTCGATGAAGCCCGCGACCAACGCGGCCAGCGCCGCCGTGCCGAGGATCTGCCCGACGACGTCGAGGCGGGTGGTCCGGTGCGGCGTGGTCTCCGTGACGTGGCGGTGGGTCAGCCAGATCGCGATCAGGCCGACGGGCACGTTGACGGCGAACACCAGCCGCCAGTCGGCCAGGCCCACGGCGAGCCCGCCGAGCACCGGGCCGGCCGCGAGCCCGACCCCGCTCATCCCGCCCCACACGCCGAGCGCGCGAGCGCGAGCGCCGACCTCGGGGAACTGGTGGACGATCAGCGCCAGCGAGGACGGCAGCAGCGCGGCCGCGCCGGCACCCTGCACGGTGCGCGCGGCAACCAGCCACGGCAGTGAATCCGCTGTGGCGCAAGCGATCGAGGCGAGCACGAACACCGCGGTGCCGATCTCGAACACGCGCCGCGAACCCCACCGGTCCCCCGCCTCACCCCAGGTCAGCAGGAACGCGGCGAGCGCGACGGTGTAGGAGTCGACCACCCACTGCAGCGCGGCCGTGGACGGTTCGCCGAATTCGGCGCCGATGGCCGGCAGCGCGAGGTTCACGATGGTCGCGTCGAGCGTGATCATCACGAACCCGAGGCACACCGCGGTGAGGGCGAGCCGTGCGGAACCGCGGTGCCGGGTCGAAGTGGTCATGTCTCGAGTCAAGCCCGCGAACGCTTCGGTGGTCCACGAACCGTTCCCTCACGCTGGGAGGGCGAAGCTCCCAGCGCAGATCAGCGCGCTACGCCGGGACGAACGCCGACAGCAACAGCCAGGAAACCACGGCCGAGGGCAGCAGCGAGTCGAGGCGGTCCATGATGCCGCCGTGGCCCGGCAGGAGCGTGCCCATGTCCTTGATGCCGAGGTCGCGCTTGATCAGCGACTCGACGAGGTCGCCCAGCGTCGCGGTGAGCACGATGGCCGCGCCGAAGACCACGCCCTGCCAGGTGTGGCCGTGGAGCATGAGGCTGATCGTGAGGATGCCGGCGACGATGCCCGCCACCATCGACCCGGCGAAGCCCTCCCAGGACTTCTTCGGGCTGATGGTCGGTGCCATGGGGTGCTTGCCGCCGAGCACGCCGGCGATGTAGCCGCCGGTGTCGGAGGCGACCACGGCGATGAGGAAGGTGAGGACGCGGCCGACGCCGTCCTCCGGCGGCACGAGCATCGCGGCGAACGCGCCGAACAGCGGCAGGTACGCGCTCGCGAACACCGAGGCCGAGATGTCGCGCAGGTAGCCGTCGGCGCCACCGGGCAGCCGCCACAGGAGGCTGGCCAGCACCGTGATCACGAACGCCGTGAGCGCGCCCGCGCGGCCGAACGGCCAGGCCAGCCAGATCATCGCCTGGCCGCCGACGAGCACAGGGATCATCGCGACCTTGATGTTCGCGACGCGCTTGAGGACACCGGCGAACTCGAAGGTGCCGACCCCGATCGCGACCGCGATGACCCCGATGAAGATGAAGCGGACGGTGAGCAGGGAAACGATGATGGCCGCGCCGAGCAGCACGCCCACGCCGATGGCCGCGGGCAGGTTGCGCCCGGCCCGGGAGGCTTTCTTCGCCGGCTCCGGCTGTCCGCCCGGCTCAGGCTGGTCAGCCGGATCCGGCTGTGGGGTGTGCTCCACCCGCTCGTCTCGTTCCTCGCTCACCTGGCTCATCAGACCTCGAGCAGCTCGGCTTCCTTGTGCTTCACCAGCTCGTCGACCTGGTGCACGTAGGTGTCGGTGAGATTCTGCAGCTCCTTCTCGGCGCGCGCGACCTCGTCCTCACCCGCTTCGCCGTCCTTGGCGATCCGGTCGAGCTCTTCCTTCGCCTTGCGGCGGACGCTGCGGATGGACACGCGGGCGTCCTCGCCTTTGCTCTTCGCCATCTTCACCATCTCCTTGCGCCGCTCTTCGGTGAGCTGCGGGATGACGATGCGGATCACGTTGCCGTCGTTGCTCGGGTTCACGCCGAGGTCCGACTCGCGGATCGCTTTTTCGATGGCGCCGAGCTGGGTCTGGTCGTAGGGCTTGATCAGCGCCATCCGGGCCTCGGGCACGTTGACGCTCGCCAGCTGGTTCAGCGGGGTCATCGCGCCGTAGTACTCGACCACGATGCGCGAGAACATCGACGGGGTGGCCCGGCCGGTCCGCACCGACGTCAGGTCGTCCTTCGCGACGGACACCGCTTTTTCCATCTTCTCCTCGGCGTCGAGGAGGGTCTCGTCGATCACGGCTACTCCCGGTGTTGTGATTGTCGAACCTGTGCTGATCCCAGCAGGTCTAGGCGGATACCCCGTCGGCGGGGGTGCTGACCAGCGTCCCGATCCTCTCACCACTCACCGCACGCGCGATGTTCCCCTCGGTGAGGAGGTTGAAGACGATGATCGGCATGTTGTTGTCCATGCAGAGGCTGAACGCGGTGGCGTCGGCGACCTTGAGGCCGCGTTCGAGCACCTCGCGGTGGCTGATCTCGTGGAACATGGTGGCGTTGGGGTTGATCTTCGGGTCGTCGGTGTAGACACCGTCCACGGCCTTGGCCATGAGCACCGCTTCACACCCGAGCTCCAGCGCGCGCTGCGCGGCGGCGGTGTCGGTGGAGAAGTACGGCATGCCGACCCCGGCGCCGAAGATGACCACGCGGCCCTTCTCCAGGTGCCGCTCGGCGCGGCGCGGGATGTACGGCTCGGCGACCTGGCCCATCGTGATGGCGGTCTGCACGCGCGTGGGCAGGCCTTCCTTCTCCAGGAAGTCCTGCAGGGCCAGGCAGTTCATCACGGTGCCCAGCATGGCCATGTAGTCGGCGCGGTCACGGTCCATCCCGCGCTGGGACAGCTCCGCACCGCGGAAATAGTTGCCGCCGCCGATCACCACCGCCACCTGGACGCCGGTGCGCGCCACCGCGGCGATCTGGCGCGCGACGGAGTGGACGACGTCGGGGTCGACCCCGATCGAGCCGCCACCGAACATCTCGCCGCCCAGTTTCAGCAGGACCCGCCGGTAGCCACCGTCGACCCGGTCACCCATTTGTGTGTCGCCTCCTGTGTTCGCTCGCCGCCGGCCCCGGGTAAGGGACCATCCGCGGCCGGACCCGACTGTGCCCCGTCCCCGCACCGCGGAGACGGGGCACAGTCGCAGAACTTAGACCCAGTACCTCGCTCAGGCCTGGCCGACCTCGAACCGGGCGAACCGGGTCACGGTCACGCCGGCCTCGTCGAGCAGGGCCTTCACGGTCTTCTTGTTGTCCTTGACCGACGGCTGCTCGAGCAGGACGTTGTCCTTGTAATACGCGGTGACCTTGCCCTCGATGATCTTCGAGAGGGCCTGCTCCGGCTTGCCCTCTTCGCGGGCGGTCTGCTCGGCGATGCGGCGCTCGTTCTCGACGATCTCGGCCGGCACCTCCTCGCGGGTCAGGTACTTCGCGCGCAGCGCGGCGACCTGCATGGCGGCACCGCGGGCGGCCTCGGCGTCGTCACCGGTGAACTCGACGAGCACACCCACGGCCGGCGGCAGGTCCGAACCGCGACGGTGCAGGTAGGTGGCGGTCTGCCCCTCGAACGACACCACGCGGCGCAGCTCGAGCTTCTCGCCGATGCGGGCCGAGAGCTCCTGCACGGTGTCGATCACGGGCTTGCCGTCGAGGTCGGCGGCCTTGAGGGCCTCGACGTCGCTGGTCTTGAGGGTCTTCGCGACCTCGACGATCTTCGCGGCGAGCTGCTGGAAGTCGTCGTTCTTCGCGACGAAGTCGGTCTCGGAGTCGAGCTCGATGAGCACGCCGCCGTCGCCGGTCACAAGGCCTTCGGCGGTGGCGCGCTCGGCGCGCTTGCCGACGTCCTTGGCACCCTTGATGCGCAGGAACTCGACGGCCTTCTCGAAGTCGCCGTCGTTCTCCTCGAGGGCCTTCTTGCAGTCCATCATGCCGGCGCCGGTCATCTCGCGCAGGCGCTTCACGTCAGCGGCGGTGTAGTTCGCCATCGTGTTGAATCCGTCCGTTTCAGGTACGTGTGAGGTGATCAGCGCCCGGGCGGCCCGGCGCGGGCCGCCCGGACACGGTGGATCAGGAGTTGGCCGGGGCCTGCTCGGTCACGGCTTCGGGGGCCGCCTCGGTGGCGGCCTCCGTCGCGGCAGCCGCCTCGGTGGCGTCCACGGCGGCGGTCTCCGAGCCGGCGAGCAGCTCCTTCTCCCACTCGGCCAGCGGCTCGTCCGACGCCACGCCCGGCTCCGGCTTCGCGTCGGCCGACGCGCCACCTCGGCTCGAACGGGCCATCAGCCCCGCGGCGGCGGCCTCGGCCACCACCTTGGTGAGCAGCGCGGCCGAGCGGATCGCGTCGTCGTTGCCCGGGATCGGGTAGTCGACCTCGTCCGGGTCGCAGTTGGTGTCGAGGATCGCGACGACCGGGATGTTCAGCTTGCGAGCCTCGCCGACGGCGATGTGCTCCTTCTTCGTGTCGACGATCCACACCGCGCTCGGCACCTTGGCCATGTCGCGGATACCGCCGAGGGTCTTCTCGAGCTTGTCCTTCTCACGGGTGAGCGTGAGGATCTCGCGCTTGGTGAGACCCGCGAAGCCGCCGGTCTGCTCCTGGGCCTCGAGCTCCTTGAGGCGCAGGAGGCGCTTGTGCACGGTCTGGAAGTTGGTCAGCATGCCGCCGAGCCAGCGCTGGTTCACGTAGGGCATGCCCACGCGCGCGGCCTCGTTGGCGATGGCTTCCTGAGCCTGCTTCTTCGTGCCGACGAACATGATCGTGCCGCCGTGCGCGACGGTTTCCTTGATGAACTCGAACGCACGGTCGATGTACGTCAGCGTCTGCTGCAGGTCGATGATGTAGATGCCGTTGCGCTCGGTGAAGATGTAGCGCTTCATCTTCGGGTTCCACCGACGCGTCTGGTGCCCGAAGTGCACGCCGCTGTCGAGCAGCTGCTTCATGGTGACGACGGCCATTGCCGGAATCACACCTTCTCTGTGGTCACGCACGCCTTGGGGGCCGTGCTTGTTCGGTTTGTCGCTCGCGGCCGGGTGACCGCTCGCCCTGGTGCTCGTGCCGGCGCCCGGACCCTGTTCGTCTTCTCGGAAACCCCAGGGACCGCCGAACTCCGTGCGGCTTCCTCCGTCCGGGCCTCCGTGTTTCCACGGAACCGGCCGGGGCCACGCGCACGAGCACGCGAAGTCAGCCCAGCGAGTGGGCTGCGGGAAAGATTCTACCCCCTGTCACCAGGGTCGCTCCCACCGGCAGCCGTCGTGACCGGCGGAGTTGTCCACAAGTCGGCGGGTCTGTGGACAACTCGGCTTGTTGGCGGGGTGTCGGTCGGGGGGTGGGTGATGATCCGAGGGTGATGTCGATCTTGGGTCGTTCGGTGAGCTGGGTGGGGGTTGTGGTGAGGGGTGGGGTCGCTCTTTCCGGTTTTTCGGAGGTTTCCCGGTCTGTCGAGTGTGGCCGGTCTGTTCGGCGGGGTCGCCATCGGCGACCGGAGCCATCGCGGTGGGTGCGGTGGGGTGAGGTGCTGCGGCGAGGTGCGGCGCGGACTCGGCTGGTGATGGCGGCGGTGCTGGTGGTGGTTGCCGCGCTGCCGGGTGCATGGGCGGGGCAGGCACTGGCCGCATCGCCGTCGGTCAGTGCGCCGTCGGTCAGTGCGCCGTCGGTCAGTGCGCCGTCGGTCAGTGCGCCGCCGAGTGCTTCGGCGGCGGGTGCGCCGCCGTCGTCGGACGCGCCTGGGCCGCCGGCGTCGAGTGCTCCGCCGTCGCCCGGTGCATCCTCGTGGCCTGCTGCTCCGCCGTCGGTTGGTTCGCCGCCGTCGTCGGGACTGGGCGCGCAGGCGGGGCGGCTGGCGTGGCCGCTCGCGCCGAAGCCCAAGGTGGCGCGGTTCTTCGAGCCGCCCGCGACCGCGTTCGGGCCGGGCCACCGGGGCGTGGACCTCGAGGCCACCGTGGGGCAGGAGGTGCTCGCGGCCGACATGGGCGTGGTGATCTTCGCGGGTGAGGTCGGGGGGCGGGGTGTCGTCGCGGTGGACCACGACGGAGGGCTGCGGACGACCTACCTGCCCGTTGTTCCGGGCGTCGCCACCGGGGACCAGGTCTATCGCGGTCAGCCGCTGGGCACCGTCGCCGCGGGGCATCCCGGGTGTCCGGTGATGGCGTGTCTGCATTGGGGTGCCAGGAGAGGAGAGGAGTACCTCGATCCGCTGGCGCTCGTCGGGGTGCCGGGGCGGGTGCGGCTGAAACCGTGGGACGACGGGCGCTGAGGCTCAAGCGGTGGGCTGCTCCACCAGCTTGGCGCGCAGCCGCATCACGGCGCGGGTGTGGAGCTGGCTCACGCGGGACTCGGTGACACCCAGGACCTTGCCGATCTCGGCGAGGGTGAGGCTTTCGAAGTAGTAGAGGCTGACGACGATCTTGTCGCGCTCGGTGAGCTGGGCGATGGCTTCCGCGAGCTGGCGGCGGTTGTCCTGGTCGACGAGGACGGCGACGGGGTCGACGGCGCCGTCGTCGGGGAGGGTGTCGACGAGGGAGCCGCTGTCCTTGCCGGCTGCGACGAGGTCTTCGAGGGCGACGACGCTGGTGAGCTGGAGCTGGCCGTAGAAGTCGCGCAGGTCATCGAGGCCGATGTCGAGCTCGGTGGCCAGCTCGGCGTCGGTGGGGGTGCGGTGCAGGCGCGCGCCGAGGCGTTCGAGGGCGCGCTCGGCTTCCTTCGCCTTGCTGCGCACGGCGCGGGGCACCCAGTCCTGGGAGCGCAGGTCGTCGAGGATAGCGCCGCGGATGCGTTGCATCGCGTAGGTCTCGAAGCGCAGGCCGCGCGCGGGTTCGAACTTCTCGATGGCGTCGACCAGGCCGAAGATGCCGGACTGCACGAGGTCGCCGACGTCGACGTGCGTCGGCAGCCCGGTGCCGACCCGGCCGGCGACGTACTTCACCAGCGGGGCGTAGTGCAGCACCAACCGGTCGCGTGACGTCTGGTCCGGCTTGTCGGCGAACTGCTGCCACAAGGCCTGGATGCCCGCGTCGACGTCATGACCGGGACGCCCGTCGTCACTGACGGCGCCCTCGCCGGCGGCGGTGCTCACCCCGGCGTCCGTGACTTGCGGCGTGGAGGTCATTGCACGGTCGTTCTCGGCATGAGGCTCAGTATGGTCTCCGTGCTCGTGCGGATGCGCGTGCGCCGGCGGTTCGGCCTCGGCTTTTCCGGCCGAGCCGCCACCGGCCCCGTCAGGCCCGGGGGTGTGCTCGGTCATGGATCGCCTTCAGCCGATCGACGGTCACGTGAGTGTAGAGCTGGGTCGTGGCAAGCGTAGCGTGACCGAGCAGTTCCTGAACGCTCCTGAGATCGGCACCTCCTTCCAACAGATGGGTCGCCGCCGAGTGGCGTAGTCCGTGTGGCCCCATGTCGAGGGCACCGGGTACCGCCGCCACGGCCTCGTGCACCACGCGCCGCGCCGCCCGCGGGTCGAGCCGGTTGCCACGAACCCCCAGGAAGAGGGCGTTTTCCGACTTCGCGGCGGCCAGTTCCGGACGCCCCGCCTCGAGCCACGCGGCCAGCGCTTCGGCCGCCGGAACGCCGAACGGGACCGTCCGCTCCTTGTCCCCTTTCCCGATCACCGAGACGACACGCCGCTCGAAATCGACCGCGCCGACGTCCAGACCACACAGCTCCGACACCCGGATGCCACTCGCGTAGAGCAACTCGACGACGGCACGGTCACGCAGCGCAACCGGATCCCGCTGCTCGGCTCCTTTCGCGGCCGCGTGCATCAGCTCGCCCGCCTGGTCGGCCCGCAGCACCCCCGGCAACGTCCGGTGCGCCCTCGGCGCCGCGAGCCGCCCGCCCGGGTCGGTGCGCAGGGCGCCCTGGCGGTGCGCCCACGCCGTGAACGTGCGCGCGGCCGCCGCCCGACGCGCCAGGGTCGTGCGGCCGGCGCCGTCGGTGCGCTGCCCCGCGAGCCACGCGCGCAGCAAACCGATGTCGAGATCGGCGACCTGCCTGTCCTCCGCCTCGGTCACGAACCCCAACAGCGACACCACATCGCCCACGTACGCCCGCACCGTGTGCGGCGACAGCCCGCGCTCCAGCGTCAGGTGCCGCTCGTACTCGGTCACCAGCGCGCGCTCCGCCGCGGGCAACGCCTCTCGCACCGCCCGCAGATCCACCCGCGGCGGCCCGTTCCTCCGCCCGGCTCCCCGGGGGGCCGCGTCCCGGCTCGCTGACGACATGCTCATCACGCTGCGCGAACCACCGCCCGAGGTCAAGCATCGCCACGCCGTGCGTTGCTCACCGTGGCGCCGCGCGGGTGATGCGGCGCCAGCCGGTGTCGCCGCGGACGGTGAAGCCGTCGAGTTCCAGCTCGGGCAGCAGGGCTCTGACCCGATCGACCGGCACGCCCGAGGCCGCGGCGACCTGGTCGGTCGAGCGGCCGGCCCGGGGCAGGAGCGCTTCGTACACGCGGAGGGCCTCGGGGGCGAGGACGTCGGTGGGCCGGCGCGGCCGCGGTTTCTCGGGCTCCGAGGCGGGGCCGAAGCGTCCGACGGTGTCGAGGACCTCGTCGACGGAGGTGACGAGGGTGGCTTTGCAGTCGCGGATCAGGGCGTGGCAGCCGGCGGAGTTGCCGGACTGCGCGGGTCCCGGCAGGGCCATCACGACTTTGCCGAGGGCGCCCGCGGTGGTGGCGGTGTTGCGCGCGCCGCTGCGGATGCCGGCTTCGATCACGACGGTGCCGTCGGTGAGGCCGGCGATCAGGCGGTTGCGGACGAGGAAGCGGTGCCTCGCGGGTGGCGTGCCCGGGGCGTACTCGCTGACGACGGCACCGCCGTTGCCGGCGATGCGGTTCAGCAGATCGATGTGGCCGGCGGGATACCCGACGTCGGCGGCGCAGCCCAGCACCGCGACGGTGACACCGCCCGCGCTGAGCGCACCCCGGTGGGCGGCGCCGTCGATGCCGAGGGCCGCGCCGGAGAACACCGGCACGCCGCGGGTGGCGAGCCCGTGGGCGACCTCGGCGGCGTTGTGCTCGCCGTAGTTCGTCGCGAGCCGCGCGCCCACGACGGCGACCGCACGATCGGCCGCCTGCGCCAGGCTCGCGTCACCCCGCACCCACAACGCGAGCGGCGCCGCGACGTTCTCGACGCCCCGGCCGCTCGCGACCGCCAGCGAAAGCAACGGCCACGCGGGCCACTCCTCGTCTTCCGGCACGACCAGGCGGATGTGGGCCTTCGCCGCCGCTTCGAGGTCCTGCTCGGCCAGGTCGACCTCCCGCCGCGCGGCGGTTTCCCGGCGGACCTTTTCGGGGCAGTCTCCGCTTCGCACACGCGCCGCCGCTTCGACCGGCCCGCACTCCCCGACGAACGCACCCAACGCCGGCGCGGGCGGCTCGGCGACGCGGAGGAGGTAGGCGCGGGCTCGGCGCAGGTCGTCGGTGGGCTGCTCGACGGGCAGGGCGGTCACGCGGCACCTCTCGGTCTGACGAGGGAGAGGCGCCGCGGGGCGAGGATGGCGCGGACGTGGGCGGGGTCGAGTTCGCGTGGCAGTGCGGGCACGACGTGCAAGTGGCGTTTCACGGCGAGTTTCATTCGGGAGCGGGTCATGCGGCGGTCCTTTCACGGAAGTCGAGAGCAGCTGCCACGTGGTCGGGAGTCGGGCTGGGTGTGTCGGACAGGTCGGCGAGCGTCCACGCGATTCGGAGACAGCGGTCCGCACCTCGAGCGGAGAGAGCACCTCGGTCCAGCGCGCGGTCGAGGAGCGCGGTCGTCGCGGAGGGCAGCAGGTACTCGCGCCGCAACGCCGGACCCGGGACCTCGGCGTTGGCCCGCCAGCCGTGGGCTTGCCATCGCTCGGCCGCTCGGCCTCGGGCAGCCAGAACTCGGGCGCGGACGGCCGCGGAGGGCTCCGGTGTTGCGGATTGGTGCGCGGAGATCGCGGTGAGCGGACGGAGCTTCACCCGGAGGTCGACGCGGTCGAGCAGAGGTCCGGAGATACGGCCGAGGTACCGGCGCCGGACTACCGGCGAGCACGTGCAATCCACTTCGCGCGGTGGGGCGCAGGGACACGGGTTCGTCGCCAGGACGAGCTGGAACCGTGCCGGATACCGAACCGAACCCTTGACTCGGGCGATACGCACCTCGCCTTCCTCCAGGACAGTGCGCAGCGAGTCGAGGCGTTGTGCGCCGAATTCGCAGACCTCGTCCAAGAAGAGGACGCCGCGATGAGCGCGGCTGATCGCACCTGGACTCGCAATGCCACTGCCACCTCCGACGAGTGCAGCGACAGTGATCGAATGGTGAGGAGCCACAAACGGTGGGGCCGTGACGAGCGGCGACGACTTCGACAGAGAGCCGTCGAGCGAGTGGACAGCCGTGACCTGCAGTGACTCCTCCTTCGAAAGAGGCGGCAGGATGCCGGGGAGGCGTCTGGCGAGCATGCTTTTGCCGACGCCGGGTGGGCCTGTCAGCAGCAAGTGATGCCCGCCCGCGGCCGCGACTTCGAGGGCCCAGCGAGCTTCGGGTTGGCCCACCACGTCGGCGAGGTCCGGCACGTCCGGTGGTTCGGCGGTGACGGGATCGGGGCCGGTTTCGAGGTCGCCTTCGCCCTTGAGCCAGGCGACGAGGTCGGCCAGCCGCGAGACGCCCGCGACTTCCAGGCCGTCGACGAGGGCGGCTTCGAAGAGGGACTCGGTGGGGACGACGGCGCGCTCGTAGCCGGCGGCGCGGGCGGCGAGGAGGCCGGGGAGCACGCCGCGGACCGGGCGGATGCGCCCGTCGAGGGCGAGTTCGCCCAGGAGGATGGTGCGCAGCAGCTTGGTGGCCGGGACGGCGCCGTTCGCGGCGAGGACGGCGGCGGCGATACCGAGGTCGTAGCCGGAGCCGACCTTGGGGAGGTTGGCGGGCGACAGGCCGAGGGTGATCTTGCCGTCGGGCCAGGGCTGGCCGGAGTTGCGCACGGCCGAGCGCACGCGGTCCTTCGCCTCGCGCAGGCCGGCGTCCGGGAGGCCGACCAAGGTCACCCGGCTGAGGCCGCCGCCGAGGTCGGCTTCGATTTCGATCACGCGGCCTTCGATGCCGAGCAGAGCGACCGACCACTCGTACGACAACTCACGGGGATTTAAAAGCCCTGAGCGGCAAGGCGATGCCCCGGCACGACTGGGGTGTGCCGGGGCGTCGCCGTCTTACCTCTGGATCGCGTCGAGCAGCGCCCGCAACGACACCGGCGACAGCGTCAACTGCCCGCCGTCTGGGTCCTTGCTGTCGCGCACCCCGGTCTCGTCTCGACCGAGCGCGACCTCGACACAGTTGTCGGTGTTGGAGCTGCGACTCGACTTCCGCCAGATGCGGGGTCGGTCGGGTACGGTCACGTTGTCGTCTCCTCCTCGGATGATGGGGACTTCGCCTTCGCGATGAGCTCCGCGGTGCGCGCGGGGCTCATCGCCACCTCTTCCAGTCTCGGAAGAGCGTCCATGTAGACCTGCACCTGGTCTGGGTCGTGGAGCATCAGGCCGGCCATGCGGTCTTCGCGGTGGATGACCGTCGAGTCGGAGCTGCGGAGCACGCTAAACGGCCCCTCCAGTTCCGCGCTCCAGCCAGCGTCGAACGGGATCGCCTTGATGTCGACGTTGTCGAGCGCGCCAAGCTCCAGCAGAAGCTCCAGCTGGTGGTTGAGGATGTCCCGGTCACCGAGGGTCCGGCGAAACACACCCTCGTCGACGTAGGCAGTGAACTTCGGCGGGTTGACGCGGCGCAGGATCGACGCAGACCGCCGGCCTTGCCGCTCGGCGACGCGGCGCGGGATTTCTGCGTCGGGGACGCCAGCCTGCTTCATGATCAGACGGGTGTACTCCGGGGCCTGTAGCGCGCCGGGGACGAGCAGCGGGGACACGGAAACGATCTCGACAGCGTCGGCCTCGAGCCCGAGCAGCGCGTCGAGTTGCCGCTGCTGCTCGGTCGAGCCGGACGCGTTCCAGACGCTGTCCTCGACGTTGTTCGTCATGGCCATCAGTTTGGTCGCGACCGCAAGCGGAACCTCGAGCGCGATCAGCAACGTCGACAGGTCCTCCGCGGACAGTGGCCGTTCGCCGGTCTCAGCGCGGTGGATCTTGAGGTGGTTCCACCCGACCCGCGCAGCGAGATCCCGCTGAGTCACGGTCCCGCGCGCCTTGCGGAGGTCAGCGCCGATCGCCTTCGCCTTCGGTGTGTTTCCGGCCATGTAACAGAGCATAGACACGGCCACCGCCAGCACCAGGTGAAGGCATGGATCAGACCAGCATCACTCGCTTGGGGCATTGCGGGCGGGCTGTTTCCGCTCCGATACTCACACCGGAAACAGGTTGAAACAGGCGGAAACAACCGGGCTCGGGGCGAGGCTGATGACACGAGGATGGCGCAACGAACGCACCGTCCGGACGGTGGACACCACCGGCCGTCCGATCGACGTAACCACGGGGATCACTCTCGACCAGCGCGGCATCGAAGTTGTCGCCCTCAGCGTCGACGGCGGCCCCAGCGCCGTGATCGCCGACCCCGACGCCTTCGACACCGCGGCGGCCGTAACCGTGAACCTGCAGCACGCTCAACTCGACCTCATCCGCCGCGCGCGCCGCCAGGAACCATGATGGAGACCCTGAGCAGGCCTTCGACCGAGCCACGGCTCTACGAGTTCGCGTTCGGCCCGGAACACACCACCACCCACACCTGGTCGAAAGACGGCCGCAACCACGCGTTCTCGGTGCAGCACATGAACAGCCACGGCCACCAGATGGTGGCCCCGGAATGCGCCCGAGCAGCATCGACATCCGTCCCCACAGCTTGGG
Organism: Amycolatopsis sp. NPDC004368; assembly: GCF_053602515.1. NCBI lineage: Bacteria > Bacillati > Actinomycetota > Actinomycetes > Pseudonocardiales > Pseudonocardiaceae > Amycolatopsis > Amycolatopsis sp. NPDC004368. Next base: position 190,410 of record NZ_JBSGDT010000005.1, on the reverse strand, counting down.
CGTTCGCCGGCGAACTGAGCCGCAACCTCGGCGAGGACCGCGACCACACTCACGACTGCCCGCGATGCTTCCGCCGCCGGCCGATCGTCCGTCGCCGGAGGGCATGGTGAGCGTCTGGTGCCGCGACGACGGCACCGAAGTCACCGAGGACGTCGACGGCCTCATCGTCGACACCGCCATCGAACCTGACGACGACACCCCCTGATCGCCCGGTCGGCGCGGTCTTTCCCCCGACACCGCGCCGACTGGGTTTCCAAGCTGTACCCGTGAGTAGGAACTGGGGCGGGTACAGGGCCCGCGCCCCGACTCCCGTTGTCGGGGCGCGGTGCTTGTAACACCAGGCTTGATCAACGCGAGTCATCAGAGCGAACGCCACGAGGGGAAACGACGATGTACACGCAGCCAAACCCATACCAACAACACATGCCGCCCGCACCGCCGAAAAGGAAGCCAGTGTGGCCATGGGCCCTGGGTGGGCTCGGAGTTCTGTTTCTCGTCTTCTTCGTGGTTCTCATCGGATCTGCCATCGGCACCGCCGCCAAGCGTGCAGCGCAGACGGCAGCCACGCACATGCCGACTACGTCCGCGTCCGCACCCGCGGCGCCAGTACACCAGCCTCCGACGACATCGTCGAGAGCGCCAGCGGAGCCGACCGGCCCGGTGAGCGTGGTCAGCGGCGGCGTGCTCAAGGTGGGCGTGGATATGCTCCCCGGGACCTACAAGGGCGACTGCCAAGGATATGGGTACTGGGCGCGGCTCAACAGTGACGACCCGATGGACATCATCACCAACGACATCGCGACCCACGGTGGGCTGATGCAGTTCACCGCCAAGAAGGGCGAGTACGTTCGGGTCAACCACTGCACGTTCACGCTTCAGCACTGAGCACGACGAAAGAGGGCCCCCGCGCACGTAGCGCGGGGGCCCTCTTTCGTGTGGTCCGTGGTCAGCCGAGGTCGGGGCCGAAGCGGATGATCTTCGGTTCGCCAGCGGGGAACGTCTGGGGCCGGTCACCCGGCCACATCGCCTCGGCCTCGACCCGCATGTCGCCGAGTGCCGAGGTCTCGCCGGCCTGCCAGGCTCGGGTAAGGGTCACCTTCGCTGGGTTGTCAGGGTCGACTTCGAACGAGTCGGGTGGTCCGTCGATGACGAGGACCCCGTTGAGTTTGCCGATGATCCGCCACGACTCGACCCCGCCCAGGTCGGCCACGCCGGCGGCGTCCTCGGCGATCAGGGTGAGTGGGGGTTCGAGGTCGTGCTGCTTCATGCGGCTGGTCACGTGGTTCCCCCCTGGATGGTCAGCGTCCCGGTGTTGGCGTGGGCGGTGAGGGTGGCGCGGTTGGGCACGATCGTCAGCCGCGGCGCGGACGCGGTAACCACCGGCTCGCCGCCCGAGCTGGTGCGCGCAGGCGCATGCGCGGTGGCGATGGTGGCGACGCGGGCGAGCGATTGCCCTCGCGCGAGCGCTACCGAGCTGTCCGTGACACCGATCCGGCTCAGCAGCCGTACGGTGCCGCGCGCGGGCGCCACCACGCTGTCGGTTTCCGTGAGCCGCGGGGCGGAACGGCCGCGGGCCAGCGGCCGCGTGATGTCAAGCTCGTCGATGCGGTCGATGGGGTGTGCCGTCCCGCGCGCGGGCGCCGTGCCCTGGTTGGTCTCGGTCGCGCGGGTCAGCGTGGTCGAGCGTGACCGATTGAACGCCAGCACACTGTCAGCTTCGGAGACGCGCCCCATCAGGTGAGCTCGGCTCCGCAACGGCACGATGGACACGTCCGTCTCGGCTGCCTGGTTTACCGCGCGGCCGCGCGCGAGCCGGGCCGCGCTGTCCGTCTCGGTTGCTCTCGCGACCGCGCGGGATCGCGAGCGCACCGGAGCGGTGGTGCTGTCGGTCTCGGTGACCTGCCCCACCGTGTGCCCGGATGCGCCGACGGGCGTGTTCATCGCCGTGCCGATGGCCGTGGCGTCGAGGGCCTCGTTGTAGTACCGGACGTCGTCGACCACGACGTCCGTGTCCAAACCAGCCGAGGCGTGCGCGCCGGCCACGTAGAACGAGGTGCTGTTCGCGAGCGTGCCGGCGTTCGCGACCGTGGTGACGAGCGACCCGTTGACGTACAGCTTCATGTTCGCGCCGTCGAACGTGAGCGCCACGTGGGCCCAGTTGTTGAGCGTGAGCCCGGCCGTGCCATTGACCGCCACGAGGCCACCGACGCGGATGTCGCCTTGGACGCGGTTGGCTGTACCGAAGTCTCCGCGCTGGGTGAAGATCGCGTAGTCGGTTTGCCCGGAGCCGTCGGACTTCACCACGCCGCAGATGAAGTGCGTTGTGTTCGTGGTGAGGTCGAGCGGTTTGACCCACGCCATGAGGGTGCACCCGGTGCCAGTTACCGCGGGAACGGTCGCGGTGGCACCGGGTGAGCTGGCAGCGGTGTTGGTCAGGCCGGGCCCCGTGTGGCCGCTGGCGGTCCACGAGGCGCTGCCGATCGTCAGCGTGCGGCCGTTGCCGGAGTCGTCGGTGACTGTGGAGCCGCTGCCGGCGCCGAAGCCATACGCGGCGAGCAGCGCCACGTCACGCCGCCCGGAGGAAGCCCGGGGACTGCGGGGTGAACGTCTCGTCGACGCCGCTGGTGGTGAACGACTGGTCGAACGCGCACAGCGGCACGAGATCGGCGTCGGTGCCGCCGGTGGTGTCCGGGTCGTAGCAGATGACCATCTTCCCGACCGCCTGGTTGCTCGCGCCGCCGAGCGTCGACCAGGTCCACGCCGAGGCGGTGATGTCGACCCGGTCGTTGGTGTCGTCAACCGTGGACGTGACGCCGGACAGCGTCTTGCGCGCGTAGTTCGTGGCCGTGAGCTCGTCGCTCGCGCCGGCCAGCAGCGCGCTGAGGTTGTCGTAGTCCTTCAGCGTGCTGTCGGCCTCGAGGTTGGTGCTCTGCAGCAGCACCGCGACGAGGGCGTCGTTGGTGGCGGGCAGCCCGGCGTAGTACGCGATCTTGCCCTTGGCGATGTTGAACACGAAGTCGGCCACGGCCTACTCCTTCGGGGGAACGTTGCGGTTGACGTCTTCGGCGTAAAGCGGGTCGAGTCCGCGCACGGGGACGGCGGGGAACTGCTTGGCGGGGAGCCCAATCACACCCACAGCGCCGAGAGCGGCGAGGACAAGCTGAATGATCTCCCCGGTGCCGATCGCGGTACCGGCGGTGAGGAACGTCGTCAGGAGTGTGCCGACGGCGAGGACCACGGCGACGATGCCCTTGGCGTACTTCGCGGTGCCGGCCGACAGGTTCGGCACGACCGCCACGAGCGCGCTGCTGGCGGCAAGCAGGATGAGGTTGAGGACCTCGAGGTTGGACAGCGACCCGTCGATCAGGAGCGGCACGACGGCGGCGAGCACGGTGGCTGCGAGCTGGGCGATGGCTTTCCCGATGGCGTTCACAGGGCGTCACCGCCGACGAAGGTCAGCGAGCCGGTGACCTCGACGTCCGGGTGGTCGTCCATCGTGTACTCGGCTTCCACTGCGACGGCGCCGGCCGGGACGTCGATTTCCCACGGCCGCGCGGGGGCCACCTGGAACGGGCCGGACGTGGCGTTTCGCGCGAACACGACCTTGACGATGTTCGAGCCGGCCGCGGGCGAGGGGCCGATGAACTTGAGCACGTTCCAGTAGCTGGACACCCAGCCCTGTTCGACGACGAGGCCCTTCTTCGTGCCGCGGGCCCAGTCGGGCACGCCGACCGTGATGTTGCGCGGCTTCCCGCTGGTCTTCGTGAACTCCGCCATGCTTTCCTCCCGGGTTGTGGTGGTGCTGGGGACGGTGCCGCCGCCCGCGGATCCTCCGCCACCGGCGACCGCGCCGGAGGCCATGCTGATGACGACGTCCCACGGGAAACCGGGGCCCGGGTCCCAGTGGGTGCCGTCGCCGGTGCCGTTGGTGTAGTCCACGTGGCCGATCACGCCTGCCTTGCCCGCGTGGACGTCGGCCGCGGAAAGCTTGGTGATCGGGATGCCGCGCGCCGTGCAGCGGCTGCGGATCCAGTTCGCCGCGTTGCGCAGCATGCCCTGATGTTCCGTGAGCCACTCGTCGCGGCTCCACGACGCGAAGCCGCACAGCTCCAGGTTGTCGGACTTCGGGTTGCCGTTGCGCAGCGTCCACGCGGCACGGTCGTAGGGCACGAGGTTGTCCAACAGGGTGTTGTCGTCGGCGACCGCGTGCGCGCTGGAATCGGTGGAGCGGTTGAAGAAGGCCTGCAGATCGGAGGCCTTGCGAATGCCTTCAGCGGTGTGCACCGTGACCCACAGGACACGAGCACCGCCACGGCTGGAACTTCCTGCCATGGTTTCCGGGTTTCCTCTCTGTCTACGACGGACGTGCGGCCGGGTCGCACAGTTCGGGGCTCGCGTTGAACTGCTCCGCAGACCCGTCGGTGTAGGTCAGCACCACCGCGCACGTGTCCGGGCTGGTCCACCGGAACTCGGTGTGCGACACCCCTCGCCCGTCTTTGCCGGCGGCGCCTTGGCACTTGGCGTCGGTGCTCATACACGGCGGCGTGATGCCGTCCTTCGGCGTGGGGATGAGCGCGAGCACAGCTGTCACGATCTTGTCGTAGTCGACGACCGCGTCTTTGCCGTCCTTCGGGTCCGGGATCTCACCGCGGACCAGCGCCACCAGTTCCGCCTTGTCTGCGTCGGTGAGCACGTAGGGTTTGCCGTCCTCGCCCTTCGGGAGCAGGCTCGGGTTCTCGCGGATGGTCTGCTCGATGAGCGCCATCACCTCGGCGTCGCTGCGCCGTGGCGCGGTCACCACCGTCGCGGCAGCGGGCTCGGGGGCCGCCTTCACTTCCGCGGCCTTCTGGGCTGCCTGGCGGCACTGCGCGGAGTCGGTGGACATCGAGCCCCCTACGCACTGCTCGGTCTGCTGTGCAAGCTGCTTGCCGGCCGCGACCACCGGCTGCGTAGCGGTCAGCTCAGTGCGTGCGTCGCCGGCGGACACTCCGAGGAAGAACACCGCCACCGCGGTGAGGAGCGCGGCGCCTGCGGTCAGAGGCTTGGTCAGGTTCATGCGCGAATCCTTCGCGGCTTCGGCTCGGGAACCTCAGGGAGCTCGGGGAACTCGGGCAGTTCGATGTCCTGGGGGCCGTGCTGGGCCCACAGCTGTGTCACGGTGGCTGCCCACCGGATCACCTTCGGCGACCACTTGTCGTAGACCTTGAGCCGCTTCTCTTCGGTCTCGTCGCCCTGCGCCCGCTTCGAGCGCCAGCCGTTGATGAACGCCCCCAGCGCCATCAGGAACCCGGAACCACCGGCGAACAGCGCGGTCATCAGCTCTGGGGTCACGAGCTCACCCCCACCATGACGTAGCTTCTCTGCATCAGGAAGTGGACTCCAGCAAGGCTCAACGCCATGACTGGGGTCACCAGCGACCCGAACGACTGTCCGAACACGGGCAGCGCTGCCAGGGTGGCGAGCGAAGCGAACACACCCATCAGCACACAGCCGAGCGCGTGCGGGATCACCATCGAGCGCTTCGCGTACGAGCATCCGAGCAGGGCGATGGCGACGGCGAAGAACAGCGGCGCCCACGGCACCAGCTCATTGAAGGTCTGAACCGGCGAGATGCGTCCCGCCGCAGGTGCGCCGTGCCAGGGGCCGACCCACAGGACCCCGAGCGCGACATGCATTCCCCCCAGCAGTCTCGATAAAGCCCGCCGGTGAACATGGTCAAGCTTCATCGTGCCGTCCTTTCAGGACTCGGCGGGCTCCGTGGGGAACGTGGGTGATCCGCCGGAGTTGTGCGCCGAGAGCAGGAAGTACGAGGAGAACGTGACGTCGTAGGTCCAGGCGTCGGGCCAGCGTTTGCTCTGCCACACCTGCTGGCCGCTGACGACATCCGTGCGGGACTGCCACTCGGCCGGGTCGTTGGTGAGCGGGCCGAGGGCCTTGAACTGCAGCAGTAGCTCGACGATGCCCTTGGCGGTGTCGATGTCGGCTTCGGTGAGCTCGGCGTAGGTTCCGACGATCGTGACGATCGCGGCGCGCATCGGGTCAGTGATGCCCTCGTGGTCGAGCTCGGCGATCGCGTGATCTCCCAGCGCGGTCATGGTGCCCCCTTCGTCATGTGCGGTAGCACCACATTTCCGGGTGCATGTTGGCCAACGTGGCTCCTGGGTTCACCACGGCGTTCACAGCCGCGGTGGAGTACACGTACGGGATGAGCACGGACCCGGCAGCGAACCAGCGCTCGATCGAGGTGCGCCACACCGCGCAGGCGCTGCGCTGGTCGTAGTCCCACACTCCCGTGGGCGCGCCGGCCGACAGGCTCGATGCAAGCGCCATTTCGACGTTCGCCGCGGCGTACGTGCCGTCCCGTCGGCAGTGGAACCCCGCGCTGTAGACGCCGTCACTTTTGATCGTGATGGTGTTGCCGGACACCGTGATGTCGCCTTGCTTGTCGAGAACGGTGTTGAACGTCAACGCGGTCCACGTGTTCGCTGCGATCGCCTGGTCCGCGTTTTTGCCTACCAGGGCGCCGATCACCAGCGGTGGCCGTCGCGTATTGCGTTCGATCTTGTTGTCCAGCATCCGCAGGGCTTCGGCGGTGTCGCGGGCCAAGCGGATGTCGTTCAGCGGCATGGCATCCTCCTCAGGCGAGCGACAGTGGCTGGACTTTCAGGGACACGGTGCCGGGGTCGTCGCCGTTGGACATCCCCATGATCCGCCGTCGGTATTCGCCGTCGGCGAGGACCGGGTGGCCGGTGACGCGGAACATCGGCATGTCGCCTTCGGCCCACTCGCCGAGCGCGGGGGAGATCTTCTTGCCCTGCGCGTTCAGCCCGTCGACGCGCACCGACACGTCCCAGGTTTCCTCGACCTGCGAGTACTGCTTGAGCACCGCGGAGGCGTAGGAGTTGAGCTTGGTGAGGTCTTTCTCGTCGGAATGGGTGGTGTCGACGTAGTCGGCGTAGGGGATGCCGAGGGCCTGCAGCGCGGCGGTGTTCTCGGCGTACCCGATCAGGGAGGTGGTGCCGTCGCCGCTGCCCTTGGCCCAGACCCGGTGCGGCACCGGGATCGAGAGGTTCCAGTCGAGGTCGATGTTCCCGAACGCGGCCCCGAGCTCCCACGCGGCGTTGAGGTCGAGGTCCCCGAGCGCGGGGGTGCCGAGGTTGAGGGCGAACCCGTAGGAGGGTTTGCCGGCGGTCTCGAAGTAGTACGGGCGGAAAATGAACTCGGTGCCCTGGTCGGTTTCGGTTTCGTCCGACAGCCGTTTCCACACCTCGGTGAGGTCTTTGCCGAGGTAGGTGCGGGTTAGGGTGCCGGTTTCGCCGGCGCCGTCGTCGACGTTGAACGGCAACGACGCACCCGAGTCGGAGTCCGCCAGCGACTTCACCAGCAGTTCGCGCATCACCGCGCGCTGGGACGCGTTGCTGATCGTCCAGTCGTTCGCAGAGTTCTGGATCGTGGCCGGCTGACCGTTGGGGGCGCGGACTTCGCGGTTGTCGAACAGCCCACCGATCCCCGGGCCGCTCATCGTGAACGTGTTCCCGGCCTGCTGGTATCCGGCCGAGGTGGGGAACCCACCTTGCAGGGGGAACTCGTCGTGCACGATCACGAAGAAGTGCGCGCGGCCCAGCACGTAGCCGCGGATGTCGTCGCCGTTGTTGCCCTTCTGGCCGAGGTCGACGGTGCAGCCCCATTCGCCTTTGTCGCCGATTTCGGTGCTCCAGGTGGGTTCTTCCCGCGGGTAGATCTCCGCCTTCACGATGCCGGTCGTGGCCTGGCAGACCATCACCCGGAAGGTGCCCATCAGAGCCACATCTTGATCGGGTCGATGTTCGCCGGTTCGACAACCACCTGCAGCTGGTGCTGTCCCACGTTGTTGGTCTGCCAGCGGACGTTGCGCAGCGCGTTGACACCGGCGCCGCGCATGAACACGTCCGCGGTGACCGTTTGCTGTGTGGTGAACGGGCCGACGGTCATGTCGGGGCAGTTGGTGACCTGCGAGTAGAAGTCGTTGTCCGCGCCCAGGGAATCAGCCCCACCGAAATTGATCAGCGTGGCGCCGATCTTGGTGCGACACTCCCACGTGAGATCCCGGCCGGCGTCGACGTTCACCCGGGCACGGGGCGTGAGCACCACAGGGATCCCGAACGCGGGGATGGTCACCGACACCATGTCCACGGACGACCCGACCGAGGTGACCGACTTGAAACCGTCCGCGGGGGGCTGGACGGTGTAGATGAGCTTGCCGCCGTCGCCACGCCAGCCGGCTGCCGTGGCATCACTGGCGATGTAGTAGGTCTGGGCCGGGAACGGGTGGCCGACCACGTACCGGGTGTCGCCGGCGTAGGCGCCCGCCTCGAGGAAGGCGGCAGAGGTGATCTTCGCGTCGTTGCCGTACAGGATGCGCCGGCCACCGCGGGCGACGAGCCCGGGGCCGCGGAGATCGTTGACGGCCGAGATGGTGCCGCCGGCCTCGATCTGGATGGAGGCCAAGGGGATCCAGCCGTTGGCGGGCAGCGCGCCCGTCGGGAGCACAGGGGTTCCGCTGGTGTTGTCGCCGGTGACAACCTGCACGGTGAAGCGCCGGTCACCCGTGGTGGAGGCGATCGCCGAGTTGCGGTCGTCGTAGACGCGGGCCACGACGAGGTCGAGGCGGCGTTGCGAGCCGCTGGCGGCGGCGAGCGACAGCGTCTTCTGGCTGTCCAGACCGCACAGGTACGGGCCGTTGGAGGGGGTGTCGATCAGGCAGTTGCCGATCGCGACGACCGCGTTGAGGCCGCTGGTGGTGACCCGCAGCCCGCCGTGGCCGACGGTGCCGAGGGACCCGGAGCCGCCGCCGATCGCCCCGCCGGCGAACACCCCGGAGCGGTAGGACATCACGCTGCCGGGCTGGGGGTTGACCAGGCCGGCCAAGGCGTAGCGGGCGTCCTTCTCGTCCATCTTGAGCTGTACGGCGAACGGGTCGAACGCGGAGTTGACGGTGGTGCCGACGGAAGCCACGCGCGGCCCTCCTCACCAGTAGGCGGCACGGAACCAGGCGGTCAGCGTGCCGAGATCAGTGGATGGCCCGGAGTGCGCGAGGCCGATGGTCAAGGTTTGCCCGGGCGGCACGACGAACGCGTCCCATTTCGCTGGGGAGGCGAGGTAGCCGACAGGGGTGGTGTCGCCGAGCAGGAAACTGGGGTCCTCGGGGGTGATCGTGGCGAAGGCGCCGGGGTCGAGGACCGCGTTGTACTTGATCGACCCGCCCGCGACCGACAGCACGGGGGTGTCGAGGCGTCCGTCGAGGCGCAGGATCGGCGCCGATGGGGCGGTGCCGCGGGTGTTGTCGAGCAGGATCGTGCCCGACACCCCGGCGGGGCCGAAGTCCAGGCCACCGCCGGTGGAGAAGTCCAGGCCGCCTGAGCCGGCGCCGGTGAAGTCGAGGCCGGTGGTCGAGTTCTGCGGGACCGGTGTGGACAGCGTCGTCCATTCCAGGTCGTAGCGGCGCGGATCTGGGGCGGTGTACTGCATCGAGATTTCGAACGCCGGGTCCTGGGCGTCGATGTGCTTCGGCAGGATCTCGCCCTGGCGGGTGATGTTCTGCACGAAGCTGCCGGCCTCGGAGTGCCACACGAACGGATACACCTTGGTGGCGTCCGACAGCAGCGCCATCGCCCGCAGCATCGCCCGGGTTTTCCCCGCCCAGTCACCGTGTTGGGCGTAGCCGCGGATGACGAGGGTGCCGCCGGTTTTCTTCTGCTGACCAGGGATCCAGTTCGAGCCGATCCGCTGGAACTTGTCGACGTACTGGTTGGTGTTCTCCGCCGAGGTGATCGGGTCCGAATCAGGGGTGAGGATCCACTGGATACCTTCGCTGTCCCGGATCCCGCCGGTGTCGGTGGCGGAGTTGAGGGTCAGGCCGTCGAGCTCCCACGTGGGGGGCAGGTGACCGGCCACGGGCCCGCCTCCCTTCAGGTCGGGCCCGCACCCCACGCTGGGTGGGGTGCGGGCGGTCAGATCTTGCGGAGCGAATGCACGACGAACCGGCCGGCGGCGCGGCCAACGTCGGTTTCGTCCATCCCCGGCGACGGGTTGATGGTCTGGTGCACCACCGTCGGAGCCGTGGTGCCGTCCAGGTCGGCCCGTTCGTAGCCGGTGCGCCCGATTCGCGCCATCGCCGCCTCGAACGCCCTCGTCTGGGGCGGGGAGAGGACCCGCTCCGGTTCGATCACGTTCTTCGGCATCAACCCGACCCCGTTGGCCAGCCCGCCGGCGTCGTACCAGTGCGGGTTGCGCGACTGCCACGCCGACCACGCCGCCAGCGGGGTGCCGTAGCGGCCAGCGATGTAGTTCAGGCCCCACTGGGTTTGGCCCTGGATCGTGGGTTCGATCGGGCCGTTGACACTGGTGAGCTTCTGGAACAAGCCCCGCGCCGAACTGGTGGGGTTGGCGGCGTTGGGGTTGAACCCGGATTCGTGGCTCACCAGCTGCTGCAGCGCATCCCACTGCGCCCCGTCGCCCCATCCGAAGGTGCGGGCGACCGCGCGCACCGCGGCGATGACCTCGGGGCTGCCGGCCACCCCGGATGTGAACAGCATCGAGGTGAGCTGGTCCGTCCCGATCTTCGTGAGCGACGCGATGGACTGGCGCATCATGCCCTCCGCGGCCGCGGCGGCGTGGTTGCCTGGCCACATGTCGGCGATGGTGTCGACCTGCTGCAGCGTCTGCGCGAACGCCGACGCCAGAATCGACGCCGGATCCGCCCCCGGCCCACCGCCGGGCACGAACCGCCCGCCCACGATCGGCAGCGACGCGGTCCCAGTGAACTGGGCACTGTCGGCCCCCGAGGCCCGGGGGCCGACGAGCACCGGCACCCCGAAGGTCTGCGCCTCACCGTTCAGTCCACCGAGGGTGAGCGCGGTGTGGTGGCCGTTGAACCCGGTGGCGAAGCTCGAGGAGAGGCCGCGCACGAACCCCGCCCACGGCTGCGACGCCGCGACACCCAACCGCCGGTACGGGGTGGACTCGCCGCGCAGCACGTTCGCGACCGCCGACACCAGCCCAGAGCAGTCGTAGCCGTCCGGGCCGACACCACCCCACACGTAGGGCTTGCCGGCCTGGGCGCGCAGGAACTGCTGACCCCGCAGCACGGTCGCGTTGAGCCCCGAGCCGGTGTCCGCGACGACGGCGCCGCCGGTGGCGTACCGGCGGACACCCGCGGCCTCGAGCGCCTCACCCTGCCCGCTGTTGAGCGCCTCGAGGAACGGGCGGGTCCGTCGCGCGATGTCCTCCCGGATGACGAACTCGCCGTTGGACAGCCGGGCGAGGATGTCGTCCGACGTCCCGGTACCGGGGCCCCACACCGACCCGCCGGCGGCGAACGCGAGCGGGATCGGCGCGACCGGCTTCCCCAACGCGAAGTCGGTGTTGAGCTGGTTCCACGCGGTGATCAGGCCCTGGTTGAACGGGAACTGCAGCACCCAGCGGATCGGGTCCGCCGCCGCCGCCGACACGCGTCCGAACTGGGTGACGGCCCAGTCGGCGGTGTTCGACATCGCCGACCTCAGCTGACCCAGCCCGGTCATCAGGTTGGTGATCGCCGCGATCTGCCCAGTGGTCGATGCCCACACCGCCGTTTGCATCGTGGCCCAGCTGTAGACGGTCTGCTGCTGCAGCAGGGTCTGCCGGGCCGAGATCGCGTTGTCCGCCGTCGTGATCGAGGAGACCAGCTGCAGCCAGTACCCGGCCGTGTCCGCCACCAAGGTGGCGAGTTCGGCGTTGAGCTCAGCGACGAGCTCGGTCACCGTCTCGGCTACGTCTCCGAGGTTGGCGAGCGCACCGACATCGATCGTGAGCGACGTCGCCCCGCCGGCCACAGTGGACGCGGTGCCGCCGCCGATGACCCCACCGTTGGCGAACTTCCCGGCGTTGATCCATTCCAGCAGGCCACGGTTCGCCGACGTTGCTGCGGCGTTTACCACGAACTCGCCGTTGGACGCCCAGATGGGCACGGAGTCCGACCGCGGGCCGCCCGGACCAACGACCGGTCCGCCGTCGGCGCGGCCCATCGGGTTCGCGAACCCGGGAAGGAACAGGTACGGGTTGGTGATCGCCGGGTGGCTCTCCCCGAACAGGCCGGACAAGAACTTCCCGACCGGGCTGTCGCGGATGGCCTTGCCGATCGCCCCGAGTGTGTTGTTCAGGCCGGCCAGGATCGCCTTCGTGATCACGTCCCAGTTGAGGTGGAACATGCCCTCCAGCAGGGACTTGACTGGGGCCGGGATGATCGAGCTGAAGATCGTGGTCAGGATCTGGCCGGTGCCGCTGCGGAACTTGTCCCAGATCGCGCTCCAGTCGACATCGAAAAGCTTGTCGAACAGGCCGAAGATGCCGCCGCCGAAGATCGCGGTCTTGATGGCCTCCATGATGCTGCCGACACCAGAACCGTACTTCGTCGACAGGTCACCGAAGTCCAGATTGAAGATGTCCTTCACGACGTCGAAGGTTTGCTGCAGTGTCTTGACGAAATCGATCACAACCCCGAGCGCCCCGGTGATCATGCTGGCCATGATCCCGATCGCGAGACCGATCTCGTAGAAGAACTCCTGGCCCTCCTTCGAGTTGGTGAAGTCGATGAACTTCTGCAGCGTGTCGCCCAGGGTGTCGAAGAACCCCGACTGCTTCACGCCGGCCGACAGTGACCCGATGATGTGCACGAACGCGTCCCCGAGCTTGAACGCCCAGCCCACCATGTCCCGGATGACCCCGACCGCGCCGGACATCCACGTCTTCAGGTCGCCGGAGTCCTTCATCCCCTTGACCCACTTGGCGAACCCGTCAGCCGTCTCCTGGATCGCCGGCAGCACGTCTTCCTCGAAGACCTCGGCGCCAACCTCAGACAGGTCGAGGAACGCGTTGATAAGCGGCGAAACCACTTTCCCGATCTGTCGGACAATGTCCTCTGTGGTCTTGAGAACGTCGTTTACCTGCCCCGCATGCCCAGGGTCCGTGAGTAGGTCGACGATGTCGATCGCGGCATCGTGCGCGGCGTCCGAGATCCCCGTGAGACGGGTGTGTAGGAGCGGCAGGTAGGTGCCAGACAGCTTGATGATCTGGTCGTCCATGCCGGCGAACAGGGCATCCTGGACCGACGTTTTCACGGCGTCCCAAGCGGGTTTGAGAGCCCACACGGTGTCGACGAACTTCTGCGCGTTCGGCGACAGCGCGCCCATCGCGTCGGCCACGGCCTGCTCGGAGCTGGACAGCTCTGACAGGGTGTCGGCGGCGTTCTGGTGAGCCTGCTCGAGCGAACGTTCGGCATCCGCGATCGACCGGGCGGCCTGGATCGCGGCCTGGTCCCGCGACCGCTCGGCATCAGCCACGGCCTCGACCGCGTCCTGCACCCGCTGAGCACTCTGCTCGCGCGTGTAGTCGGCCTGCTCGCGCGCATCGGACAGCTGCTGCTCCGCCCGCTGCACCGCTTCCGTCGCTGAGGCCACCGCGTCGTTCGCGGCGACACCCTTTTTGGCGTAGTCGTCCTGCTGCTCGGTGAGGTCTTTGTTGGACGCTGTGGTCTCGTCGACCCGCAGTTTCGCCCGTTCGTAGGCGATCTGCAGCCGCGCGAGGTCTTCGCCGGCAACACCCTGCTTCTGGGCGTCGTTCAGCTCGGTCTGCGCGTCGGCGAGGTCCAGGGCGGCTTCCTGCGCGTCCAGGGCGCCGCCGCGCAGCTGCAGGTTCAGATCACGCTGAGCCTTGACCGCATCCTCAGTGGCGCGTGTGAGGTCATCGCGAGCTTGATTCAGCGACTTTTCCGCGTCAAGCACGGCGCGGTCGGCCTGCACGATGTCGCGTGCGGCGTCGACCTCGGCGCGGCGTTCCTGCTTGACCGCGTCCGCGACCTGCCGGGCTGAGTTCTCCCGCGAGGTAGCCGCGTCGGCCTGCGCCCGCGACAAACTCAGCTCAGCGGATTCGACCTGGTCGGCCGCGCTCCGCTGTGCCTTCGCCGACGCCTGGGCGTCCTTGGCGCTGTTCTGCTGCGCCTTGCCGAGCGCGTCGAACGCGTCCGACAGGCCCATGGTTCCAATGAACAGGGTCCCGATCCCCGCTCCGGCGATCGACAGCCCCGCGGGGATGAGGAACAGCGCACCGGAAGCGGTGACCGCGGCATCGGCGACACCGATCAGGCTTGCGGCGGCGACGGTGCCGACGGTGCCGATGATCGCGATGGTCGCGCCTGCCGCCGCCAACGCGACGATCGGGCCACCGGCGGACTCCGCGGCACCGGCCATATTCCCGAGCGCTGAGGCGCCCTGGCTGGCGCCTTTCGCGACCGAGCCGCCGGCGTCGCTGCCGATCTCGGCCAGCGACGCGATGTTCTTGATCACGCCGCCGATTTCGTCGGCCATGCTGGACAGGAACTTGATGGCCGTGCCGGCGTCGGCGGCGAAACCACCGCCATTGGAGCCGTTCCCGCCGCCGATGCCAAAGAACCCCGGCTGGTTGGTTTTCTGCCGTGCTGCGGAGAGTTTCGCTTCGGCGTTGCGGACGTCGTTTACCGCCGCTGCCGACGCACGGTGAGCCTGGGACAGCTTCAGCTCGGCCGCGGCTGCTTTCGAACTGTTCGCGCCCGACTTCGTGCGGGTCTCGGCCAGGGCCTTTTCGGCGATCTCGACGCGCTTGCCCGCGTCCTCGGAGTTGCCGCGGGCGTTGGTCAACGCCTCCTCGGCCTGCGCCACCTCCCGCAGCGCACGTTCGGCCGCGGCCTTGTCGGCTTTGACCTGGACCTGCACCGTCGGGGACTGCCGGCCCACAGCGGCGATGTCACGGATGGCCTGGCGGGTGTTGGCCGTGACCCCGATCTCCGCCGGGCCGATCGTCTTGATGTCCGCCGCGATCTTGCGGTGGAAGTCCCGCATCGACGGGACGACGTCGAGCGTCGCGGTTCCCGCGGTGTACGTCGAGCCCATCGAGCCTCACCACCTGTTCCCCGTGCTCGCGCAGGTTGCGCTCGAATTCCTCGTTGGACACGAACTTGAACGACGCCTCGAGCCGCTGGAACGACTCCCGTGTGTTCTTCCTGATCCACTTGTCGCGGGCTGTTTCCGGCCGCGGCATCCGCCGGACCTTCGCCGCGCCCTTGCGTTTCGTGAGCAGGTGGATAACAACCTGGTTCTGCTCGATGAGCGTCTTCAGCGCGGACAGCTCCGGGCTTTCCTCAACCTGCTCCGGCGGCGCCGGTGGCCTCTCCGGTTCGTCGGCGTGCTGCTCGTAGAGCTCGACGTCGGCGATCATCGCCGCAGCGGTGCGAGAGGTGCTGTAGAGGCGGAACCCCTCGACGAGGTTCAGCAGCGTTTCCCACGACTCCTCACCACCGATGAACATGGAGAGCCGGTAGGTGGTCCTGGTCGCCACGTCGAACTCGATCTCGTCGCCGTAGCGATCCAGGTACCACCGCAACCGGCCGCGGGCTTCAGCTCGTGCGCGACTCGTGCTGCTCGCGAAAGTGGTCCTTGACCTCGTTCAGCAGCTTCCCGACCTGCTCACCGGGCAGCTTCCCGAGCACCGACCACGCGCGCTTGAACTCGTCGTCGTCGCCGATGTACTGCTTCACCGCGGCGCTGAACCGGTTGTTGTCCTGCAGGTCTTCCGCGTCTTCGGCAGCCCAGGTGAACTGGCTGTGCCGGAACAGGACCGGGTTTCCGCCGTCTTCGAGGTCGAGCTCCCAGGGTTCGTAGTCCTCGTCGGTCTTGACGAAATCGCTGAGCTTGCGCATGAGGTGGTGCTCCTTGCTGTGTTTCCGGGTTGGGCCTGCGGTTCGGTGCAGACTGGTGACCGCCCGGATGTCCACTCCGGACGGTCAACGGCTCACGCCGGCTCGGTGCTCGTGTCCTGCTTCTCGTTCTTCTTCGCCACGCGCGGTTTCGCGCTGGCCGGCTTCGTCTCCTCCGGCTGAGGCTGCACCTCGACGACCGTGGGCGGCACGGCGGGCGGTTCGGGCTCCGGCTCGCGGAACCCCTTCGCCTTGAGCCGGGCGGCCTCGGCTGGGTTTCCCACGACGAGGGTCTGCCCGGTTTCGGGGCTGACGAGTTCCTGCCGGTAGTTGTTGTCCATGATGGACCTTCCTGGTTTCCGGGTGGGGTGAAAGCCAGCGGGCGAGGTCGCCACCCGGAAACGAAAGCGACCCCGGCCCGCTGACGGATTCAGGACTCGACGGTGTAGCCCATGTCCTCGGCGTACTTCAGGGCTCCGGGGCCGAAGATGAAGTTCGTGCCCAGCGTGCCGGTGACGTCGTCGGGGACCGCGTTGAGCGTGATCTGCCGGGTGATGGGGTCGTCGCCGTTGGCCTCGACCAGGTCGCCGGTCTCGCCGACGACGGCCTTGTGGTAGACGGTGGCCAGGTAGATCAGGTCGTCGCCGTCGTTGTCCGAGACGATTTCCACCGCGCGCCAGTACATGACCGCGGGGCGGTCGGGGATGTCGTACTTGAGCTCGCCGTCGGCCGACATCGTGACGCCGGACAGGTCGATGCCTTCGTACATCTCCCGAACGACGCGGCGGTCTTCGATCGCGGAGAACTGCAGCGACTTCTCGTCGGCGGTGATGTCCTGCCGGAGAACGCTGGTGGAGCCCCAGCCGTTGATCGCGGACAGGGTGCGGTTCTGGCTCTTCGTGGCGCCGTCGGTGGACAGCCAGCCGGCCGACTCGTAGGTCGCGGGCAGCTCGATCTGACCACCGGTGGCGACCAGGCTGGTGATGAGCGGTGCGACGTCGTACTTGCCGGCGAGCACGGCGCCCTTGATCCCCTTGCGGATGAGCTGCTGCTTGCGGTCAGCGATGCTCTCGAACGTGGCGGGGGCCATGATTTCCTCCACTTGATGGATGGGTCCCCGAACCGGGGAACAGGTGATGCCGCGACCGTCAACGGACGGTTCACGATTCGGTGTCGAGGTCCTGCTGCCGTGACGTGAGCGCCCAGGTGGACACGTCACGACGGACGTCTTCCTGCGCGTACGGGACTTCGTTGGGCAGTTGCGCTACCCGTACCTGGTCGAAGTAGCCGGCCGCGGTGCGGACCCCTTCAGGGCGGGTAAGGACAGCCTCGACGTCGCGCGCGAGCTGCTTCGCGGTGACGCGGGTCTTGGAGAACTGCTGGACCTCGACAACCTCGGTGCGTTCCCAGCCCTGATCGTTGCCGGCGCCGTCGAGGCGGCGGATCACCACGAACGGCACGTGCGCCTCGTACTGGGCTTCGTCGGTGATGCTGAAGTCCGGGGTCCGGAAGTACAGCTCGAGCCCCTGGATCTGCTCGAGCAGCGCAGCTACACCGTCTTCGCCGTCGGGGAAACCACGGCTCATTCGATCATCGCCCGGGTCATGAACCGGTCCGGCTGGACGCGGGCGTTACCGAACTGGCGCTCGACCGCGGCGCCGCTGAACTGGATGGAAACGCCCATGCGGTCGCGTCGGCCGCCGGCGCGCTGCTGGTGCACCAGGCGCCCGGTGGCGGCTGTCTCGCCGCTGTCCTTGTGCGCGAGGACCCGCATTCGGGCCAGTTTCGCCGCCGAGGCGCGGGTGAGCGCGAACCGCAGCGTGGAGCTGGTGCGCAGGAATCTCGCGGTCTCGCGGCTGTTGCGCTGGTACCGCATCTACCCCACCACCTTCTTCAAACGCTGCTCGTATCCGGCGATGTCGCCGTCGAGGGCCTGCCAGATCGCGGGCCGGCCGTCGCATTCCCAGGTTTCGCCGAGGATCTTGATCCGGTCGCCGGCCTGCGGAACCGGGCTGCTGGGTGGGGCGTAGAGGGTTCCTTGGCTGATGACCTGGTCCGTGGCCCCGGCCGCACCAACCGAGGACTGGGCGCCGCCGACTCCGCTGGACGGGGTGAACACGCAGTTCTCGATGACCGCGACCGTGCCGGTAACAAGGTCCTGGTCCCGGCCAACGCGTTGCGTGCGGATGATCTCGACCCGGTCGGGTCCGTCTTCGATCACGGCTCTACTCCGGGAACAGCTCGTAGGAACCGGGCTCGTCGGCGTACGGGATCCGCATGATCGAACCGGTGTAGCCGTCGCCCATGTAGATCACGTCGCGGGCGACGACGTCGGGCCGGGTCACCTCGACGGACTGGAGCCCGCCGCGGCCGGGCGCAACGTACGGGGCGAGCTGGGCGACCTCGGCTGTGGTGAGCGCCAGCCCCGCGGCCTGCTCGCGGGTCATCGACTCCGCGAGCGGGCCGACGTTGCGGGACAACCGGCCCTTGGGGTTGTCGAACTTCCGGCCGGCGACCTCGTAGATGATCGTCTGGGCGACCCGCGGCAGATCCTCGGGTTCGGTCCAGTCGTCCTCGTGGTTGGCGGCCGACAGCACGAGCCCTTCGGCACTGTTGAGCGCGTACTCGGCCCGCTTGTAGTCGGTGGTGCCCGGTTCGAAGACGCGGCCGATCGAGTCCCCGAACACGTCGATGTTGACCAGCACGGCCGCGCCTCCTTCCCGTGATCAGCTGGTGGCGAGCGTGCCGCGCGCGGCGCGGCGCATCGACTTCGCGCCCGAGCGCGACAGGTCGGTGATCGCGTAGTCCGTGATGCTGGTGGACCCGGTGTAGACGTTCACGATCGACCGGTCACGCTGGAAGTCCGCGTCGTAGTCCATGATCCAGCGCATCGCCAGGCCCTGGTAGGACTGCGACGAGCCGAACGAGGCACCACGCGGCACCTTCGGCGCGTGCATCGAGAACGCGTACGCCGTGCGGTGGAACCAGAACACGTTGTCGCCCGGGATGGCGTAGGACTCGGTGATGTTCCAGCCCGCGAGCCGGCCGAGCTGCGCCTCCCGGAACGCGGTCTCGGCGTTGGCGCCGGACTCGTCGTAGCGCTTGAAGTGGTCCGACTTCAGGATCCACGTCGCCACCTCGGACCCGACCACGCAGAACCGATCCGTGAGCGGGATGTGCTCGTCGTTCAGCGCCTGCTTGGCGTCGACGAACACGTCGTACGGGTCGTACGAGGTGTCGAAGGTGAAGTCGTGCAGGTAGGTGGTCGCGACCATGTTCGCGGCGACACCGTCCTCCAGCCCCTCGGCGATCGCGCGAGTCTGCGGGTCGAGGATCTGCACGGAGAAGTCCGTGACGTCGAGTTCCATCTGCTCGTCGTCGATCGACGTGCCATGGTAGACGTCCGTGGTGAGCTGCAGCGGCACGCTGCCCTCGGCCAGGTCGTCCATCACGATCTGCCGACCGGAGCCCTGCACGCGCAGCGCCTTCGTGCGGGCCTTTGCGACCGCCGGCACCCGGATGTTCACGGTGTCGTTGACCGCGCCCGCGAAGTTGTCGACGGCGTCGCGCCACACGAGGTTCGGCAGGATGATGTCGCGCTGCAGCAGCCCCAGGGCCGTGGCCGCGATCTTGGTTGCCTTGACGGCGGTGAATGCCATGGTGGCGTTTTCCCTTCACTCAGAACGGGTGTGCTGTACCGGGCGGCACGGCCTGCCCGTCGATTTGCCGGTGTTAGGAGCCCGCCACACGGCAAGCGGGGGTCAGCGGACGTACATGCGGCCGGAGCGCTCGCGCACCTTCGCGGCCAGCTTCGCCGGGTCGATCGCGCCCTCGTCGTCCTCGGGGGCGCCGCCGCCGCGCAGCGCTTCCGGCTTCTTCTTGATCCGGTCGGCCGCGGTGGAGAACGTCTCGCGCAGGTCGTCTGCGTCGGCCTCGAGCTCCTCGCGGGTGTTGCCGACCAGTCGCAGCGCCTGCTTCTTGGTGAGGCCCTTGTCGAGTGCGACCTCGAGCTGCAGCACCGTGCGCTCGGCGACGGTGAGCTTTTCCTTCGTCTCGCCGAAGTCCTTGCTCAGCTTGTCCTCCTTGGACAGCTTCGCGTCTTCGATCTCCTGCAGCTTCTTCTTCAGGGACTCGTTCTCGTCCTTCACGCGGCGCAGCGCGCGCTCGCCCTCCGGGCGCAGAGGCTTGTCGGCGTCGTCCTTGCCGGACTCCGGGGCGTTGCCACCCGTCTCGGCGCCGCCATCCCCGCCCTCATCGGTCGGCGCTCCGCCGCCGCCGGCGGCGGGCTCCTCCGGGTCGACGTCGCGAGCGGCGCGGATCCAGCGGTTCTTCCTGTACATTTCCAGCTCCCCACGGGGGTGTTGGTCGGCCTGCCACGGGCTGGCCTGGTTTCCGGGTTAGTGCTCCGCGCCCACGTAGGCGCGGAAGGCTGCGAGGGCTTCCTTGCCGGACAGCCCTGACGTGCTGGCGGCCCACGCGTCGGCCATCTGCTGGTTCAGCTCCGGCAGGCCTTGGTCACCGCTGAACACCGGCACGGCGAAGCACCGGCAGTCCGGGTGGTAGGTGTTGCCGAGGTCCTGGGGGCCGCGCGGGCGGCCGCGTTGACCGCCGGTGACCTTCGTGGCGTCCGCTTCGGAGTGGTACACCGCGCCTCGGCTGGCCAGCGCGAGACACCAGCCGCATGCCTTCGGTCGCGTCACCCGCGCCCAGCCCACAGCCTCGGAGTCATCGCGGGTGGCCTGCTCGACCGCGTCACGGCCGGCGTCGAGGGTCTGCTTCGTGACCACACCGGACAGCAGCGGGAACGCGTCCCGGTGGGCCTGCTCAGGCGCGTAGCCCTGCTTCAACAGCTGCCGCATCCGCCCGGGCCCGGTCGCAAGCACCGAGGAGAGCATCCCCGCGTCCGGGGTGTAGGCGACGTCCGGCAGCGCGTAGGTGACGAGCTGGCTCGTCTGCTGCCGGCGCAGCTCGTTGTACCCGGCCTGCGCGGTCTGCACCGACAGCCGCCGGGTGCGGTCGATCAGCCGCGCCATCTGCTGCAGCCACGCAAGGAACTGGTCGAACGGGGTCAGCGGGTTGACCAGGTCCCACAGGTCCTTCGCCTCGAGCACCGCCTGCGCCGCCACGGCCAGCTGCGCGTGCCGCATCGATTGCGCCGCGGCGGCGCCGCTAGCCGGCATTGGGCAGCGCCCGCGGCCCGGTCAGGCCACGCGCGGTCTCGTCGAGCCGCTGCAGGGCCTGCTGCATCGGGTCCTGCTCGGCCTGCTTCTTCTGCAGGAGCTGCGCGTAGTTGGTGTCCTGCTTCGTCCACCCGGGGATCCGGCTCCACAGCGCCTCGCCGGGGATCTTCAGGTCGTTGTCCTCCGCCAGTTTGGTCAGCGCATCGGCTGCCTGCGCGAGCGAGCGGGATCCGACGTCGGCCCAGATCACCTGCGACTGTTCGTCGCTACCGCCGACCGGCGCGGTGCCGGCGATCGCGTCCGCGAGGCGCAGGTGCTGTTCGGCCTGCTCGCCGAAGCTGTGCTGGTAGGACAGCTTCTTGCCCTGCTCGCCGGACTCGGCCGCGGTGATCGCATCGGCGGCGAGGTTGACCATGTTCACCACGAGGTGGTGCGGCGCGGTGCGCGTCGTCATCGCGAATTCCTGGATGGCGTCGCGCTTGGAGGCGAGGTATCCGTCGAGCGGTGTCGGGTCGAACTGCCAGCCCTTCATGTCCGTCTCCGGCGACGTGAGCAGCCGGTTGGCGGCGAGCTCGACGGCCTTCGGCTTGCCGGTCGTCGGGTCCTTCGGCTGCTCGATACCGGCGATGCCGCGCACGATGAACGCGCCGTAGGTCTGCGCGATCAGCAGGTCGAACGCAGTCTGGTTGATCCGGTCCTGCAGGCGCCGCGCCGGCCACACGTCGCCGAAGGTGTAGCCGTCGAGGTCCATGTGCGGGAAGTACCGCACCACCGGGCACAGCCCGGCGCCGTGCTCGACGTAGTTGAGGATGGACAGCTGCGTCTCACCCTTCTTCACGCCGAGCGTGTACTCGCCCATGTCGTCGAGCAGACCGACGACGTCGCCGCTTCGATCCAGCCGCAGTGCGACCACCGGCCACTCATCCTCGACGGGGTCCTCGTAGAGGGCGAACATCCGCCGAGCCGACACCCCGCGCATCAGCACGGTGCCGCGCTGCTTGCCGGGCAGCGCAGTGCCGTAGGCGAGACCGTCCCGGACCGCGCTGTAGAAGATCTGGCCCTGCCGGCTGTCGAACTTGTTGTCCTGCCAGTAGGTCCACGCGCGGGCGCTCTCGGTGGCGTCCTTCGCGCGGTAATCCTCGATGTAGAGCAAGTCCGTGATGGACTGCAGCATCATCCGCATGACGTTCGTCTCGGACCGCTCCATCAGCAGCTTGTACTCTTCGGTCACCTTGTCCGGCTTGTACGGGCCCGGCTGCGGGCCCTTTTCATACGTGCGGACCTCGTCGAGGCGTTCCCGCTGCTCACCACGCGCGGACTCGGTCTGCCGGATGAATCCCTTGATCGTCGCGATGTCGAGCGTCACGTTTCACCTCGCTCACTGGACGAACACCACACCAGACCGCTTCTTCTTGATCTTTCCGCTCCGGATCGCGTCCGTGCGGGCCAAACGAGCCATCACCATCGCCACCGCCAGGTCCACCAGGTCCTTCGAGTCGCGGGTGCGCTTGCCGAGGGAGAACCCGAACTGGTTCGTCCTCCGGTGCGCGCGCAACACGTGCATCTGCAGCGCCGGGTCGCCATCGTGCGTCAGCGATTGGTCCTCGTCGACCGCCTGCACCGTCGCCATCGCTTCTTCCGTGAAGCGCCGGATCCGGTCCAGACCGCCGGGGGTGGAGAGCCGCATGTCGAACTCGCACGCGTTGCGCGAGCTCGCCTTGACCGCGTAGTCCTCGGCGAAGTCCCGATGCCACGCATCGAAGTAGGCCTTCCAGTACGACTTCTCGGTCTCGTCCTCGCGCACCGGCGACGGGTCGCCGTAGAACGCGACCACGTCGAAGTTCTGGTGCGCCCACCGCACCTTCGCGTCCACCTCGGCCCGGTTCACCGACCACCGGCGGGCGTTGGGGCCCTTCGTCGGCCAGCCGATCGGGCGCGCCCACACGCCGAGCGTGATCACGTGCCCGTCGCTGATCCGCACCGCCACGAGAGCGGTCGCGTCCTCGTTCTTCGAGCAGTCCAGCGCGAGCGCGATCTGCGTCCCGAACTCCACGACGTCCATCGGCCGCGCGCACGTGCGCCACGCGTTCGGATCGACCCAGCCGGTTTCGTTCGCCGCCGTGGCGTTGAAGTAGTACCGGATGGCGTCCGCCATCGTGGTGTCGGTGTCGTAGATGTCAGCCTCGATTCGCTCGGGGTCGATCCACGGCGCGTCCGCGTACGCCGCGCGGATCCCCGCGCGCACCTCTTCCGGCTCGTGCAGCGACAGGTAGGCCGGGGCCTCGCACGAGTCGTACAGGATGTCCTGCGCCGGCGCGTTGCCCATCACCTGGTTCTGCCAGGAGTTGAACGTGTCCTCCGCGACCGAGTCGCCGGCTTCCTCGTGCGCGTTCGTGAACTCGCAGATCCGCGCCTGCCCGCCGGGGCTCTTGGCCACGTTACGGCGGCACACCGCCGCCATCGCCTTACCGCCCGAGCTGGTGGTGGCGTGGTGCGGTTCGTCGAACACGATCGCGGTCGCCGGGTCACCCTCGGCCGACTTCACTGACTGCGTCAGGATCTGCAGCCGGCCGCCGGACTTCGCCGCGGACCCGTTCTTTCCGGCGTCGAAACCGACCGCGGCCTTGAGCCGCTTGCTCACCATCGCATTCGCGACCGCGAGCACGTCCTTGGCCTGGTTCTCCGAGTTCGCCGCGATCTGCACCAGCGGCCACCGGTGCGGCTTCCCGATCGGGTTGCCCAGCTCGTCGAAGTGGTCGAACACCACCGGGCCGAACATCTCGATCAGGCACACCGCGGCCGCGAGCGGGCTCTTTCCGTTGCCCTTCGCGCGCCGGTTCACACCGCGCCGGTACAGCCACTTCCCGTCCGGCCGCACGGCGTACCAGAGGACGAGAAAACGCTTCTGCGCCTTGGTGAACCGCCACGGCTCGCCGGTGATGTGGTGTACGAGCCACTGCTCGGCCCACTCGATGATGTCCCAGCCAAGTGACGGCGGAAGGTCCTCGAGGTCGTCGGGCCAGGGCAGTGAGCGCCACGCCCCGCAGGTGAAGTCCCGCCAATATCCGGCCGGTGGTGCGGTAGCGAAGAACCGGGGGTCGAGCCCGCGCGGCTTCGCCGGGCTCGACAGCACGGGTCAGCCCTGTGACTGCTCGATCAGGAACTCACCCAGCGCGCGCGCGTCGTCCGCGGACAGTCTCACTACGCCGCGGTAAGCAGGCTTTCCGTCACCTGCCGAACCGAGGTCGCCGATGGCCAGCGCTGCGGCCATTTCCTGGTCTGGCTCTTGCGAGTTGAGCGCGCCGACGAACCAACGGCCTTGCACGTCCGGGAAGTTGATCTGAACTTCATGCTCCACCGGACCTACCCGGATGGGCTCGCGGAACTTGATCGGTTCTCCGGTGATGGCCACGGGCCGTCTCCTCAGGGTTTGGCCCCGGCACGGCCGGGGCGGGAAAAGCGAACCGGCCGGTGGCCGGGGGAACTCCACAGGGGAGAGGAGCGCGCACCCACCGGCCGGCCCCGTCCCCACGGCGGTCGGGCGAGCAACTCCGTGGGGGGTCAGTTTTCGAGCGAAGGTTGCGCGTCGGCCGTGACCACAACCATGTCGGCATATCGGCCGTTCGGGTCGATAGCCACCGTCGGCGGCTTCTCGGTCAGCAGCGTCAGCGTGACCGTGTAGAGGCCTTCCTCGAGACGGTCGATAGTGATCGGCTGCACTGCGACCCACAGCGGCAGGTGCTCGCCGTCGACGAACACCCCGCGGTCGTTGATCTCGACCTGGCGATCCAGGCTTCGGCCGGTCACAGCGCGGCCGCTCTCGCGCGGTCGAGCGGAGCCACCGCGGCCAACGGCGCGACGGTCTCCTCATTGCGCTGCACCTCGATCTTCAGCCGCCGGCGCGCCGACTCCAGCACCATCAGGTCGCCGAGCGCGGCACGCATCTCCGCGGCCTTCATCGACGACAGCTCGCCGTTGTTCTTCAGCATCGACCGGATGTTGCCGTCGATCACCATCATCTGCGTGATCGCGGCCTCCCAGTCCGCCTGCGTGTAGTA
Organism: Amycolatopsis sp. NPDC004368; assembly: GCF_053602515.1. NCBI lineage: Bacteria > Bacillati > Actinomycetota > Actinomycetes > Pseudonocardiales > Pseudonocardiaceae > Amycolatopsis > Amycolatopsis sp. NPDC004368. The sequence continues at coordinate 165,427 of NZ_JBSGDT010000005.1, read as the reverse complement.
CTCGTGGAACCCGCTGACAGCCATCGACTCCCACAGCCGCTGCACCGGCGCCGTCGGCACCCACGGGGAACCATCAGCGAACTCCGGGAACCTCAGCTCCGGCTGCTCCACCGGACCCGCCGACGGCTTGTCGACGTTATCCGGATGATCCGGGCTGTCCTTGCCGACCGTCGGCCGGCCCAACTTCTGATCACTGCGCTTGCGGTTCGATCCGCCAGAGCGACCGGGAACACCAGGCACGGCCTGATCCCTCCATCGAAGACCGTCACGGACGGTCATTTCCTAAGCACGGTCTCAGGCCCTATGCACACCGACAGTGATCAGATTCGCGAGGGGGTACCCCCCACCCCTACCAGGTCGGAGCGCGGAGATCAATGGGCCGTTCGGAGTATCTTTCAGTCCTCTGTGGACTGCTCGTCGGCGCTTACGATGCGCGCCTTCAGGTCGTCCTTCGTGCCGGAGGTCGCGAGACCCTTGGCCTCGGCGAGGCTGCGGAGCTCCCGCGCGCTGAGGCCATCGAGGTCTTCACCCTGCTCGGCTTCGGTCTCGTCCTCGTCGGGCACGATGTCGCCGCGTTTCGCGATGTGCACGGGCTCGACATCGTCGGGCAGCGCAGTGCTGCCCATGCCCGAGTGGCGGTCGGCCCTGGCCTCACGGTCCACGGTGGTGGTACGACCATCGGGTCCGAAGGTGATGGCCGTGTCCTCGTCGGCCGGCTCCTCGTCGGGTGTGGTGTCCTCGCCGGTGTCCTCGACCACGTAGCCCTGATCGATGAGGCGCAGCGCGTCGCGGTCGCGCATCTCGTCGACGTCGCCCACAGTGTGGCCGCCGATGGCGTGCAGGTAGCGCACTCGCATGGTCAGAAGTCCTCTCGGTTGCGTAGGCCCGGGTGTCTGGTGGTGGGGCGGCGAGCCATGGACCTTCGGAGTGCTCTGCCGTGTGTCGCCTCGGCTGTGGTCTTGGCCTTGTGGTGCGGGGTGCAGATGTCCTGCAGGTTGTCCAGGGCGTCCGTGCCGCCCTGGGACTGGGGGTGGATGTGGTCGCAGGAGGTGGCTGGTTGAGTGCAGCGGGCGCCGTGACGTTCCGCGGGGAGTGCGGTGGGGTTGTCGCCGTGGACCTCGCAGATCCCACCTGAGCGCCGGCGCACGAGCACGCGGTTGCGGTGGAACTCGCGGGAGTACTCGCGTCGGCCGGCCCAGCCGGGCATCAGGCCTTCTCGAACCGGCAGGGCTCGGGGAACTGGGCGCGCAGCCACTTGCCGATGTGGCCGCGGAGGAAGCTGTTGTCCGAGGTGGACAGGAACGTCGAGTCCTTCATCCACGGCTGCACGGTCTCGTAGGTGGAGTACACCTTGACGTCGCGGTCGTAACGTTCCCCGCCCAACCCGTACACGTTGCCATAGATCGTGGAGTGCTGGATCCAGCAGTCGGTGCGGTTGTAGGCGTCCATCGCCTCGAGGTACGGCTGCTTGTGCGTCACCAGCGGGGTGTGCAGCGCGTAGCTGATGGGCTTGTCGAAGCCCTGGGTGTGGAGGTAGTCGCGGGTCGCGACCATCGAGCGGTGGTAGCTCGAGCCCAGTCGGGTGCGGCCCTCGCGCTTGAGGACGTCGTCGACGTAGCCCCAGTTCGTTACCGGCACGTCGTCGAGGGGCTTCATGACGAAGAAGTCGTCGTTGAAGAACGCGAACGGGTCCGACAGCTCTGTGCAGGCGAGGGCGGCGCGCTGGTTGCGGATGCTGTTCGGGTGCTTCTGGCTCGGCAGCTGCTTCACGTCGATGTGGTCAACGTTCGTGACCCATGAGGGCTTGTAGCCGGCGATCCACACGCGCGCGCCCGGGAGGTTGCGGGCGACGGAGCGCAGCGAGTGACGCAGCTCCTCGTTCCGTTCCTCGGCTTTGAGCACGTAGCAGATGTCCATCAGCCCCCCATGATCGTTCTTACCCGTCGGTGGAGGACGGAGACTTTCCGCAGGTCACAGCGTTGAGTTAGATGGGCGTCTTGCGAGGTGTTCCGTTTGGCCTCACTCCGGTTCTGACGGGCGCCGCGCCAGCTTTTGGTGGGGTGCAGACAGCCCCCGGGAGCGGGGCTCACCGGGGGCTGCATGGGTCTGTCCGTTGGGGACACTGCACCAACATGATCGAAGATACGTTCGGTGCAGGTCAGGGTCAAACCCGGGGGTGGGTTACGGCGTGTCGGGGTACCAGGACGCGGTGGACACCTCGAGCTCCAGCATGTCGGGGTGCCGCTGCAGCTCGTCGAACGCCGCCGACGCAACCTGTTGAGCCGCCCGGAAGAAGCTCCGCATGGAGACCGTGGCCTCGACCATCGCCGCGCTGAGGCTCAGCATCGCAGCAGCGTGACGCATGTGCATGGCGTTGATGCGGTCCTGCATGTCGCGGAGCTCTTCAGGCGTTGGCTGGTGGTCGCTCACGGCCGCCACTCCTCTCGGTAGTCCGGGTGATCGGCGAACGGGAGGGCGAGCCAGTCGAGCACATCCGACAGGGCCTGAGCACGGGCGTACTCGCCAGCGGTCTGCAGCGCAGCGTCACCAGCCTCGTCCGCGCGAACGGCTGCGTCGATGATCTGCCGCTTGGCGGCCACCTCGGCGAGCACGCGGGCCGGGTCGTGTCGGGCGATGTGACGCCGGTAGGCGTCGCCCTGCGGCGAGACGTCGGCGCTCACGACGAACCCCAAGTGGCCGTACGCGAGCGTGTTCTCACGGATGGCCGCTGGGTCGACGTGCACGCTGCCGGGCACGGGGGTTACCCACCGGACGCCGGCTGAATCTCGCGCAGCCTGTTCGTCCTCGTCGAGGCGGGCGCGGAGGAACGCGATCAGGTCGTCCATGGTGGTCATCCTGCCTGTTCGAGGGTTGCGTTCGGGCGGCGGCGGGCGAGCGAGGCGAGCGCGTCCGCGCGCGCGATGAGCGGGCGGCCGGGCCGGTTGGTGCGCTGCCAGCTGTCCTCGTGTGCCCACCGGCGCAGCGTGCCCACCGGAACGCCAAGGTCGGCCGAGAGGCTGGCGTAGTCGGTCCACGGGTCGCCGAGCTCGTGCCAGCGGTCGCGGGGCCAGGTGGTGCCGCAGTTGCGGCAGCGGACCTCGGTGTCGCCGGCGCGGACCTTCAGGGTGGCGCCGCAGTCGAGGGTGACCGCGTCGCCGTCGGGCAGGTCGAGGCCGATGAGGGCGGTGGGGCACTTCCCGATCCGCAGGGCGGGCGCGAACTCGCGGCGCACCGAGCGGAGCGCGTCGAGGACGCGGCGGAGCTCGGCAGCGAAGTCGTCGACCCACGGCTGCGCCATGATCCAGTCCCAGTTGAATCGGAGCGTGGCGCACTCGCGGCGCATCGTGATCCGCCCGGCCGGGACGGTCGCACGCAGCTGTTCGCGTGGGACGTCGATGCTGCGGTCCTCGCGCACCGTGCGGGCGAACTCGGCCATCGAGGCCAGCGCCGCCGGCGACTCGTGCACGCCGGTCACGGAGCGGGGGTCGCGGTGGACGAGCAGCGCGTCGACCGCGGGCGAGCGCGACCCGGCGACCTGCCGCACGCCGGCGCCGTCCGGTGAGCCGTGCGGGGTGAGCTCGTCGACGTCGTCGAGGGCGTAGAACGTGCGCTCGAGGTCGTCGAGGACGCCGCGGAGTTTCTCGCTGCAGGCAGGGCAGACGAGCAGGCCCGGGGCGGCGCGGAACGGTACGCCGTCGCGGTCGCGGCAGCCGAGGACGCATGAGCGGGGCTGGTTCACGGCGCGGCTCCTTCGCGGTTGGGGAATCCGATGTAGACGTAGGCGCCGATGGCGTCGCAGTAGCGCAGGATCGTGGAGATGCGGAGGTCTTTGCCCTGGTTCTCCAGGTGGTTCACCAAGGAGGGGACAGCGTTCATGCGTTCGGGCGACCTCGCGTTGGGTGAGGCCGGTCTGCTCGCGCAGGGACCGGAGGTGCCGGCCGATCGCCGCGGTGGTCACGACAGCACCCACTGCACTGCGCGAGCCAGCCAACCGGCAGGCGCGACCGGTGGTGGCGTGTAGGCGCGGGCGGGTCGGGCCGCGGGGATGGACTCGATGCCGGCCACATCCGAGGGGTCGGGGTGTGGGGCGGGGCACTGGTCGTGGCCGTCCAGCCCGCCGAGCTGGACGCGTGCGCCGCGTTCGGTGTGGCGCAGACAGGTCTCCACCCCAGCCAGAGGGGTGTACGGGCACGGGCCGTCCTCGACGGAGGAACAGGTGGGGTGGATCACCGCTGCACCCCCTGGACGGAGGCGATCTCGCCGAGCGCGATCGTCACGGGCTCCCGGCCAGTTGAGTAAGGCGGCTGATCGTGGTCCACGACGGTGACGAGCATGTCCGTGTCGCCGAGCTTCTTGACGACGTTGCCCCGATAGGCGTCGCCCGACTTCAGGAGGACCCTGACCCGCTGGCTGTGGTCCCAGGCGTCGTTCAGCACCGGCACCCAAGCGCGAATGGTCGAGATGTCAGGCATCGCCCGTCTCCTTGGCCACAGGGGAGGCAGACACGGCGTCGTCGCGTGCGTTGCGGGCCCGATCCACGATGGCGTCGAACTCGTCGGGAGACGGGCGCAGCAGCTCGACTGAGATGTGCGTCGCACGCCACGGCCAGCCTGCTTCGTGCATCACGAACACGTGGCGTCCCTCGCCGTCCATGCGCTCGCCTACAACGGCCGTCGCAACCTCGGCGGGCACGGTGTCGCCGGGGAAGAACACGCGCGGTTCGCTGTCCTGTGCCGGCTGGTGCTCCACCACGTGGCCGTGAGCGAGGCGGCGCTGAACCTCGACGGCGCTGACGACGGGGTAGTGGTTCATGAGGTCGTTGGGCATGCGCTGTAGCCCCGCCTCGTGGTTGACGGCAACCCAGGGATGCGTCTCGTCGAGGTCTAACGGCGGCGCCCACTTCACGAAGTAGCGGTTCACGTGGGCCAGCGGGTTCGACTCATCGAAGGTCGAAGCGTTTCCGGTGTCGCGGAATGTGCCAACCGGATCGGTGGCTGCGGAGAACGCGACCGCTTTGGGTCGCGTGAGCGCGGCCAGCTCCTCGTCCGTCTCCTCGGATTCGTCTCGGCACGGGCCGCCGCAGGTGTCGCAGTGGCTCGGGTCCGGCTCGTGCTCCACCACGTGACCGGCGAGCAGCGCGTCGTTCGCTGCGATGTGCGCTTCCGGGTCGGCCTCGAACTCGGCTTCCGGCCCGCAGACGGCGCAGCCGCCGAAGCTGGTGCACCCGTCGGCGCCGCAGCCCTCGTCCTCGCGGTGCTCCACCACGTGGCCGTGAGCCCGGAGCCAGATGCCGAGGCGTTCCGAGTCCTCCGGGGTAGCGACCCCTACGACCAGGCCCGGATAGCCGATCTCGTCGTGACTGGCGTGGCGGCAGATGACGCTGCCGTTCGGGTACGTGTCCACGTGATCCGGGATTTCCCAGCCGAGCAGCTCGCGCACCGGCTCCTCGCGGCCCGGCTCGCCCAGGGTCCGCAGCCTGAACTGGATGGTGTGCCGCGCACCCTCCGCGTCGGTGAAGATGCCCTCTCGCCACTCGCTCGTCTGGCTCTCGCGGCTCTGCTCCTGAACCACGCCCGGCCAGTAGTACTTCCCCCGGCACGAGTCGCACACCGAGTAACCCTTGGCACAGGTGCACGCCGACTCCTCGCGGCCCGGCTCGCGGTCGAGGAGATCTTCCACTTGCTGCAAGATCTGGACGAGGATCTGTCGGCGGATCATCGGAACCTGCCGCCACTTCGCCAGCACGGCGCGGATGTCCGCGCGCAGGGCGTCACGCTCGGCCTCAGCATCCCGGGCGCAGGCGTACTCACGCGCCAGACAGCCACGAACCTCTTCCAGCTCCGCGCGCAGGGCCTCGACGTCTCCGAGCTCCACGGCGTCGGCGGGCAGCGCGTGCAGCGCGGTGTCCTGCATCCGGATGTAGTGGGGGGCGGCTCCCTCACGATCGACGTAAACGGAGCAGCCCTCCGGGCTCCACCACAGTGGTACGCGCAGGGCGTCAGCACCGGTCATTGCGAATCGTCCTCTCGGGGGAAGTGCCGGAACGTGTGGGCGACGGATTCGAAGTCTTCCCAACCGGATTCGTCTTCGGGGTCCTCGACCATCGCGAACTTCAGACGACGGTCTTCGTCGTCAATCTCGGTCACCTCGTAACGCAAGCCGGACAGGTGTGACACGAGTCGGTCGCCTACGGCGTAGGCCAGTTCGCCGGCTTCCTGGCGGGGGTTCTCGATGCTCACTGGTCCTCGTCCTCTCCGCCGCACTCAGGGCAGCTCGGGTTGCCTGTGCAGTTCTCGCAGTTGCAGTTCTCGGGGTCGTTCTCCCCCATGCAGTCCCAGTTGTCGCCGCCGCCACGGCAGCCCTCGCACACGCTCACCGGGCCACCGCCCACTCGCGCATGGCGGCCTCAACGAACAGGGCTGCCTCAACCGACCACGACTCGCCGTCGCCGCACCGGTGGAACCGCGTGGTGGCGTACGGAAACAGGGTGTCGGCGTCCCGGAGTTCCCCGAGAGTGAGCCAGCGAGGTTGCTCCCAGCCGCGAGCGAGGAACAGGAACACCTTCTGGCCGCACTGGTCGCATGGCTCGACCGGTGACGTCACTCGGTGGCCTCGCAGCTCCCAGAACTCGGGGCTCAGCTCATGGCCCATCGAGTCTTTGCAGTGCTGGTCGAACAGCTCGAACAGTCGGGCATCGGTGTCAGCCACGGGTGGCCCCCGGGTTGACGATCTTGCGGACGTTGGCCAGCGCGCAGGCGGGGCATCCTTCGATGCAGTCGTCGTTGTCCTGGTAGTGGTCGCCCGCGTCGACGAGGACCTCGGCGACGGCGTCGCGGATCTCGTCGAGCTTCGCCAGGGCCTCGTCACGCTCGCGCTTCCACGCGACCACGTCATGCTGGTAGGCGGTCAGCAGACGGTTCGTCTCGGCGAGCTCCGCCTCCGCGGCCTGAGCGCGGCGCGCCTGGTCGTTCTCCATCAGCGTCCACTCTTCGAGCTTCGCCTCCGCAGCGTCGGCGCGAGAGTTCGCTTCGTCGATCAGGCGCAGCTGTCGGTGGGTGACGCGTCGGAGGTACTTCGCTGCTTCCCACCACGATGCGGCACGCTGCTCGGCGGCGTTAGCGGCGAGGCCGTTGCGGACTTCGCGAGCGTTGGCTTCGAGTTCGAGCCGGCGCCAGAATTCCAGCGCGGGGGCGACGATCCGGTTCACGATCTCGGCCGCTGTGATCGATGGAGAATCGACCTCGTCGAACTCAACGAGCAGGTTCGTGATCTCGTCGGTCAGCGTGGCGTCTTCCTGGCCCGCGTTTGGCCGCTCGCTGGCGGACACGAGCCCGACTGCCTCCAGGTTCCGGCGGAGGTTCTTGCCCGCCTCGGCCATACCCGCGGCGAGACTGCCGATCGTCGCATTGAGAGCGGCGCGAGCAGACGCCGTTTCGCCCGGCTGGTTTGGCCGCTCGCTGGCGTCCCCGTCCTCCGCGGGCATCGGGGCAGTCGAGGTGGTTTCGTCAGGGGTTTCGTCGGCGACACAGCCCAGCAACTCCCAGGCGCTGGGTCCGGGGTCGATCGCCGTCCGCTCGCGCGGACTGGTCTGGTCACTCATCTCGGTTCTCCTCGGTGGGTTGGGGTTCGGCGCGGAGCTGGTCGGCGTCGAGGGCTGCCTGTGTGCGACTGGCGTGGTAGCCGCTGATCGCGTGCCACTCGCCTTTGTGGACGCCACGGGTGAGGCGGTAGCCGCACGGCCGGCGTTTGCCGGCGCGGCAGCGTTCATGCGGGCACACGTGGTCGAGCTCGGGGTCGTTGACAGTGGCGGTGCGTTCGGGCCAGCCGAGTTGTTGCGCGATCTCGGCGACCGCGGCGCGGACCCGTTCCGGCTCGGCAGGCGGCGCGACGGGCAACTGCCGCTCAGCCGGGAGCGGCGCGTGCCGGCGATCCGCCTTCAGCCGCTGCGTGATGTGCGCGGGCATCAGGAACTCGGTCGACGTGGCGTAGTGCTCGTGGACCGCGTTCACCGCTTCCCCGAACGTCCACCGGCCGCGGTCGGACGCTTCGCGCCAGGCGGCGAGGTTCAGCTCACCGGGGCGGCGGTTGTCGTAGCCCATCGCCGCGGCCAGCAGGGCGCGGATCTGGTCATCGGTCAGCATCAGGACGCACCTCCGGGAAGCGCCTTCAGTTCGGGTGGTCGGTGGCCGGCGGCGAGGAACTGCTCGGCGAACAGGTCCGTCGGCGACTGGGGCTGCCGCTGCTGCTGCATGCGGGGTGCGCGTTCCTCGGCGTTCAACATCCAGTTGCGCCACGTCGCGGCCCAGTCCCGCTTCACGGCCTTCTGCCCGGAGGCGGCCTGCCAGTAGTTGATGAACTTCTCCGTCTCCCGACGGCCGTCGACGTGAGGGGTCTTCTCGCGAGCCCACGCGACCATGTCGGCGGAGACAGCGAAGTCGTCGGGAATTCGCGTGCCGCGCTTGGCGCGGGAAGAAGAAGACGAAGTCTTCTTCTCTTCTTTTGAGGGGAGGTGAGGTGAGGGGGTCTGGACTCCCCCTGTGACTCCACCTGGGACTCCGCCCGGAGTCCCCCTGGGACGGTCGCCGCTGACCTGCGCGTCTTCGGAATTCGGGTAGATTTTCGCGCGCTGCTTAGCTTTTCTCTCGGCGTCGCGCGAGCGGCGCGCCAACACCTCGGCGCGGGTAGGATTTCTTCCCTCGGTGCTCCACTGGTGGAACTGGTACCCGCCCTCGACCTTCGTCCACAGGCCGGATGTGACGAGCCGCTCGGCCTGCTTCGTGGTGCCCAGCGTGGTGACCATCTCGTCTTCGACGAACCCGTCCGTCAACTGCTGAGCGCAGTGCGAACCCGCGCGCACCCACAGCCCCATCGCGGTGTTGCCGGCCTTCAGTGCCTTGCGGTGGAATGCGAGGTTGTCGTCGACGAAGAACCAGACCATCAGGCGGCCCCCACTTCCGTGGCCGCCGACGTCTTCTGACGTGCTCGCTGGCGCGCCTTCTTCAGCCGCTGATACTCGCGCTCACCCTTCACAGCCCACGGCGAGCGCGAGCCGCCCGCGTAGGCGGCGTGCGCGCGGCGCAGCTCGGCGATGAGCGGCGGCACACCCGGCACCAGCCGCTCCGCTCCGATCGCCGCAGTGTCCGGCGCGAGCTCGGCGATCGTCTCGGCCAGCACGGTCAGCAACTCGACCGCGCGCACCGGGTTGTTCTGCACCTGCGCGACGAGCCCGCGGCGGTGCTGCTCCAGCTTCCCGTCCGCCGCAAGGCCAACAAGCCCGGCGGCTTGCCTGCGGGCCGCGATGCTGGCGATCACGTAGTGCTCCTGTCGTTCGTTCGTAGTCGGTTGGGGTGCTGGGGCCGATCCCCCCTGTGGACCGGCCCCAGCGGGATCAGGCGGTCGGGTTCGTCGGCATGGACACGACGATCAGGCCGGAGCGCGACATCACGTCGTCGTAGCTGCCGCGACGACTGGTCATGTCCGGGAAGACGGCGTCCTTCGGCGTGTCCTCCTCCGGCTCGCCGCAGTTCTCGGCGCTCAGGTCCACCTCGAACCAGCTGTGCCCGAAGCTGCTCGCGTAGACGACGCCGTCCTCGAACGCGTAGGCGTAGTCCGTCGTCGCCGAGGTCTCCCAAGGCCACGGCCAGAACTCGGTCGGCCGCGTCACGTCGTCGCGCTTCACGAAGAAGGCGTCCACGGCGCGCCGGTACGAGTCCTCGGTGTCCGACTCGAACACGTTGCCGTCGATGCCGTCGGGGTAGCCGTCCCAGGTGATCGAGCCGATCCACTCGGCGCTCTCGCCTCGGCCAACGTAGAAGTCTGCGCGGGTTCCCATGTCAGTTCTGTCCTTCCTGGACGTCGATCGGTAGCGGGATCTGGTCGGGGTCGACCGGGTGGTCGGGGGTGACGTGCGCCGGCACGGACACCTGGGTGCGGCCGGGAGCGGGCGGCGGGGCGCCGAACTTGCGGCGGTAGCAGACCGGGCCGTACCCGCGGCGCCGCGACTCCTCGGTGCGGAGCTCGCGGTTGCAGGTCGGGGCCTGGCAGCGGGCGCTCACGCGATCCCTCGCTTCAGCACGCACCGGGACGGCTCGGCCGGCTCGACACCATCCCGCAGGATCACGAACGCTGTCCCGGTGTGCCCACATGCCGAGTAGTGCAGGTGCCGCAGAGCGAGCACGATGCGGCGGTCGAGCTCGGCCCGTGGGATGTCCTCGGGCACGGCGTCGAACAACAGCTGCTCGCTGGCCTCCGTCCGCTTGGCCACGAGACCACGGACGAGGTTGAGCACGTCGTCGGCCGGGAGGTTGCCCGGCACACCCAGGATGTCCAGCAGGGCAGCCCAGGTGTCGGGGTTGACGTTGTGGTCGGTCACGCCGCGCCCCGCTCCAGGACGCGACGCTGTCGCTCCGACAGGCCACCCCACACCCCGAACCGCTCATGGTTGTCCAAGGCGTACTGCAGGCACTCGGCACGGACCGGGCACTGACTACACATCTGCTTCGCGTGGCGCATGTGCCAGTTCTCGCCCTTCTCCGGGAAGAACAGCTCCACCCCGATCTCGGCGCACACGGCGTCCTGCTGCCATCCCAGGTCAGTCACGACGCACCCCGCACGAACGGCAGGAACGGCGCGGCGCCGTCAAGGATCGCCGACGCCCCGAGAACCTTGTCGGCGTCCGCGATCGTCGGGTTCGCCAGCAGCGCACGGACCCGGCCGATCTGGGTGCGCAGCGCCGCGGCCTCCACAGCGGCCAGGAACATCCCGCCATGCTCGGCTTCCATCCGTTCCGCGTGCTCGTTCATCAGCTTCGCGGTCCGCTCCCGTACCTCGGGGTTCGGCAGCAGCGGGGGGTGTCGGTTGATGGTCATGCCACACCTGGCCGGAGAACAGCCCAGGACGCCACGTCCTGGGGCAGCAGCGACATCTGCGGGTAGTGCTTCCGGTGCCCGGGCGGAACCCACAGCACCGACCACGGCCGCCCCGCCCCGCCGAACAGCCGTTCGTCGTGGACAGCGACCACACCGGCGGGCGACACCCGGAACTCGGCCGGCATCGCCGGAACGTCGGCCAGCCGCTCGCAGATCGCGTTCAGCTGCTTCACGGTCATCGTCATGCTGCTGCGCCTTTCTGGTGGTAGTCGGAGGTCTCGTCGTTGACGAGGACGGGGCCCAGCTGCCAGTGCTCGAACGGCACCTCGGAAGGTGTCTGCCACTCCTTCACGCACCAGCCGCGTTCGTAGAACTCCGGTCGGGTGTCGGTGATCTCGATGTGGCACGGTCGGCACAGTCGAAGACCGTTGGAGGGCTGCCAGGTGCCGCCCTGGGAACGGTTCTTGCGGTGGTGCCAGTCGAGCGGGCCGCCGTTGCCGCACCTCTCGCAGCAGGACGAGCGGCGTTCGAGAGCGTCCTTGCCATCCTTCTCGGTCCAGGTGGCCGACTTCGGCACGCGGCCTGTCTTACGCAGCTTCACGCCGGCGGCCTTGAGGATCTGCTTCACGCGGTCGTAGCTGATGTGCATCTCCCGCGCGATGGCCGCACCGCCGCGGCCGGCCTCGTACTGCGACACGACCGACTGCGCGTCGACGGGGTCGGCGTACTCGGACGCCGACCGCATGCGCACACCGGCGGCCTTCAGGCGGCGGAACACGTTCGACCCGTCGATGCCGAGCTCGGTGCCGACCTCGTTGGTCGACATGCCGGACAAGTACAGCTCCCGCATTCGTGCGGTCTCGGCCTGCTTCGCCGCCTCGCGCTCCGGCCTCTTCTGCGCCCGTCGGTAGTCCCGCTCGTTGCGATACGGGTGCCACCGGCCGACGCCTCCGCGCCGCTCGCGCTCGATCCCGGCGTGGATTCGACGGTGATCCTCCGGAGTCACCACCTGAAGGTTCTCCGGACGGTTGTCGTCCTTGACCCCGTTGAGGTGGTGTACGTGCAGATGCGCGGCTGGCCGGCCCGCCGCGATCCGGTGCTCAAACGCCTCGACGTACTGGTTCGGCGCGACGAGCCAACGAAGCCGTACGTAGCCGCTGGCGTTGCGGTAGCGCTTCGGCGTGCCGGTCGGCACTGGCTCGTCGTTGCGGAGCTGGCGAATCGCGACCCGCTTCATCGGCGTGCGCCTAAGCACGGTCGGCCTGCTTCCCCTGGATGTGGGCGAGGTACTCGGCGAGCACCGCGAACGAGGCCTGCCCGATCTCGGAACCCTGCGACCACTCGTAGAAGTCGGTGGCGACCTGGTCGACCGTCTTACCGGCGCGCTTGCCCGCGGCGGCGATGGCCTTTCGGAGCTCGGTTGCGCGCTGCTCGGGGGTGAGCGGCGCGGCCGGCTTCTCCTCGCGCTGCTCGGGCGCCGCCTCGGGGGCTTCCTTCTTCCACAGGTCCAGGGCGACACCGAAGCGCATGGCGGCGTTGCGGATGGCGTCGCCGATGGCTTCCTTCACCGCGTTGCCGCCGCGCTTGCCGGGGGCGTCACCGAACCCGATCATCGTCTTGCCGCCGATGGTGAGCTTGATCCACAGGCCGTATCCGTCGTCGAGGAACGGCAGGCCGTTGCTGGTGAAGGACAGCGGTTCCCACGACCAGTCGGGGTCGACGTCGAGGAGGCGTTCGGTGACGTGAGCGTGGCCGACGTAGTCGAGGTGGATGTGCTGGGTCGAGATATAGGCCTTGCAGACCCGGCACGTCCTCTTCTGGTGCTTGCTGCACTGCCGGTCCTTGGCGGTGCAGTCGGTGCAGTTGACCTTCGGGAGCTTCCCGACAGCGTCGCCCTGGAACGGGGCGCGCAGCTTCGCCAGCGTCTCCGGATTCACGCCTCACCCCCAGCGATCTCCTTCGGGGCCAGCGACTCCAGCGACAGACGCCCGTCACGGAACAGCTGGATCACGTGGCCGAGCGCGTCGTCGTCCGGCCGGCACGACACCACACCCGCCGGATGCTCGACCTCGATACCGGGGACGTCGGCCTCTCCGCCCGGTCCGGTCGGTACGCCGAGCCGTGCGGAGTTGGTGAGCGTCAGCTTCAGCACCGCATCCGACGACTGCACCGGACGCAGCAGCTCCGGGGCGTGCTCGAACAGCACGTCCACGACTTCCTTCGTCGAGCCCGCGATCTCGTATCCGCGAGACATCTTCTCCGGGTATGTCTTGGCTGCCCACTGCTCGAACGCGGCCCTGTCGACCACCTTCGCCTTCGCGTCCGGGTCGGACTTCGACACCGCCGCCAGCTTCACGCCGTCGGTGCGCACGATCCGCCGGTCGCCCTTGGCCATGTGGCCGTCCATCTCGGCACGGGCGATGTCGTAGCAGGTCTTCGTGTAGTCCGACACCACCTTGAGTGCGGCCACGCGCAGGCCGGCGTCGTCGAGCTCGCTCACGCAGTCACCGCCGTGTTGTCGACGGTCTTGCCGGTCGCCTTCTCGTAGTCCTCGGTGTAGCACTGCAGGTGCAACACCAGCGGCCCCAACGTGGTTTCGGCGAACATGAACCGAGTTCCGTTGGCGTGGTCGCGGTAGTTCATGGGCGCCTCGAACACCTCGACAAACCCGTCGAGGTCTGCAGCCTCATCGGCGGTGAGGTGCTCCCCGAAGTACGGGTGGCGGAACCACCCGGCGATCTTGGGGTGCTCGTCGATCAGGTTGGCCAGCACACGAAACGCGGCGGCCAGCTCCTTCGGGTCGGTGCTCACAGGGTTCCTCCGATGTGTCCGGCGCCGGCCAGCTTGTCGGCGCGCAGGGTGCGGTAGATCTCGGCGATCTCGGGGACGGTCGTGACACCCGAGGTGGTGACGGCCTGCTCAAACTCCCGGCCGGTGACGACCGGGTCGACCTCCCACAAGGTGGCGCCCGCGTACACGGCGTCGATGCGGTCGATCAGGCGGGAGCGGAGGTTCTCGCTCTCAATGAGCGCGTGCACCGCCTCTTCGTCGGTGGTCATCGCTCACCTCTGGCGGCAGCGCACTTGGCGTCGTACTCATCCCACTCCGGACCAAATTTGCCGTCCTGCACCGGCATCGGGATGTCCCGCACCGGGCAGTCGGCATCGTGGGACTCGGGTCCGGTGGCCACGCCGACAAGGCAGGCGTAGCACTCTTTGGGCCAGATGTCGTCGTGCGTCTCGTCGTCTCGGTATTCGAGGGGCGGCTTCATCTCGTGTGGGATGTACTGCGAAACGTAGAGATCACCGCAGCAACGGCACCGGTACTCGGTGCACGTCCCCTTCTCGTCGGACTTCTCGACCTTGGTCGGGTCACACACGTGCCCCGCCCGGTAGCAGGCCACGTAGCCTTCCGGCGGCGCGTCTTCCGGCTGGGGCAGCAACAGCCCCGGACAGGTGAACTCGCTCATCTGGTTGCCTCCGTGCAGTTGCCGTACTGCGGGCGGCAGACGGTCAGCGTTGGGTGGTCAGGGATGGCGCCGGCCGCGGCGTGCAACGCGCCCAACGCGATCGCGACAATCACGGCGAGCAGGCCGAGTACGGCCACCACGGCGGCGATCGTGTCCTTCTGCTTCTCCGAGAGGGCCATCACGCCACCGCCGCGGGCAGCTCGACGGAGACCTCTCGCGGCGCGTGTCCTGGCGCCGGGCGGCCGGCCTTCACCGCGTCGTACTGGCGGATGCCCCACACGATCGCGTGGCAGGCCCACACGAACCACCAGTCGTAGTCCCGGAAGCTCCACTCCCACGTGTCGTAGAAGCGGAACCCCTTGTGCTCGAACTCGTCGAGCATCGCGCGGGCCTGCACCTCGAACGACAGGTCGTAGTCCTCGGCGTGAGCGAGCAGCGCCTTGCTCGTGCCGGACGGCACCTGACCGTCTCGGATCTGCTCGACGTAGTGCTCGCGCACAGTCCGGACGAACAGGTCCTCGTCGTACTTCTCCAGCACGCTCCGTGCGCTGGTGACCTTCTCTGCCCAGTAGCCGAGGTTCGGCCGCCCGTTCCACGCCGAGCGGCGGAAGAACTCGAACATGTCCTCGGTGCGCCGGAAGGTGAAGCTCTCACCGTCGCCCTGGAAAATCAGCGCGCCCGGAACGGTGATGAGGTCGAACCAGTAGATCGACGACAGCCGCGGCTTCACCAATGGCGGCCGCCACACCTCCTGCTGGAACCGCAGGTGCCGGTACAGCCCGTCGTCGTGCAGCACGCTCATCGCGTGATCGGCGGTGTTGCGCGCGAACCGCGCAGCGATCTCCCGCATCACGCCACCTCCCAGCGGAAGGGCACGCTGTCGATGTCCGCACGCCATGCCGCGAACATCGCGTCGAGCTTGTCTGCGGGCGGCCGCGGTGCGCGCGCCGGCTCCGGCGGCCCGGACGGCAACGCGCCCTCGGCACACCCAGCCAGGGCGGAAAGCGCTGTCACGACTACCAGGCCGAGGAACCCCAGCCGCTGCCCGAGACGCTCCACGAACCGCACCGGGTCCTTCTTCTCCGTGTTGCGCCCGTTCTTCCCGCCGCGCGGGGACGGATCCAAGTCCTCCGGGTCGAGCTCGTCCCGCAGGATGTCGTCGGCCTTGCTCATCGGGTCCCCTTCGGGAGTCGGGCACCAGTGGTCCACGCGGCGATGAACGTGGCCCACCAGGCGATCAGGGCACCAACGGCCGGAAGGACCGTGGCGGGGTCGTGCGGCCCGTAGGCGAACCAGCGCACGGGCGCGACGAGGACGAGGAACACCGCGAGCGCGACGTTCAGCACCAGCCACCGGCGGTACACGGCGAGACGCTGCTTCGGGGTGCGCGGCATCAGTACCACCGGCCGTTCGGGAACAGGACCTCGATCGTGATGTCGTGGTCGTCGCCCTCGGCCTGCTCACTGCGCAGCCGGTGCAGCAACCCACGCTCGGGCTTCCCGCACGGGCCGAACGCGCAGCACGAGCACACCTGCTTCAGCTCGTCGATCGCCTCCGGACGGCGCCCATCCGGCCGCGGGTACAGCCGGACGTCCGCGAAGTGCCCTTCCTCGTTGCACTCCTCGCACGGCGGCACACCGCGCGCCGCCATCGACGCCGCCGCCCACTCGGCGTGCCCGGCCACGGTCTTCACCAACGGCAGCAGCACCGGGTCGCCGCCGAGCACCACGTGCTCGCGCTCCACCACGGTGGTCACCGGCCCTCACCCGCCGACGGGTCCTCGCCGAACACGCCGTTCGTCGCGAGCAACAGCTGGTGCAACGCCACCGTGTAGGCGTTCCGCTGCTCGTCGGCCATCACGTAGCCGATGGCGTCGCTCTCGGCCCGGTACTTGTCGCGCCGCACCACTGCCGCAGCACGCAGGCTCCGCAGCTCTGCCTCGAACCGCTCCATCTGCTCCGGTTCGATACGCTTCTTCTCGATCACGAGAGGGTCCTTCTCTCTGGTCATGGCCCGTTCCGCGTTCCCGCGCGGGGCGGGCCCCTTTTGTTGGTTGGTCAGGCCGCGTCGTCAGTGAGCTCGGCGAGCGCAGCGTCCAAGGCCCAGGTCGGATACACGTTGATCAGCCCGAACGTGGCGTCCTGCCGCCTCCGCGGCTCCTCCCCCGCCGCCCGCATCACCCTCGCGGCGCGCTTACCCAGCTGCGCCAACGAAGGCCGGTCCGTCGGGAGGTCGTTCAACTTCGCGTAGCCCAGCGCCGTGAACTCGCCGTAGTTCCCCTCCAGCGAGTCGACCCGCGCCTCGGTGGCCTTCGCGCCCTGCTGCAGCGCGAGCACGTCCGACTGGGTCGCCTCGATCACGTCGAGCATCGCCCGGATCGCCGAGATCCCCTGCAGCTGCTGCGCGGGCGCCTCGGCCTGCATCGTGCGGACGGCGAAGTACGCCTGAGCCGCCGCCACCTCCGGCTTGTTCGGATCGCCGTTCATCGCGACGAGGTACGCGGCCTGGCGCGAGAGCTCGAAGTCGGCCTTCGAGTCGGAAGGGTTCCGGGATCCCGTAAGCATTTCGACCTGCGCGAACTCGCGCGGCACGTCCATGCCGGTGTTGCTGGCGGCCTGCTGTGCGCGGGCGATGGCCGGCGACAGGTTGGCCCAGCGGGCGTAGCCCATGAGGCCCTGCAGTTGGCGCGCGGACCAGAACTCCGACCCGTCCGGGCGGGTCTGCTTGATCCGGTCGAACGGGCTACCACCCGACGCGGGAACGAGCTCAGACACTGGGGCTCCTGTGATGTGTGCTTTGTGGACGGTCAGAGGAAGGTGCCGAGCCCGGCACGCTCGTACGTGCGGACCGCCTCGCGGCTGGCCAGCGGACCGGCCTCGCGGTCCGGCCGCTCGAACTTCGCCATCTCGACGAGCAGGTCGACCACCCCGTCGCTGATCTCGGGGCCGGCCTCACGGTCACGGCCGATGAGCTTCGAGAAGAGTCGAGCGAGCATGGGTTCCTCCTGGGGAAGTGGTGGGGGTGATCAGGCAGCCTTCGCGGCGGTCGGTCTGGCGGGCGCGGAGTCCCGGAGAAGAAGCGAGATCTTGTCGAGCTGCTCATTCGTCAGCGGCGGCCATCCGGCTGCGACCTTCGCCGCGGCCGCGCGGATGGCGGCGCGCTGCTGCTCGTTCACGCAGCCCGCTTCGGGCCGGTCTGCGTTTCCTTGTCCTGCCGCCGTGCGGGACCGACGGGCTCGCGGGTGGGCTGGCGCGGAGGCTCGGACGGGTCACCCTGGGGAGTCCGCTTGCCGCACCAGAACTCCTGGATGGGGAGGTCCAGCTCCCGAGAGAAGCGGTAGATCACGCGTCGGGACGGCTTCGCGGTCCCGTTGAGGATGTTGTTGAGGTGGCCCCGCGAGATGCGCATGCGCTCGGCGAGTGCGGAGCGGGAGAAGTCGAGTTCGTCCTGGCGTTCCTTGAGGCGGTCCAGGTCGAGCTCCTCGTCAGCTGCTGTCATGCACACAGATTTACATAGTTTGACCCAGTCAGTCAACGGTGAGATACCGGTAACTCAGCTCAACTGTGTACTTTTGTGTTCCCAGTGTGTACGTTAGTGGACGTGTACGGAGAGCGAGTGCTGAAAAGACCCCCTGGTCGAGCCGCTGGCGTGTGTAAATCTGTGAGTTATCGTGTACGTGTGAGTGATCGTCGGAAAAAAGTCGGTGAGCTGATCAAGCGCGGACGCCGCGCGGCCGGGTACAAGAGCGCGAAGGCTTACGCGCAGCACCTCGGCATCAGCCCAACCAGCGTCACGCGCGCCGAGAACGGCTGGGACACCACTGGCGCCGGCGTCTACTCCGACATCGAGCGCGATCTTGGCTGGGCGCCGAACTCGATCATGGACTACGTCGAAGAGCGCACCGACGCGCTGCCCGCCGGCGGCCAAGTCGACGAGGCTCCGCGGCAAGAGGGTGGCCCGCTCGTGTTCACACCCACCCCGAAGGACATCGAGCGGTGGCGACGGATGACTCCGGAACAGATCACCGAAGAGGGCGAGATGATCGGCCGCACGATCAGTGCCGACATGCGCGTGCTGTACCTGCAGGCGGCCTTCGCCGCGACAAGGGCAGGCAGCGTAAACGCCGAGCGGCTGTAAGCCAAGCCTGTGACACATCTGCAACCAGACGTCTCACACTGACAGACCAACTTTCTGCGAAGTTTCTAACGTTCTGCGACCGGCCGCCGAATGTACCCATGCGAATGGACCAGCCTGGCTCATCCGCATTGGGGAAAGGAGCGTCACAGAATGACTACGCAGCGAACGGGAGACTCCTCCATCCCGAAAGCTGATGCACGCACCGCAGCGCTGTTCGGCACCGCGGCCGGCCTCACGGTCGTCTGCGGCATTCTCGTGCCGATCACCGTCTCCTGGGGCATGTCACCGGCACTGCTGAACTACCTGCTCGCGATCATGCTGGTGAGCTGGATCGCCGGGTTTGAGCGCCGCCGGATCGTACTCCAGCGCAGACAGATCAACGAGCTCGAACGGCACCTCTGGAACCGTTGAGCTGCGGATGTGGCCGCTTCCCCCGGTCACATCCCCGATCCCCAGCCCACGCTACTTCGGGATGATCACCACGGAGTCTGTCGAGAAGTACGCGCCACCTGGCAGGCGTCCTCGCTGCCCCGGCTTCAACGTCACCGTCGCGAGCGCATCCACGATGGCGCGCTTCCTGCCCAGGGTCGCCGCCCCCCAGGCTGCCTCGACGTCATCAGCGTCAGCGACGCCTGACAGCGGCGATCTGGCGGCCGACGCGGCGAGCTTGGCCTCGACCTTCTCGAGGTCAGCGTTCATGCCCCCGGACGCGACGGTGAAGTCCCGAAGCGTGATCTGCCTCGCGCCGAGCGCATGGCGGAGACCTTCGAGATCCTCGCGGATCGCGTTGGCCTCGGCCTGTAGCGCTGCGATGTCCTCCTCTGGAACGTCGTAGATCCGCAACCTGGTGTGCGGCTTCTGCAGGATCTCCACCATCACGTCAGACACGTACTGGTCGACTGGGGCGAGGGCGCGTGAGCAATGGTTGAACGCGCGGCACTTGTAGGTACCCGGGTAGGGCTTGCCGTAGCTGCCGCCGCTGCCGCCGCGAATCATCGTCGTCCCATCGAGGCATACCCCGCACTGGTACAAGCCGGTCCCGAGGTGGACGCGGCCGCCACGGTAGTCACCGTTCAACTTCCGCGCCGGGTCCGCGAGCAGCGCGCGGACGGCGGACAGTTCGTGCTCAGACACGATGGCCGGCCACACCGCATTGCTGATGAACTTGCCGTCCCGACCGCCTACCATCCCCGCGTTCCGCGCGCGGACGATCATGTGACCGAACGAACGCCGGTTCCACTTCCCACCGCGCGACGTGACGATCCCGGAACGGTTCCAGTCCAACACGATCGACCCGGTGCCCTCGCCCGCGAGAAGCCGTCGGGTTGCGTCCGCGATCGCAGCGGCCTCGTCCGGCCGGACCGTGACACCGTCAGCCTCGAACCCGAACGGCCGAGGACCACCGCGCCAGACGCCCTCGGCGGCGGCCTCCGATTTCGCGGCCCTCATTCGCTCGATGCCGTGCTCGACTTCGTGCCCGGACCACACCGCCGCGGTGCGGGCCATCGCGCGGCCTGTGGGCGTGGACAGGTCCATCTCCCCAGCCTTCACGGTGCGCACCGCGATGTGGTGGGTGTTGACGATGTCGATGAATTCCTCGAGCTCGACGAGGCGCCGGTACAGCCGGTCGGGGTGCCACGCCAGGACGGCGTCCGCGCGGCCCGCCTTCAGCTCCTCGAGCATCAGCCGGTACTGCGGTCGGCGCTTCCCGGAGTACGCGCTGATGTCGTTGTCCGGCGCCAGCACGCCCTCGACGACCGTCCACCCGAGATGCTCCGCAAGCTCGCGACACTCCTTCTCTTGGCGAGAGACGCCAGCCGCCCTACCCGTCGGGTCTGCGGAAATGCGGCAGTAGATGAGCACACGCGTGGTCATGGCGAAGCACGCTACCTAAATACCCTTAACCTGACAATGGACCAGGCTTTCGCGATGGGCATCAGAAAGCCCCTGCGATGTGGTGCACCTGCGGCTGCTCCCCAGTGGGCGCCAGGACGGTCACCACGTCGTAGCGGGTGCGGCACCAGCCGATGCGGTGGGCGCGCAGCCAGCGTTGCGCGGCGCGGTGGACGCGGTCGATCTTCTCTGGCGTGACGGACTCCGCGGGGGAACCGTAGGCGGTGCTCGTGCGGGTTTTGACCTCGCAGAAGACCACCTTGTCGCCATCGGAGAGGACGAGGTCGAGTTCGCCCTCGCGGCAGAGCCAGTTGCGGCTGAGGACGACGAGGCCCGCATTTTCCAGGTGGCGGGCCGCGAGGTCTTCGCCCCAGCGGCCGAAGGCGCGGCGCCACCGGGCGGCTGGGTCCGGGCTGTCGTTCATTGCTCCCCCTCAAACCGTGGCGGTCACGGTGCGTGTGAGGACCACCGTCGCAGCGTGACGAGGTGGGGCGCCAGAGGGGAAAGTGCAGGCTGTGGACAAGCGGGGGGTTGTGGACAAACGAGGGGCCGAACCAGAGGCACGAGTGAAAATGTCGGTGGCGGGTGCTACCGCGACGCCGGACGCGAGCCCAGGAACGCACGAGGCCACCCGGGCGAACCCGGGTGGCCGGCGAAAAAGCGAAAAAGGCGAAAACCAGGAAACTCAGCCCGAGAACGGGCCGTCCTCCGGAAGCCGCAGATCCGGCTTGTCGAGCTCCTCCACGTTGACGTCCTTGAAGGTGATGACACGAACGTGCTTCACGAAGCGAGCGGGCCGGTACATGTCCCACACCCACGCGTCGGACATGCGGACTTCGAAATACACCTCACCGCCGCCGTCGCGGACCTGCACGTCGACGGCGTTGGCCAGGTAGAAACGCCGCTCGGTCTCCACCACGTACGAGAACTGGCCGACTATGTCGCGGTACTCGCGGTACAGCGAGAGCTCCATCTCGGTCTCGTACTTCTCGAGATCCTCTGCGCTCATGAAATCCGCGCCCCTCCTCGCGATCGTGTGGGTGCTCCGGCGGCGGAGCGTTCATTCTTACCCACCGAGCGAGCCAGGGCACGGACCGGCACGCTCGGGTTTTCCTGTAATGCGTTCTCCAGGGCAGCGTAGGTGAGGACCACCGGATGCGGTGGGGTGAGTCCGTGTGCGAGGGCCGCGGTGGCGACATTCGTGTACGACCAGCGGTGCGCGGGGCTCGGGCCGTGCGCGGTGAGTGCCGCCAGGTGGTCCGCGGTGCTGTAGCCCTTGTGCACGTCGAAGCCGTAGTGCGGGTGCTCGTCGTGCAGGCCGGCCATGATGCGGTCGCGCGTCACCTTCGCGAGGACCGATGCCGCGGCGATGCTGGCCACGCTGCGGTCGCCCTTGATGACGGCAACGTTGGGCGCCGGGATGCCCGGCACGGGGAAACCGTCGGTGAGGACATACCCGGGATGGTCGCGCAGGGCGGCCACCGCGCGCCGCATGCCCTCGAGGTTCATCACCCGGATGCCGAGCAGGTCGACCTGTTCGGACGGGATCACGATCACCGCGTAGTCGAGCGCGCGCTTGAGCACCAGGTCGTAGACGCGGTCGCGGGCCTTCGCGGTGAGCAGCTTCGAGTCCGTGAGCTCCGGCAGACGGACGCCGTCACCAGGACGCAGGACACACGACGCCACCACGAGCGGTCCCGCGCACGCACCGGCGCCGGCCTCGTCGACGCCGGCGACGGGGCCGAGGCCACGGCGTTCGAGAGCACCCTGCAGACCCCAGAACAGCTCGCCACGCACGACTGCGCGCGGCGGCCGCAGGGGTACGGCCGGGGTTCGAGGAGAAGGAACGGTCACAACCGGGACACCCTAACGGCGCGCCTTGCGCAAGCCCGCCTTCAACCGCTTGCCGACGAACAGCGTGGGCACGGCGGCGGCGAACCCGAGCCCGAGCGGCAGGCCTTCCTGCCACGCCGGGGCACCGAGCGCCACCGGCTGCGCAGTCGCCTGCGGGTCGTGATCGGAGACCCCGCCCCAGCGACTCGGCGGGAACACGATGATCCGCGCCTTGCCGATCACGTCGTCCACGGGCACGGCACCGCTGGCACCACCGTTGCCCTGGTACCGCGAGTCGGCCGAGTTGTTGCGGTTGTCGCCCATCACCCACAGGGCGCCTTGGGGCACCTTGACCGGCGGGAACGGGTCCTGCATCGCGTGGTCGGGGTTCTCCCAGTGGATGTACGGCTCGTCGAGGGCCTTGCCGTCGACGATCACGCGGTTCTGGGAATCGCAGCACTGCACGGTCTGCCCGCCGACGGCAATCACGCGCTTCACGAAGTCGCGCTCGTCCGGTGGGGCGAAGCCCACCAGCGAACCGAGACCTCGCAGGCCGCGGACGATGATGTTGCTGGACTCCTGCGGCGCGATCTCAGCCTCGGTCCACGCGGGCGGACCCTTGAACACGACCACGTCACCCGGCGAGGGATCCTTGAAGTCGTAGACGACGCGGTCGACCAGGATGCGGTCGCCCGTGCAGCCGGGGCAGCCGTGAAGCGTGGCCTCCATGGATCCCGAGGGGATCATGAAGACCTTCGCCAGGAAGGCCTGGATCAGGATCGTGAGCACCAAGGCGATCGCGATCAGGATCGGCAGTTCCTTCCAGAACGACCGCTTCTTCTGGGGCTTGCCCCGCCGGTGGGAGCCCCGACGCTCCTCGGAACGTGGCTGTTCCGAGTCGTCGGGGTCGTCCTCAGCGGCGTTCTGGGGCACGGGGTCGACCACGTCGCCAGGCTACCGGCTACCGCCCTGCCCCTCAGGAGGCAGAGGTGGTCTCGCGGTTCTCGCGGCGCTCCTTGATCTTCGCCTTCTTGCCGCGCAGGTCGCGCAGGTAGTAGAGCTTCGCGCGCCGCACGTCGCCGCGCTTGAAGACCTCGACCTCGGCCAGGTTCGGCGAGTGCACCGGGAAGGTGCGCTCGACGCCCACGCCGAAGGAGACCTTGCGGACGGTGAAGGTCTCCCGGATGCCGCCGCCCTGACGGCGGATCACGACGCCCTGGAAGACCTGGTTGCGCTCGCGGTTGCCCTCGATGACGCGGACGTGGACCTTGAGCGTGTCGCCCGGCCGGAAGTCCGGGATGTCGGAACGCAGGGAGTGCGCGTCCAGCGCGTCCAGGGTGTTCATCGGTGGTCCGTCCTCGTCGATTCGTGTAACTCGGGTACTTCTCCCCCGGGCGCGCAACAGTGCTGCTACGACCGAACCAGGGGCTGATGGCGGGCTCGTGAACGAGGCGGTCCACTCACGCCAACCTGTCGATTATGGCAGAGGCGCGGGTGCTCACTTCGCACGGGGTCTAGCCGAGGTCCTCGCCGAGCCGGTCGAGTACCTCGTGATCTCGGCTGTTCAGACTACCCTCCGGCAGCCGGGCCAGGAGATCCGGGCGGCGCAGCGCGGTGCGTTCCAGCGCCTGGTCGCGCCGCCAGCGCTCCACGAGCGCGTGGTTTCCCGAGCGCAGCACGTCCGGTACAGCCAGGTCGCGCCACACTTCCGGGCGGGTGTAGCTGGGGCCTTCGAGCAGCCCGTCGGAGAACGAGTCCTCCGCGGCCGAGCGCGCGTTGCCGAGCACACCCGGCAGCAGCCGCACCACGGCCTCCACGATCACCAGCACCGCGGCCTCGCCGCCGACCAGCACGTAGTCGCCGATCGACACCTCGTCCACGGGCATGCGGCGCGCGGCGTCGTCGACCACGCGCTGGTCGATGCCTTCGTAACGCCCGCACGCGAAGACCAGGTGCTTCTCCTCGGCGTACGCGTGGGCCAGCTCCTGCGTGAACGGCTTGCCCGCCGGCGTCGGCACCACGAGCCGGGTCTCCGGCCGGCAGATCTCGTCGAGCGCCGGGCCCCAGATCTGGGGCTTCATGACCATGCCGGGGCCGCCGCCGTAGGGCGCGTCGTCGACCGCGCGGTGGACGTCGTGGGTCCACTCACGCAGGTCGTGCACGCCGACCTCGATGAGGCCACGGTCGATCGCCCGGCCCAGCAGCGCGGCGCGCAGCGGGTCGAGGTACTCCGGGAAGATCGTGACGACGTCGATGCGCATCTAGGCGTCCAGCAGTCCTTCGGGCGGGTCCAGCACCACTCGCCCGCCCGCGACGTCGACCGTCGGCACGATCGCGCGCACGAACGGCACGAGCACCTCACGACCGTCGACGTCGAGCTCCAGCAGCTCACCCGCCGGCGAGTGCACGACCTCCACGACCTTGCCCACGACCGTGCCGTCGGCCAGCTCGGCGCTCAGGCCGGCCAGCTCGTGGTCGTAGAACTCGTCGGGGTCGCCCGTCGGCGGCAGGGTGGCGGTGTCGGCCAGCAGCAACGCGCCACGCAGCGTCTCCGCGACGTCGCGCGTGAGGACCTCGTCGAAACGCACCAGCAGCCGCCCGCTGTGGTCGCGGGCGGCTGCGATGGTGAGATCCCTCTTGCTGCCGTCACGCAGCTGCGTCGTGACGACCGCACCGACGGCGAACCGCTCTTCCGGCGAGTCCGTGCGCACGTCCACCGCGAGCTCGCCGCGGATTCCGTGGGCCTTCGCGATACGGCCGACTACGACGTCCATTCCTGACCGTCCGGGTGCCGCGGGTCAGCGATCGGTGTCGACGACGTCCACCCGGACGCCGCGACCGCCGATGCCACCCATCACGGTGCGCAGGGCGGTCGCCGTGCGACCGCCCCGGCCGATCACCTTGCCGAGGTCGTCGGGGTGCACGTGCACCTCGAGCGTGCGGCCACGGCGCGTGGTCAGCAGCTCGACCCGGACCTCGTCCGGGTTGTCGACGATCCCGCGCACCAGGTGCTCGAGGGAGTCAGCGAGAAAACTCACTCGGACTTCTCGCCCTCAGCGGCTTCCGCCTTCTCGGCTTCGGCCTTCTTCGGCGTGGACTTCTTCTTCGGCGTGGTGGCCTCGGTGGTGGGCTCCTCGCCGGCCGCGGCCAGCGCCGCGTTGAACAGGTCCTGCTTCGACGGCTTCGGCTCGGCCACCTTCAGGGTGCCCTCGGCGCCCGGCAGACCCTTGAACTTCTGCCAGTCACCGGTGATCTCGAGGATGCGCTGAACCGGCTCGGTCGGCTGGGCGCCGACGGACAGCCAGTGCTGAGCGCGCTCGGTGTCGACCTCGATCAGGCTCGGCTCTTCCTTCGGGTGGTACTTGCCGATCGTCTCGATGGCCTTGCCGTCCCGGCGGGTGCGCGCGTCGGCAACGATGATGCGGTAGTACGGCGCACGGATCTTGCCGAGGCGCTGCAGCTTGATCTTGACGGCCACGGGTGTGGGTACTCCTCAGTGCTGGTGCAGGGTGGGCGCTCGTCGACCGCGTGGGGACACGATCACAGGCGCCCGAAACAGGAGCCCCCGAACGGCGAGAGGGTCCGGACGGAAGCGGGCAAGCGAACATTCTGCCAGATGGCTCGAAACGCCTGCGCAGGTGGCCTCAGATCGACGCCACCCCGAGCGAGCTCAGCAGGATCGCGACCGAGGGCAGGAAGTTGTTCATCGAGTGCGCGACCACGCTCGCCGGCAGCCGGCCGGTGGCGAAGCGCGCGAGCCCGATCGGCACGGCGATGACCAGCAGCAGCGTGGTCCGCAGCGGTTCGAGGTGGCTCGCGGCGAACACGGCCGTGGACAGCAGGAACGCCGCCAGCCGCCCCCAGCGTTCGCTGCGCCACTGCATCCGCTCCACCGCGCCCCAGAGCAGGCCGCGGTAGATGATCTCCTCGCAGATCGGCCCGAGCAGCCAGAGGTAAACGAACGTCACGACGGCCGCGGACACCGACATCTTCCGGTCGTCCACCAGCGCGCTGATCGCCGACGTCGCGTTGTCCGAGCCCACGATCTCGGTCCACACCCAGGCGCTCAACGACGTGAGGACGAGCCCGAGCAGGCCGAACTTGAGCCCCACCTTCACGTCGGCCCAGCGCCACTCGAAGCGCAGGTCGAGTTTGGGCCCGTTGCCACGCACCACCGTGGCCAGCAGCGCGACGCCCGCGGCGATCATCGCGGGCAGCATCGTGCCCAGCAGCACCGTGCGGATCGGCAGGGGCTGCCCCGCCGGCGGATCGCCCAGCACGGCGCTCACGAACGCGGCCGACGCGATGAGCACGGCCTCCACGAGCAGGAACGCCCCGAAACCCCACCGGTGCGGCGGGAACTCGCGCGGCGCGCTCACCAGATCTTCCGGACGAAGGGGCGCGGCGCCCGGAATCGGTTCCCGGGGCTGGGATGTGGTCACGCCCGCCCTCCGGTGATCGCTCGGCTCACCGGTCGAGCCTAACCGTCGGGACGGCTTCGCACAGTACTCGATCGATCACCGGTGATGATCGGTTCCGCAGGAATCGGGGTGGTGCAGGCCGATGTGCGACGGGCGGCTCGGCACCGCCAAAACTTCACGGCGCCGCCGGTGCACACACCCCGCCGCTCAGGCGAAGACCGTGCCGCGCAGGACGATGTGCGACGGGTGGCGCAGCACCGCCAAGTCCTCGCGCGGGTCGGCCGGGTACACGACGAAGTCGGCCGGCGCGCCGTCCTCGATGATCGGGTGGCCGAGCCACTCGCGGGCTGCCCAGGAAGCGCTCGCGAGGGCCTGCTCGCGGGTCATGCCGGCGCGGTGGAGGGCCTCGACCTCGTCGGCGATGAGGCCGTGGGCGACCATGCCGCCGGCGTCGGTGCCGGCGAACACGCGCACGCCCGCCTCGACGGCGGCGGAGACCATGTCGGCGACGCCCGCGTGCAGGGCGCGCATGTGGGCCGCGTAGGCCGGGTACTTGGTGGCCTTGTCCGCGATGCCCGGGAAGTTCTCGATGTTGATCAGCGTGGGCACGAGCGCGACGTCGCGCCGGGCGAGTTCGGCCAACTGGTCGGGGTTCAGCGCGGTGCCGTGTTCGAGGCAGTCGATGCCGGACGCGATGAGGCCCGGCAGAGCTGCCTCGCCGAACACGTGGGCGGTCACGCGGGCACCCAGCGAGTGCGCGACGCCGACGGCCTCGGCCAGCACGTCGTCGGGCCACAGCGGTGCGAGGTCACCCTCGCCGCGGTCGATCCAGTCGCCGACGAGCTTCACCCAGCCGTCGCCGTCGCGGGCCTGCGCGGCGACGGCCTCGGGCAGGAGCGCCACGTCGTCGAGCTCGATGGCGAAGCCCGGGACGTAGCGCTTCGGCAGCGCGAGGTGCCGGCCGCAGCGGATGATCGTGGGCAGGTCGGCGCGGGCCTGGAGCGGCCGCACGTCGAGCGGCAGGCCGCAGTCACGGATCAGCAGCGTGCCCGCGTCGCGGTCGGTGGCCGCCTGCTCGGAAGCCTCCTCGATCGGCACGGCGCCGTGCGGGCCGAGGCCCGGGTGGCAGTGGGCGTCGACGAGACCGGGCACGACGAAGCCGGCCGACAGCGTGTCCGCGCCGGGTACCGGCTCGAACGAGATCCGTCCGTCGGCGACCCAGAACTCGGACACGGCACTGTCGGGCAGGACGGTGCCGGAGACGTGCAGTGCACTCAATTGTTGCCCGGGTTCTTGGGCAGCTTGAACTTCGACGGGTCGAAGCCCGGCACGTCGTTCATGCCGCCGAGCTGCGAGAGGTCGGGCATCCCGCCGCCCGTGGGCATGCCACCCGGGGGCAGCATCGGCATGCCGCCGGGGAAGCCGCCGCGGACCTTGGGCTGTGTGGGCCCGCGCCCCTTGCCCTTCTTCCCTTTCTTGCCCTTGCGCGTCTTGCTGCCGCCTCCGCCGCCGAAGCCGAAGCGCCCGGCCATCTGCGCCATCATCTTGCGGGCTTCGAAAAAGCGGTTGACCAGGTCGTTGACCTCGCGGACGGTGACACCCGAGCCGTTGGCGATGCGCAGGCGGCGCGAGCCGTTGATCAGCTTCGGGTCGTCGCGCTCGGCGGGTGTCATGCCGCGGATGATCGCCTGCAGCTTGTCGAGGTGCTTGTCGTCGACCTGCGCGAGCTGGTCCTTCATCTGCCCCGCGCCCGGCAGCATGCCGAGCAGGTTGCCGATCGGGCCCATCTTGCGCACGGCGAGCATCTGCTCCAGGAAGTCCTCCAGCGTGAGCTGCCCGCTGGTGAGCTTCTGGGCCGCCTGCTCGGCCTGTTCCTGGTCGAAGTGCTGCTCGGCCTGCTCGATGAGCGTGAGCACGTCGCCCATCCCGAGGATGCGCGAGGCCATCCGGTCGGGGTGGAAGGTGTCGAAGTCCTCGAGCTTCTCGCCGTTGGACGCGAAGAGGATCGGCTGACCGGTGACTTCGCGGACCGACAGGGCGGCACCACCGCGGGCGTCGCCGTCGAGCTTGGTGAGCACCACGCCGGTGAAGCCGACGCCGTCGCGGAACGCCTCGGCCGTGGTCACGGCGTCCTGGCCGATCATCGCGTCGACGACGAACAGGATCTCGTCGGGCTGCACGGCGTCGCGGATGTCCGCGGCCTGCTTCATCAGCTCTTCGTCGACACCCAGGCGGCCCGCGGTGTCGACCACCACGATGTCGTGCTGCGCGTGCTTGGCCTCGGCGATGGCGCGGCGGGCGACGTCGACCGGGTCACCGACGCCGTTGCCGGGCTCCGGCGCGAACGTGACCACCCCGGCGCGCTCGCCGACGACCTGCAGCTGCGTGACGGCGTTCGGGCGCTGGAGGTCACAGGCCACCAGCATCGGCGCGTGGCCCTGCTTCTTCAGCCACATCGCGAGCTTGCCGGCGAGCGTCGTCTTACCGGCACCCTGCAGACCCGCGAGCATGATCACCGACGGCGGGTTCTTCGCGAGGTTCAGCCGGCGCGTCTCGCCGCCGAGGATGCCCACGAGCTCCTCGTTGACGATCTTGATGACCTGCTGCGCGGGGTTCAGCGCCTGCGAGACCTCGGCGCCCTTCGCCCGCTCCTTGATCCGGGCGATGAACTCCTTGACCACCGGCAGCGCGACGTCGGCCTCCAGCAACGCGATGCGGATCTCGCGCGCGGTGGCGTCGATGTCGGCGTCGGACAGCCGGCCCTTGCGAGACAGCGTCTGCAGGGCGGCGGTGAGCCGATCGGAGAGGGTGTCGAACACGGGTGTGCACGCTCCAGCTGGGTCGTCGTTCGCGTACCGGGCATCGCGCGGCGACCCCGGCAACCTCCCAGGGTAGCGGTCCTGGCCCGGCGGCCTCGCGGGTGCGCGAACCTTCTTCTGGAGGTTAGTACGCATATGCGTATTACCTCATCGCAGCGTCCTCCACCAGCGGAAGAAAAACACTCGACTCGGCTACCAGAATCGGTAAACATCTGCGTATGACTTCAGCGACGACGCCCCGCCCGACGCTGGCCGAACCGGAGGCGGACACCGACGAGAAAGTGCCGTTCAGCCGCATCGCCGCGCTGTTCCGGCCACACCGGGGACGGATGGCCGCGCTGTTCGTGCTGCTGGTGGTGCAGGCGGGCCTCGGGGTCACCTCGCCGTTCCTGCTGCGCGAGATCCTCGACACCGCGCTCCCCCACCGCGACGCGCTGCTGGTGTCCCTGCTCGCGATGGGGATGATCGTCGCGGCGCTGGGCTCGGGCGCCCTGGGCGTGGCGACGACCGGGCTGTCCAACACGATCGGGCAGCGCGTGATGAACGAGCTGCGCGTTTCGGTCTACGGCCACCTGCAGCGCATGTCGCTCGGCTTCTTCACCCGCACCAAGACCGGCGAGATCCTGTCGCGGGTCTTCAACGACATCGGCGGCGTGGACAACGTGGTCACGACCACCGCCGCGTCGATCGTGCAGAACGGCACCACGGCGCTCGCGATCACCGTCGCCATCCTGATCATGGACTGGCAGCTGGCGTTGCTCTCGCTCGTGGTCGTGCCACTGTTCCTGCTGTTCACGCTGCGGCTGGGCGGCAAGCAGCGCAAGCTCGCCCGCGGCCGGACCCGGCGGATGGCGCGGCTCACGACGATCGTCGAGGAGTCGTTGTCGGTCACCGGTGTGCTGCTGGCCAAGACCATGGGCAACGAGCGGCGGATGCGTGAGCGCTTCGCCGAGGAGTCGCGCGAGGTCGCGGCCCTCGAACGCAGCGCGGCGCTGGCCGGGCGCTGGCAGCGGGCGTCGCGGGTGATGAGCCTGACGATCATCCCGGCCCTCGTGTACTGGGTCGCCGGGCTGGAGCTGGCGGGCGGGTCGGCGCCGGTTTCGCTGGGCACGGTGGTGGCGTTCACCAGCATGCTCAACCGGCTGCTCGGGCCGGCCACGGC
Organism: Amycolatopsis sp. NPDC004368; assembly: GCF_053602515.1. NCBI lineage: Bacteria > Bacillati > Actinomycetota > Actinomycetes > Pseudonocardiales > Pseudonocardiaceae > Amycolatopsis > Amycolatopsis sp. NPDC004368. Next base: position 134,825 of record NZ_JBSGDT010000005.1, on the reverse strand, counting down.
GATGCAGACGGTGAGCCAGAGCGTGGGCGCGGCGAAGGCGCTGTTCGGGCGGATCTTCGAGGTGCTCGACCTGCGCGTGGAGATCGACGACCGGCCCTCGGCGGGCGAGCTGACCGTGCGCGAGGGCACGGTGTCGATGCGCTCGGTGTCCTTCCGCTACGACGACGACGGCCCGTGGACCCTGCGTGACATCGACCTCGAAGTGGCCCCCGGCACGACCACCGCGCTCGTCGGCTCGACGGGTTCGGGCAAGACCACGCTCGCCTACCTCGTGGCCCGGCTGTACGAGGTGACGGAAGGCCGCGTGACCATCGACGGCACTGACATCCGCGACGTCACGCTCGCCTCACTGGCCGCGGGCGTCGGCTTCGTGTCGCAGGAGACGTACCTGTTCCACGCGTCGGTGCGGGAGAACCTGCGCTTCGCGAAACCGGACGCGACCGACGCCGAGATCGAAGAAGCCGCGAAGGCCGCGCACATCCACGACTCGCTCGCCAAGCTCCCCGAGGGCTACGACACCGTGGTCGGCCAGCGCGGTTACCGGTTCTCCGGCGGGGAGAAGCAGCGCATCGCCATCGCGCGGATCCTGCTGCGCAACCCGCCCGTGCTCATCCTCGACGAAGCCACGAGCGCGCTGGACAACCGCACCGAACGCTCCGTGCAGGCCGAGCTCGACCGCCTCGCCGCGGGGCGCACCACGCTCACCATCGCGCACCGGCTGTCCACTGTGGAGCACGCGGATCAGATCGTGGTGCTCGACGCCGGGCGCATCGTCGAACGCGGGACGCACGAGGAACTGCTCGCGCTGGACGGCCGCTACGCCCGGCTGGTGCGGGGAGAAAACGTCTGAACACCGGATCCCCGGCTTCGTGAAGGGCCGGGGATCCGGGCCTCCGGCCCGCGGAGGTCTGGTGCCCGGCCGCCGCGCCCGGTCGGGGTCAGGACGCGGCGGCCGGGGTCTCGGTCGCGGGTCTCACTCGCCCGCGATGATCTCGCCGGTGTCGGGATCGGTCACGATTTCCGTGCCGTCGTCGCTGATCCACCAGCCCGTGGTGATCACCGCCGACGGATCGACGAGGCGCAGCTGCACGGTGTAGCCGTAGAAGCGGGCGTACAGCAGGATGTTGGTGAGGGCCGCGTCGGCCGAACCCGGGTGGTTTTCCAGGCGCCACAAGGTGAGCGGAGTGATGCCGAGGGTTTCGGCCACTTCGTCGCGGGACAGGCCGGCCTGTTGGCGGAGCTGGTACAGGCGCTGCAGCAGCTGCCACAGCTCGGACATGGCCTGGGCGTCGCCGGCGTTGTCGCCGTGGGGCATGCGTTCGCGCCAGGGTGGGCGGCGCGCGCCGGGGTCGTCCTCGACGAGGACCACGTGCAGGCGATAGCCCAGGAGGCGGGCGTAGCCCTCGAGGGCCGGCAGCGTCTGGCCGGCGCGGGCCCGGGAGCGCAGGCCGTGGATGTTGCCGGCCAGCATGCCCAGGATCTTGCCCGCTTCCCGCAAAGTGAGGCCCTCGGCGACGCGGATCTCTTCGAGCCGCGCGGCGACGACGTCGAGTTGCTCGAGAGCGGATAACTGCCCTAACGCGGTCCCCATCTGGCACCCCCATGTCCGGCTGACGTCGATGCAGATGACGATAAGAGTCGCAATGCGAGTTATCAACGACCTAATGGAGTGAACTGTGTCTGCTGATTTAAGGGGTAAGTTCTCGCCATGACTGCCGCCAAGAGTCCGACCGCCTACCGCGTGCTGCTGGGCCGCGAGCTGAGGGCGCTGCGCACCGACTCCGGCCTGGACCGGCCCGAGATCATCAAGACCCTGGGCTGGGACGGGTCGAAGCTGTCCCGGTTCGAGGCCGGTACCGCGATCCCGCGGGTGACCGAGCTCGACGAGCTGCTGAAGCTCTACAACGCGAGCCCGGAAGCAGCCGAGAGGATTCGCGAAGTGGGTGTTCACGCCCGTAAACGCGGTCGGCACGGGAAGGTGCCCGACTGGTCTCGGCAGTACTTCGGGCTGGAATCCGACGCGGTCGAACTCGCCATCCACCAGGGCGAACTGATTCCTGGGCTGTTCCAGACCGAGGCTTACGCCCGCGCGCTGATCTCCACGTCGGTGACGGTCAGCCCGGTCGACGTCGAGAGTATGGTCCAGACCCGGATCCGCCGCCAATCATTGCTCACCGAGTCCAACGCGCCCAAGGTGCATCTGGTGCTCGGTGAAGCGGCGATCCACCGGGAGGTCGGTGGAAAAGATGCGCTGATCGAGCAGCTCGACCGGCTCATCGAGGCCGCGAAGCTTCCCAATGTCGTGTTGCAGGTCCTGCCTTTCACAACCGGGGCGCACGCGGCCATCGGCCCGGGCTTCACCCTGCTGACACTCGAACTCGAAGGTTCCCCAGCGCGCTGGGTCTACCTGGAGGATCTCAGCCGGGGCGAGTGCCGATCGGATGATCAGCCGGTGAGGACCTACGCCATGACCTTCGACTCGTTGGTCATCAACGCGCTTGGCGAGGCTGAGACACTGAACGTGCTCAAGCGCAGGAAATCCGAGCTCAAAGGTAGGCGAGATGGAACCTGAGATCAGCGGCTGGCGGAAATCCAGCTATTCATCGGGCGGTGCCGACAACTGCGTTGAGGTCGGCTTCGATGCTCGTGTCACCGGGGTTCGGGACACGAAGGACCGTGCGGCGGGCAATCTGACAGTCGCGCCCGTGGCCTGGTCGGCGTTCCTGGAGAGCGTGGCCAAGATCGAACTGTGACGGCACAGTGTCAAGGTGCCCCGGTGATTCGTGAACACCGGGGCACCGTTCTGTCCGGATAGTGTGGCCCCATGGAGACCGAAGCCGACACTCGCCAGGCCGAGGAGATGGCCGAGCTGGCGCGTCACGTGCGGGAGGGCGTGGGGCGGCTGAACTGGCGGATGCGGTCGGAGGCGGGGGCGCCGTCGCCCGGGCCGACGGTGCTGGCGGTGCTGTCGCGGCTCTACCGGGCGGGCACGCAGACGCCGGGTGAGCTGGCGGAGTCGGAGCGGATCCATCCGCAGTCGTTGACGCGGGTGCTGGCTTCGCTCGTGGAGCGGGGGCTGGTCACCCGGACGGCGGACCCGTCGGACGGGCGCCGCTCGCTGATCGACATCACGCACGCCGGTCGGATCGTGTTGCGGGACTTCTCGATCTCGCGGGAGCAGTGGCTCGCGGCGGCGATGGAGCGGGCGCTGAGCCCGACCGAGCAGCAGCTGCTGCGCATGGCGGCCGACCTGATGCTGCGGATGGCCGACTCGTAGAAGCGTTGTCCCCCAGGGGTTCCGGGACGCGGCCGCTCCCCACGGCCGGCCCCGGAACCGTGGCGGAAGGGCTCACCTCCCCGGGAGCCTTCCGCCGCGTGCACGCCAGACGAGATCCCCGTCCCCCGCTCGCCGGACCCCCAGTACCGGGCGAACGCGTTCCGCCTTGCGTTGGGGAGAAGTCTGCCGGGCCGGGATGGGGCCGGGGAGCGTGAAGACCCCCAACCCGAGTCGCGTAGAACTACTCAAGCGCGTCGATTTGCGGAGTCTCACCACCACGGTCCTCCCGAGCGGCGGTTTCGGCAACCCGGTGAACGGACCGTTACAAGCGGGTGTCGGGACCGGCGGACTCGCTGACGCACTCGAACGACGGCTCCGCCTCGGCCAGCGCTTCGGCCGAGCAGCCCACCGCGCACGCCGCCGCCTGGAGCACCTCGGTGACCACCTCGACGTCCACGGACGGCGCGGCCGCCAGGGCTCCGTTGCGCACGTCGACGCGGCCCGCAAGGCCCGCCAGCGCATGGGCGAGCGCGTGCTGCCCCGCAACCAGCTGGGTGACGACCTCGGTGAGCTCGCCGAGCGTCGCCGCTTCGCCGTCGGTGCGCAGCGAGCCGGCCAGCTCCTCGGCACACGACCGCAAGTGCGCCGCGACCACCGTGGGCGGCAACGAGATCCTCGGCAGGTTCTGCTCGTGATCCAACACCCCAGCCCCCCGCCCTCCGCACAGCCGCTCCGGACCCGCGCCATATTGCCACCGGTAAACGTCCCTGCGACCACGACACCCCGATCGTGTGACAGGCGGGCTGGGGAATGGGGCTGGTCAGCCCAGTGATGTGGGGCTGTTCGGGCAGTCGGGGGTGTTTACGGGTGGGGACAGTTCAGTGGTCGGGTGCTTCGGTGTGTGTGGGTCCTCGCAGGGCGGCTTGCGTTGCGCGTGCACCCCGAAGCTGGAGTGTCTCGACGGCCGGTGAGCTGTTGTCAAGGCGGAAAAGAGTGCCTTGACAACAGCTCGCCGGCCGCGAAGAGGCTTCGGATCGGGGTGCCGGGGAGGGCCTGGGTTCACGCGGACCTGCCATTCGCAGTGGCCGTTGCGTTGGCGAGGGGCAATCACTTGCGTTCGCAGGGTGGAGGCCCCCCGCGTTGGTGAGGTGGCAGGTAGTTGCGTTGGCAGGGTTGGGTCTCCTGCGTTGGCGAGGCAGGCGGGCGGTGGGTGGGGTCAGAGCGCCCCAACGTGGTGTTGGTGTGTTTACGGGTGGGGACGGTAGGCGAAGTTTTCGCACCAGTCCGCGAGGGTGGTGAAGTCCGGTTCGGTGAGGCCGGTGCGCGGGTCGACGCGGTGCAGTAGCGCGGGCCCGGGGTGGTGCGCGGACACCCAGGCGCGGTCCGCGGCGGAGATTTCGTCGTCGACCCAGGCGAAGGGCCGGCCGGCGGCCCATGTGAGCACCGGCCGGGTTTTCCAGTGCAGGCGGCCGGAATCGTCGTCGTCCGGTTCGTTGAGCACCGGGAGCGGGGGCAGGCCGAGGCGAGGGGCAAGGACGGCGTTGGCGTCGGTGAACCAGGTCGTGGCCCAGATGAGCTTGCACGGCAGCGCGGCGAGCCGGGCGCCGTGGGCCGGGTCCAGGCGCGCGAGCAGCGGGTGGTCGCCGGGGCCGGGCAGCGGTGGGAACTGCGGGTAGTCGGTGGCGCCGAACGGGATGAGTGGGCCGTCGACGTCGAGGAAGAGGAGGGGGCGGGCCACGGGGAAACCGTAGCCCGCCCCGCCCGCAAGATCACGACGCCGCCGTGAGCACGGCGTCCTCGACTTTCGCGCGCCAAGGCGCGTCGACGTGGCCCATGGTCGGGCTGATGGCGAAGGAGTCCACCACCGCGCCGCCCAGGGTGGTGGCCTTGGCCCAGTGCACGGAGGCGCCCGAGCGGGTCAGGGCGCGGGCCACGCGGTAGAGCAGGGCGATGCGGTCGGTGGCGCGCAGTTCCATGACCACGGCGTCGGGGCCGCTGGTTTCGTCGTCGAACCACAGGACCTTGGGGGCGACGGCCGGGCCGACAGTGCTCGCGTAGTCGCGTTCCTTGGCGGCCAGGCGCTGGGTCAGGGGCAGCGTGCCGGCGACGGCGCGGGAGAACTGCTCGCGCAGCAGCGTCGGGTCGGGTAACGAGCCGAACTTGGGTGAGGCGGTGAAGACGGCGACGCGGTCGCGCAGCACGGCGGCGTGGACTTCGAGCGAGTTCAACGCCAGGACGCCCGCGGCGGGGGCCAGCAAGTCAGCGCGGGAGGGCACGGCGAGGGTGACAGTGACGACCTTGCCGTGCGCTTCAATACGGACTTCGCCGATGCCGGACCTGACGGCGTCGGCCATGAGTTCGCGTTGGGTCTCGTCGAGGGGGTCAGGGGCGGCGAAACCCTTGCCGTGCAAGGCTTCCTGGCCGGCGCGGACGAGGTCGGCGAGCAGGCGGTCCTTCCAGTCGGTCCAGACGCCCGGGCCGGTGGCCAGTGAGTCGGCGCGCGCCAACGCGTGGAGCAGGTCCAGCAGGACCGCGTCGCCGTCCAGGGTTTTGATCACGCGGGCGACGGTGGCGGGGTCGGCGATGTCGCGGCGGGTGGCGGTGTGCGGGAGCAACAGGTGGTGGCGGACCATCGACGACACCGTCCGGACGTCGGCGGGCGGGAGGCCCAGGCGCGCCGACACCTGGGCGGCGAGGTCGGCGCCCAGTTCGGAGTGGTCGGCGTCGCGGCCCTTGCCGAGGTCGTGCAGCAGCGCGCCGATGAGCAGCAGGTCGGGGCGGGAGACGGTGGTCGTGAGCCGGGACGCCTCCACGCACGCCTGCACGAGGTGCCGATCGACGGTCCACTGGTGCACGGGCGAGCGCGGCGGCAGGTCGCGCACCGCGCCCCACTCCGGGAACAGCCGGGCCCACAACCCCGTGCGGTCCAGCGCTTCCACGGCGTCGACCAGGCCCTCGCCCGCGCCGAGGAGCTCCACCAAGGCGTTGCGGGCCTCGTCCGGCCACGGCTCGCGCAGCTCGGGCGCCGAGTCGGCCAGCGTGCGCAGCGTGCCGAGCGCGACGGGTTTGCCGGTGCGCGCCGAGGCGGCCGCGACGCGCAGCAGCAGCGCGGGATCCTTGGCCGGCACGACGTCGCGGGCCAGCGACACCTCGTCGCCGTGCAGGACAACGCCTTCGGCCAGCGGCGTCCGCGAGGGGCGGCGGCCGAAGCGGGAGCGGGCGGGCTCCACTGTGGACCGGAGGGCGACGTCCAAGGCGTAGGCGATCGTGCGTCCGGCGCCGGAAAGCTTGCGGGCCAAGGCGAACCGGTCCTCGTACCCGAGTTCGGCGGCCACGACCTCGGCCTCGGGCGCACTCAGGATGTCCCGTTCACGGCGCAGCTCGCGCCGCAGTTCTGTGCGCACGTCGAGCAGCAACGCCTTGGCCGCCAGCAACTCCTCGCCCGGGCGCGCGGTGAGCTGCGCCAGCGCCAGGCCCTCCAGCACGGCGAAATCCCGCAGTCCCCCGCGGCCGTGTTTCAGGTCCGGCTCCGCCGACTGCGCGATCTCGCCGCTGCGCCGCCAGCGCGTGTGGACGCCGTCGGCCAGCTCGTCGAGCCGCTTGCGGGCCGTGCGGCGCCACTGGTCGCGGGCGGCGGAGGCGAGGCGGGCGGTGAGCTCGGCGTCGCCCGCGAGGTGGCGGGCGTCGAGCAGACCGAGCTGCGTGCGCAGGTCCTCCGAAGCGACCTTCAGCGCTTCGCCCGGCGTGCGCACCGAGTGGTCGAGCCCGAGCTTCGCGTCCCACAGCGGGTACCACAGCGCGTCGGCGAGCTCGCCGACGCGCGGGTTCCCGTTGTGCAGCAACACCAAGTCGAGGTCGGAGTACGGCACCAGCTCACGCCGCCCCAGGCCGCCGACGGCGACCAGCGCAACACCGGGATCAGCGGTATCCACGCCGGCCGCCACTGCGGCTTTGGCAAGCCAGAACTCGTACAGGTCGACCAGGGCCGCTCGCAGCGCGGCCGGACCGTGGCGGCTCGTGAGCAGCTGCTCCCGCGCCCGAACCAGTTCACCCCCGTGAGTGGTCACCTAGAGCGCGTCCGCTCCGCGCTCGCCGGTGCGCACCCGGATCACGGTCTCGACCGGCGTCACCCACACCTTGCCGTCGCCGATCTTGCCCGTGTGCGCGGCCGAGGTGATGGCGTCGAGGACCTTTTCGACAGCCGTGTCGTCGGTGACGACCTCGATCTTCAGCTTCGCCACGAAGTCCACGGAGTACTCGGCGCCGCGGTAGACCTCCGTGTGGCCCTTCTGGCGGCCGTAACCCTGGACCTCGCTCACGGTCATGCCGAGCACACCCAGCTGCTCCAGCCCGGAACGGATGTCGTCGAGCGTGAACGGCTTCACGATGGCGGTGATGAGCTTCATGCCTTGGTCTCCTCGAGCTTCGCGGGGGCGGGGGCGGACTTGACCGGGATCGTGGTCGGCTGGCCGAGGCCGCCGCCCATGCCGGTGAAGTCGTAGGCGCTCTCCGCGTGCTGCGCCTCGTCGATGCCGCTGACCTCGTCCTCGGTGCTGACGCGGAACCCGCCGGCCTTCTTGATGACGAAACCGATGATGAGGGTCAGGATGAACGAATACCCGAGCACCGCGCCCGCCGCGGCGGCCTGACGACCCAGCTGGGTGAAACCGCCGCCGTAGAAGAGGCCGTCGGCGCCGAGCGAGTTCACGCTCGTGGTGGCGAAGAAGCCGATGAGCAGCGTGCCGACGATGCCGCCGACGAGGTGCACGCCCACGACGTCGAGCGAGTCGTCGAACCCGAAGCGGTACTTCAGCGACACGGCCAGCGCACACAGCACGCCGGCGATCACGCCGATCGCGATCGACCCGAGCGGGCTCACGAAACCGCACGCAGGGGTGATCGCGACCAGGCCCGCGACGGCGCCGGAAGCGGCACCGAGGGTGGTCGGCTTGCCGAACTTCAGCTGCTCCACCAGCAGCCAGCCGAGCACGGCGGCCGCGGTGGCCACGGTCGTGTTGGTGAACGCGACGGCCGCGAGATCGTTGGCGGCGAGGGAAGAACCGGCGTTGAAGCCGTACCAGCCGAACCAGAGCAACGACGCGCCCAGCAGCACGAACGGCACGTTGTGCGGGCGTCCGGTGTCCTTCGGCCAGCCCTTGCGCTTGCCCAGCACGATCGCGAGCGCGAGACCCGCGGCGCCGGCGTTGATGTGGACCGCGGTGCCGCCGGCGAAGTCGAGGGCCTTGAGGTTGTTGGCGATCCAGCCGCCGACCGAGTCCGCGCCGAGGAAACCGTTGAAGGAGAACACCCAGTGCGCCACCGGGAAGTACACGACGGACACCCAGATCACCACGAACAGCGTCCAGCCCCAGAACTTCGCGCGGTCCGCGATCGCGCCGGAGATCAACGCGGGCGTGATGATCGCGAACATCAGCTGGAACATGCAGAACGCCAGCAACGGCAAGGCATCCGGGCCCGGCCACGGCACCGCCGGCGCCGAATCCGTGGCGGCCGCGGCGAATCCGACCAGCTTGCCGATGGTGTCCGACAGCCCGGCGAGGTCGAAGTTGCCGACCAGGCCGCCGAAAGCGTCATTGCCGAAGGACATCGAGAAGCCGAAGAGGACCCACAGCACCCCCACCACGGCGAGGGCGATGAAGTTCATCATCAGCATGTTCAAGACGCTCTTCGCGCGGACCATGCCGCCGTAGAAGAACGCCAGTCCGGGTGTCATGAGCATGACCAGCGCGGCGCCGGCCAGCACCCATGCGGTGTCTCCTGCGTTCAGCACATCGTCCTCCCGTGCCCTGGGTAGATGACCGGGAAGTCTTGGTTCCGGGTGTTTCACCGGGCGGCGCTTCACGTTTCATCAGCGTGAACTCCCCCGTCGCGAGTGTTACGGGAAGGTTTCCCGCCACGCGGGGTGGGGTGTCCGGTTGCGAAACGTCGTGGTCGAATAGCCGCATGACGTCGGCCGGACCCGGAAATGACCCACTGCCACGGCGGGTCGTGGAGGCACTCCGCTGTTCGGTGTGCGTTGCCCCGGTCGGGTTGACGGGCCGCACAGTGCGTTGCGAAAACGGTCACTCGTTCGACCTGGCCCGCCAGGGTTACGTCAACCTGTTGCACGCACGTGTGCCCGCCGGTACGGCCGACACCGCGCCGATGGTCGAGGCGCGCTCGGCGTTGCTCGCTTCGGGCGCGTATGCGCCGCTGGCCGACGCGCTGGCGGGTGCCGTGTCGTCTTGTCCCGGCTTGGTGATCGACGCGGGCGCCGGACCGGGTTACTACCTCGCGCGGGTGCTGGACGAAGCACCGCAGGCGACGGGCCTCGCCTTGGATGTCTCGGCCGTCGCGCTGCGCCGGGCCGCCCGCGCGCACGAACGGCTCGGTGCGGTGGTGTGGAACCTGTGGGAGCCGTGGCCCGTCGGCGACGGCGTGGCGTCCGTGGTGCTCGACGTGTTCTCCCCGCGCAACCCCGCGGAGTTCCACCGCGTGCTGGCGCCCGGCGGGACGCTCGTGGTGGCCACGCCGCTGCCCGGGCACCTCGCCGAGCTGGGTGATCTCGTGCTGTCGGTGGACTCGCGCAAGGAAGAGCGCCTCGACACGGCGCTGGGTTCGCGGTTCAGCCGGGTGTCGCGAGTGGACGTGGTGCGCACGGCGCCGTTCACCGCCCGCCAGGTGCACGACGTGGTCGCCATGGGCCCGGCCGGCTTCCACCTCGACCGCGACGGCCGCCGGGAGCGCCTGCTCGCGGCCCCGGCACGGGACGTGACGGTGGCGGTGGGGGTGAGCGTGTGGCGGAGGCAACCGTGACGCCGGCGTCGCTGCTCACCGACGCTTCCTGGGTGCGGGCGCGAATCGACGGGGCGGCTTCGGTTTACGGCCGCGCGCCGGCCGAGGTGCTGGGCACGATCTGGTGGTACTCGCTGTCGTCCGTGCTCGTGGCGCCGACGATGGAGTCGCTCGCCGACGGTGGTGCCGTGCTGGATCCTTCACTGGACGCCGTTTCGCTGGACATCGTGGCGGATGGGCGATTCCTGGGGGCTCGTTCTTCGCGGGTTCTCTCCGAGCCCCTCGGCCCCGCGCTGGGCGCTGCTTTGAGCGCGGCCATCACGACCATCGCCGCGGTGACGGGCGCCCGGGAGCGGGCGTTGGGCGCCATCGCGACGGACTCCATCGCCAACCGCCTGCTGTGGGCTTCGGCGCCGGAGCTGGCAGCCGAGGTGGTGGCGTCCACCGGGCTGGGGCTGCCCGCGCCCCGGTACGTGACGATCGGGCGGACGAAGGCGGTGAAGCGGGCTTCGTGCTGCCTGATCTACGAAGTGGGCAACCCGAAGTGCGTGAGCTGTCCACGGCAGACGCCGCAGGAGCGTGACGCCCGGTTGCGGGCGGCCCTCGGCGGATAGGCCCCGGGGCTCACACCCCCACACCACGCCAGAGCGAGCACTTCGACTGTGTCTGCGGGTCGATCGGCCCGACCTGGTCTGGCCCGAGCCGCTGCACGCGGGCGCCGGCGGAGAACTTCGGCCACGCGGGCAAGCCGGCGCCGTTGGGGTCGCCGTGCGCGCGAAGTTCGTCCAGTAGCCGATCATCGTGCGCGAGAGCTGTTGCTGGGCCGCGGTGCCCTTGGGCTCCCAGAACAGGTAGCCCGCCTCCAGGCCGTGCGCCGTGCCCAGCGGGAAGCCCGGCGGCACGGCGTAGCCCGGCATCTGTGGGGCGTTCTCGTCGGCGAAGAAGTAGGTGAACACGGGAGGGCCGGCGGAAGCGAGGGCTGGGGCGTCCGCGGCGGTCGGGCAGCCCCAGCCGTCGTCGGTGGTCGCGGCGGCCCAGGCCAGGGAGGTGGCGAAGGGGCCGGTGCCCTGCGCGGGGTGTAACCACCGTCGAGCCACTGCCGCACGGGCACGCGGCGCAGGCACGCGAGCACGTCCGGATCCTTTTCGCAGCCGAACTTCGCGGCGGCGGCCGTGCCCGCGGCCTGCGCGTCCTTCAGCGGCGTGAACAGCGTGTGGCGGCCCAGGCCCGGGGCCAGCGCGTTCTTCCCGAAGTAGGCCGAGCACGAGCTGCTGGTCTCCATTATCTGGCGCTGCACGAGCCCCTTCGCCTGCGGCGAGGAGATCAGCGCACAGGTCGCGAACGCGCCCGAGGACTCGCCGAACACCGTCACGTTGCCCGGGTCGCCCCCGAACGCCGCGGCGTTCTCGCGGACCCAGCGCAGCGCTTGGAGCTGGTCCTGCGTGCCGAAGCTCGCGTTGTCGCCGAGCCGTGGCAGCGCGAAGTTGCCCATCGCCCCGATCCGGTAGTTCACGGTGACGACCACGACGTCACCCTGCTCGGACATCCGGGCGGTGTCGTAGTCGGCGCCCGCGCCGGTGCCGTCGCCGCCGTGCAGCCACACCATCACCGGGCGGTTGGAGCCGGACTTCGCGGGCGTGGTGACGTTGAGGCAGAGGCAGTCCTCGTCGAGGCTCGGGTTGCCGCCGGGCGAGCCGGCCGCCTGCGGGCAGCGGTTGCCGGGCTTGTCGGCGGCGCGGGTGCCCTGCCACGGCCGCGGCGGCCGGGGCGAGGTCCAGCGCAGCGCGCCCACCGGCGGCTGGGCGTAGGGCCGGTCCTGGAACAGGTGCCCGGACCCGTTGGCCGTGCCCTGGCCCGAGCCCGACGCGGTCTGCACGCCGAGCGGGCTGTCCGGCGGTGACGCGGTGCTCGAACACCCGGCGGCGAGAAGCATCGCCACAACGGTCAGCACCTTGCGCACGGCCGTCCTCCTCGGTCGAAGGTCGTCACGAACGGTAAGAGTTCCATCGCCGTGCGGCGTCGGCGGGAAGAACGACCAGGGGTCGTCCGAAAGATCGATGACCACGCTCCGGGAGAGATGGCCCACCCCGGCGCGGCTGAGTAGCGTGACGGCTGATGAGTGAACGCACCTGGGGCTTTCGCACCCGCGCCCTGCACGCGGGTGGCACGCCCGACCCCGCCACCGGCGCGCGCGCCGTGCCGATCTACCAGACCACCAGCTTCGTGTTCGAGGACGCGGCCGACGCGGCCAACCTGTTCGCGCTGCAGAAGTACGGGAACATCTACAGCCGCATCGGCAACCCGACGGTGGCGGCGTTCGAGGAGCGCATCGCGAGCCTCGAAGGCGCCGTCGGCGGCGTGGCGACGGCCAGCGGCCAGGCCGCGGAGTTCCTCACCTTCTCCGCGCTCGCCGAGGCGGGTGAGCACATCGTGTCCGCCGGCGGGCTCTACGGCGGCACGATCACGCAGCTCACCGGCACGCTCAAGCGCTTCGGGGTCGAGACGACGTTCGTGACCGGCGAGGTCGAGGACTACGCGAAGGCCGTGACCGACAAGACACGGCTGATCTACACCGAGGTGATCGGCAACCCGTCGGGCGCCATCGCCGACCTGGCCGGGCTCGCGGACCTGGCGCACTCGCACGACATCCCGCTGGTGGTCGACGCGACGCTCGCCACGCCGTACCTGTGCCGCCCGATCGAGCACGGCGCGGACATCGTGCTGCACTCGGCCACGAAGTTCCTCGGCGGCCACGGCACCACGCTCGGCGGTGTGGTCGTGGAATCGGGCCGCTTCGACTGGGGCAACGGCAAGTTCCCGCGCATGACCGAGACCGTCGATTCCTACGGCGGCTTGAAGTACTGGGAGAACTTCGGCGAGTACGCGTTCTGCACGCGGCTGCGCGCCGAGCAGCTGCGCGACATCGGCGCGGTGCTGTCGCCGCACTCGGCGTTCCTGCTGCTGCAGGGCGTGGAGACGTTGCCGCAGCGGATGGACGCGCACGTGGCCAACGCTGCGGCCGTGGCGGAATTCCTGAACGCCGACCCGCGCGTGGCGTGGGTGTCGTACGCCGGGCTGCCGGATCACCGCGACCACGCGCTGGCTCGCAAGTACCTGCCGGCCGGGCCGGGCGCGGTGTTCTCGTTCGGTGTCCGCGGTGGCCGGGCGGCCGGGGAGAAGTTCGTGGAGTCGGTGGAGCTGCTGTCGCACCTGGCCAACGTCGGCGACGCGCGCACGCTCGTGATCCACCCGGCGTCGACCACCCACGCGCAGCTCTCGGACGACCAGCTCGCGGCGGCGGGCGTCGGCCCGGACCTGATCCGGCTTTCGGTGGGGCTGGAAGACGCCGAGGACATCCTGTGGGATCTCGATCAGGCGCTCGGTAAGGCGGTTTCGTTGTGAGCACGGCGGTGGGTTACGACGTTTCCGCGGTCGAACGGCGGCGCATCCTGGGCCGCACACGGTCGGTGACGGTGGTCGGCGCGTCGGCCAACCCGGCGCGGCCGAGCTTCTTCGTGGCGACGTACCTGCTCTCGTCCACGCGGTACGAGGTCAACTTCGTGAACCCGCGCCTCGACACGCTGCTGGGCAAGCCCGTGTACCCCACGCTGGCCGACGTGCCGGGCGAGATCGACCTGGTGAGCGTGTTCCGCAAGCACGACGACCTCCCGCAGGTGGCCGAGGACGTGATCGCCGCGGGCGCGCGCACGCTGTGGCTCCAACTGGGCCTCTGGCACGAACCGGTGGCCGACCGCGGCCGCGAAGCCGGGCTCGACGTGGTGATGAACCGCTGCGTGAAGATCGAGCACGCACGCTTCGCCGGCGGCCTGCACCTGGCGGGGTTCAACACGGGCGTGATCAGCTCACGGCGGCAGTCGGCTCCCTAGCCGACCACGATCGGCACCGCGATCACCGCGGCGAGCAGCACCACGAACCCGCCGATCGCCATGGGGTTGCCGAAGTTGAGGGTCCAGCCGAGGCCGACGCGTTTGGGCACGAAGACGGCGTGGTCGGCGCGGTTGACGTAGAGCAGGCCGCCCTTCCAGAAGCGGTCGTCGTCGCGTTCGACGGCGTCCCTGGGTTTTTCGTCCGGTGCCGGCAGGCGGCTGCCGCCCTGGCCGGTGCGGACGGCGAACGCCAGGAGGCCGGCCGCGCCCACGATTGTCGGCAGGATGATCGGCACGATCGCGACTTGCGTGCTGCCCGACCAGATCTGCCACGACGCGACGAGCATCGTGAGGTTCACACACGCGGCGAACAGCAGCAGGACCCGGGTCATGTTGTGCGTGAACCGGCGGTGCTGCGCGGCGCTGGTGCGAGGACGCGCCGGGTCGAGGTCGGGGCGGAAGCGCGGCGTGGCGTAGGCGATGCCGAGGAACAGGGCGGTGATCGCGGCCTGCACGAACACCACGCCGAACGCGCTGCCCACCGATTTCGCGGCCGTGCGGTCGGGCGTGCCGGACGCGTTGTAGTGCAGCGTCAGCGTCGCGGGCAGGTCCGGGTAGCGGACGATGCCGAGCACGACCGTCGCGGCGAGCACCGCGAGGGCCGGCAAGGCCCACGGCCAGGGAAATGGCGGGCGCACTGCCCGGGAGGTGTCGACGCTGACGGTCTGGCGCAGGCCGTGGTACCAGTCCTCGCGCTGTTTCGCGGAGCGGATCACGGCGCGCGCCCGCACGTAGCCGGGCGCGATGATCCCCAGCGCCACCACGCCCAGCAGCACCGGCACCAGCGCCTTCTGCACCAGCACGGACACCACCAGCCCTGCGAGCACCAGCGCGACACCCGCCGAGCCCACCCACCAGCGGTAGATCCGGCGTTGCTCGGTGATCAGCGGGTCGTCCGCGCGCTCGGCCGGCACCCGCACCCCGAACGGCAGGGTCGGCTTCGCCACCGACGGCATGATCCACGCGGCCGCCAGCAACAGCACCGGGGCGAGCAGGTCCCGGACCAGGATCCCGACGATCACGCGCGCACCTCCTCGAACGTCCGCAGGGTCCGTTCGCAGTGGCCGAGCACTTCCGGCTCGGTCATGCCGTGGGCGATCGCCTCGGCCAGCAGCGTTTTCAGCCGCGCCGGCCAATCACCCGGGGTGGTCTGGGCCCGCTGCACCACCGCGCCGCTTTTGCGGGTGATCAGCAGGAAACCCTCGCGGCGCAGCTGGTCGTAGGCCTTGTTCACGGTGTGGAAGTTGATGCCGAGGTCCACGGCGAGCTGGCGCGTGGACGGCAGTGCGTCGCCGTCGGACAGCTCCGCCGCCGCGATGGCCTCGAGCACGCGGTCGCGGATCTGCTGGTAGATCGGGACCTCGCTGGTGAGGTCGACGTCGAGGATCATCGGTGCTCCAGGAACTGGTCGATCGCGGTGACGACACTCGGATCGAGCACCTGGTCGTCGACCGCGGTGCCCGGAGCGTGCTGGAAGTGGTCCACGGGCAGGGGCCGCGGCCGTGTGTGCAGCTTCGCGGCCAGCCCTGCGGTGGTCCAGCACGGCACCTGGGTGTCGGCGGTGCCGCAGGTCAGCAGCACGCGCGGGCCGGGCCGGGCGACCGCGGGCGGGTAGACGGCGTCGTCGCTGCGGACGAACTTCAGGTTGGCGTGGCTGAAGATGGCCTGCTGCAAGAAACCGGCGAGCTGCGGGCTCATGCCGGTGTAGTCGAGTGTGCGGCCGGCGCGGAAGTCGGTGATCACGCGGGCGAGCGCGGCCTGGTCGGGCTGGGCTAGCTGAGCGTCGAGCTGGAGTTCCAGCAAGTCCAGCAGGCGCAGGTCCTGCGGGGCGAGCAGCACGAGGTTCGCGACGCGCTCGTGCCGCGCGACGAGCAGCGCCTGCAGCCCGCCTTCACTGTGTCCGACGATCGACACTTCGTGCTGGTCGATTTCGGGCTGCCGCGCGAGGGTCTCGAACGCCGCTGTGGCTTGGCGGGTGAAGGCCGGCAGGTCGAACGTGGCCGGGTCCAGACCGCCGAGACCGGTGCGGCCGGTGCCGTACTTGTCGAACCTCAGGGTGGCCACGCCGTCCTGGTCCAGTGTGGTGGCCAGCAGTTTCAGGGTCGCCGGGGTGACGGTGGGCGGCTCGTTGCCGTCGCGGTCGGTCGGGCCGCTGCCGGGAATCAGCAGCGCCGCCGGCAGGCGCTTGCCGGCGGCGTGCGCGGGGATGTGCAGGGTGCCGTACGCAGTGATGCCGTCGGAGACGAACTGCACGTCACGGTCGGTCGCGGGCACCGCCGGGCACGCTGCCGGGCCCGCGGTGCCGCTCACGGCCAGCGCTGCGGCGGTGAGGATCGCGGTAAGGCTCATGCAGCCTGTTCTACAACTCATAGAACAGGCGCACAAGCTAGGCCTTGCGGCGCACCATCTCGGTGATCCAGCTCGGCGCGTAGGGAGACGTGCAGTTCGGCGGCGTCGGGTAGTCCTTCAGGACTTCGAGGCGCTCCCCGATGTCGAGGGCGCGGGCGCGGTGCTCGGCGTGCTCGATGCCGATCTGCGCGAGGCAGTGGTTCATCGCCCACTGCAGCCGGTCGGGCGCGGTTTTCATGTCGGCTTCGATGAGGTCGAGCAGTTTGTCGAGGTCTTCGGTGTTCTTCGCCACGCGGTCGGTGGTCAGCGCCCAGCCGGCGCTCGCAACCACGGGATCCGGGTCGGTGAACCACGCTTTGCGCAGGTCGTCGGCGTGCGGGCTCTTCTTCACGACGTAGTTCACGAGCCAGTCGTGCACCTTGGGCGTGCGCGCGTCCCGCAGCATGGCGTCCAGCTCGGCTCGCTCGAACGCCTTGGGGCGGCAGATCAGGAGCGCGAGCAGGCGGGCCGCGGTGTCGCCGGTGGCCCAGAGCTCGTGGGCGAGGTCCTGCTGCGTCTTCAGCCGCTTCGCGACCGCGCGCAGCTTGGTGAGGTTCACGCCGTGGTCGTCGCCGTGGCGCTCGTTCACGGCGCGCACCTTGGGGTCGGCGAGTTCGGCGAGTTCGGCTCTCAGCTCGGCCACCGTCGTCACGTTCGGCTCCTCTCCCCGCGTGCGCCCAGCGTACGGGGGCGGCCGACCCGCGGCGACCAGGCGCGTGAGAGGCTGGTGCCATGGCCAAGCCGACCCCGCTGCAGATGCGCAACGCCCTCGCCGCCGTGCTGATGGCCGCGGGCTTCGTGTGGAACCTGTTCGTCGGCGGCCAGTGGTGGCTCGGCGCGATCTTCGCGGTCGGCACCCTGCTCTCGTGCGCTTCGATCTACCTGAACCGCCCGGGCGCCAGGTCCTGACCCGAAGCCCGGGTGGCAGGCTCCTACGCGTTCGTCTCCGTGAAGCGCGTCGTCACGGTTTCGCGGCCGCGCTTGGTGAGTTCGCCGTAGAGGCGGAGGCGGGCGAGGCCCCCGTCGGGGTAGATGTCCAGGCGGGCTTCGGTGATCTGGGGGCCGTCTTCGAGGGCGAAGCGGTGGCGGGTGTCGGGCTGGAGGCGGGTGCGGGGCAGCAACTCCCGCCAGTCGCCGTCGTCCAAACGGCCGGAGAGAGCGGCCCAGCCCGGGGCGTTGCCCTTGAGGTTGCTCGTGTCGATCTCGGCGAAGCGGACGATGCCGGCGCCGGCCAGGCGCACCGTCACCCAGTCGTTGCCGTCGTCGCGGCGGCGGGCGGTTTCCCAGCCCTCGGCCTGGTGGGCGGCGAGGCCGGGGGCGAACAGGTTGCTGGGCGACGAGTAGAACATGTTGCTGCAGCCCGTCACAGCGCCGCCGTTGACCAGGGCCGCCAGGTCGAGCGAGCGCGGGTCCAGCAGGGCCGGGTCCGGCACGGGTGAACCGTGCACGCGCAGGCGGGCCACGCCGCCGTCCGGGTGCTGGGTGAGGCGCACGTGGGTGAAGCGCCGAGGCGAGGACACCTCGAAGAAGTTCTCCGCGTCGCCGGACACGGGCTGGTGGTCGACCAGGACCTCCCAGTCCACTTCGGACAGTTCCGCCGCGCTCGGGTAACCCGGCACCGCGGCCGCTTCCACCGACACGAACGGCGGGTAGTTGCCCTTGAAGAACGCCGTGTCCACCACCACGCCCGACACCACACCGGCCACGCCGAGGCGCAGCACGGCCTGGTCGTCACCGGGTTCGCGGTGGCGCCGGGTCTCCCAGCCGTCGTAGACCTGACCCTTCGGCCCGAAGGTCTCGGCGCGGTGGGCCGGGCGCCACGGGTTGACGAGGTTCTCCTTCTCGGCGAACAGCTCGTCGGTCGCCCACATCACCGTGCCCCCGAACGCGCGGGAAGCGAGGTCCGGCTGGGCTGTCCACTCGGGACGGTCGTGCGACACGTGGTCCTCCATCTCTAGCAGTTCCCCCTGGTCAACAGCTCTCCCCGCGGTTCGTCACCGGTCACGGGCGCGCCACGCAGCCATGTGCCGCGCACGACACCGGCCAGCGGGCGCTGGTCGTAGGCGCTCACCGGGTTGCGGTGTTTCAGCGCCGCGACGTCGACGACAAACGCCTCGTCGGGCGCGAACACCGAAAAGTCGGCGTCGTAGCCGACGGCGAGGTGGCCCTTGCGGGTCATCCCGACCTGCGCGGCCGGGCGTTCGGCCATCCAGCGCACGATGTCACTCAGCGAGAAGCCTCGCTGCCGCGCCTGCGTCCACACCGCCGGCAATCCCAGCTGCAGGCTCGAAATCCCGCCCCAAGCGAGGCCGAAATCGCCGGTGTCGAAGCGTTTCAGCTCGGGTGTGCACGGCGAGTGGTCGCTCACGATCGTCTCGATCACGCCTTCGGCCAGGCCCTGCCACAGCAGTTCGCGGTTCGCGGCCTCGCGGATCGGCGGGCAGCACTTGAACTGCGTGGCGCCGTCGCGGATCTCCTCCGCGACGAAACTCAGGTAGTGCGGACACGTTTCCGCCGACAGCGCAACACCTTCCCGGCGCGCGCTCGCGATCAGCGCCACGGCGTCCGAAGAGGACAGATGCAGCACATGCGCGCGAGCCCCGGTGCGCCGGGCCGCTTCGATCACGTGTGTGATGGCCAGGTTCTCGGCGTTCCGCGGCCGTGAGCCGAGGAAATCGGTGTACTTCCCGCCGCGCGGATCGGGAGCGGCCTCGATGGCGTCGGAGTCCTCGGCGTGCACGATCATCATCGCGTCGAACAAGGCCAGCTCACTCATCGCGGCGTCGAGGCCCGCGGGGTCGAGTGGCGGGAACTCGTCGACACCCGAGTGCAGCAGGAAACACTTGAACCCGAACACCCCCGCGTCGTACAGCGGACGCAGATCGCCGATGTTGCCGGGAATCGCGCCGCCCCAGAAACCGACGTCCACGTGCATGCGTCCCGTTGCCGCCTTGCGCTTCACTTCCAGCGCGGCGACGTCGACCGTCGGCGGCAGGCTGTTGAGCGGCATGTCGACGATCGTCGTCACGCCACCGGCGGCCGCCGCACGCGTTGCGGTCTCGAAACCCTCCCACTCGGCGCGGCCGGGGTCGTTCACGTGCACGTGGGTGTCAACGAGCCCGGGCAGCAGCACCTCGTCGGCCGCGAGTTCGACCACGCGATCACCGGCCAGGTCGACGATTCCCGGCTCCAGGGCGACGATCCGGCCACTGTGGATTCCCAGCGTTGCCGGACCTTCGCCGGACGCCGTCACCGCCCGTGCGGCGCGCACCACGAGATCCATCTGCGGGCACACTCCTTCTCCCGCCGGCAGTTCCGGCAGGTTGTTTCACAGTACGGAAACTTCGTTTCGCCAACCGAGATTAACCACGACGCTCTCGCCTCGTCAACGCCTCTCCCCCCACGTTACGGTCAGCGGGTGGAGCTAGAAGCCGAGTTCACCAGCGAACCCTTCCAGGGCGAGGGCGCCCCGCCGGAGCACGCCGTGCGCGCACGCGACGCGGCCCGCGACGCCGGCCTCGACACCGACTTCGGCCCACTCGGCACACTCGCCCGCGGCCCGGCCGAGCAGCTCATGAACTCCCTGCCGGCCATCGCCCGGGCCGCCCTCGAAGGCGGCGCCACTCGCGTCACCGTGCAGCTGCGCCGCACCGACGAACCCGCCCCGACGCCGCCCGTCGAGCTCAACACCGCGCTGTCGCGGCTCATCGCCGACGTCGAGCGCGAGCTGGGCGCGAAGCTCGCCGACCTCGACCGCCCGGACAAGCAGCGAGCCGTGCGCCTGCTGCGTGAACGCGGGGCGTTCAGCCTGCGGAAATCGGTGTCCGCGGTAGCCGAGGCGCTGGGCGTCACGCGCTTCACGGTCTACAACTACCTCAACCGAGAGGTCGACTGACCAGCGATTTCAACAAAATGTTGACGGTGGCGCTAGGGCGCCGTACCGTCGGCAGGCACCAGCTCTCCCGCAGCGAGGAGATTCCGTGCCACTCGCTCTGCCCGACTTCAACACCGCCGGCGCCGCCGAGGTCCGGCCCGTGCTCACGGCCTGCCTGGCCGTGCCGCGCTGGGTCGACGCGGTGCTCTCCGGCCGGCCGTACGCGGACTTCGCGGCGCTCGCCGACGCCGCACGAGCAGCCACTCCCCTGCACCGCCACGAGGTGCGCGAAGCCATCGCCGCCCACCCGCGGATCGGCGAGAAGCCCACGAACACGGGCGCCGACGCCGAGTGGTCGCGCTCCGAACAGTCCGGTGTGGACAACGCCGACGAGTTCGCCGCCGCGAACGCCGAGTACGAAGCACACTTCGGCCACGTGTTCCTCGTGTGCGCCGGCGGCCGCAGCGGGACGGAACTGCTCGCGAACCTGCGGTCGCGGCTGGGCAACGACCCCGAGACCGAACTCGACGTGGCGGGCGCGGAGCTGGCGAAGATCGCCGTGCTGCGCCTGCGGAAGGTGATAGACGCATGAGCTTGGTGACCACGCACGTGCTCGACACCGCGGCCGGAAAACCCGCTGCCGGTATCACCGTGCGCTTCGAACGCGGTGACGGCACGCCGATCGCCGAAGGCGTGACCGACGACGACGGCCGCGTCCGCGATCTCGGCCCCGACGCGCTCGAACCCGGCGTCTACCGGTTGGTCTTCGACACCGGTACCTATCTCGGGCCCGAAGCGTTTTTCCCCGACGTGACCATCGCGTTCCGCATCACCGACGGCACTTCACACCACCACGTGCCGGTCCTGCTGAGCCCGTTCGCCTATTCCACCTACCGCGGGAGCTGATGTGGGAATCTCTCTGGGCCCGAACCAGTACGGCAAGGCGGAGGTCCGCCTGGTCACCGTCCGGCGCGACGGACCGGTGCACCACCTGCGCGACCTCACCGTGTCCACGTCCCTGCGCGGGGAACTGGCGGCCACGCACCTGACCGGGGACAACGCCGACGTGCTGACCACCGACGCCCAGAAGAACACCGTCTACGCCTTCGCCAAGCAGCAGGACGTCGGCGAGATCGAGGACTTCGCGCTGCGCCTGGGCCGGCATTTCGTGGCCACGCAGGACGCGATCCACGGCGCCGTGGTCACGGTCGCCGAGCACGCGTGGGACCGCATCCCGGTCGACGGCGCGCCGCACGACCACGCGTTCAGCAGCTCCGGCGGCGAACGCCGCACCACCACCGTGACCGTGCACGCCGACCGCGCGTGGGTGGTGTCCGGTGTGGACGGTTTGACCGTGCTCAAGTCGGGCGGTTCGGAGTTCCACGGCTTTCCGCGCGACGAGTACACCACCCTGGCCGAAACCGACGACCGCATCCTGGCGACCGCCGTCACCGCGCGTTGGCGCTACGACGGGAACCCCGCGGCCGCGGACATCGATTGGGCCGAGAACCACCGGGAGATCCGGCGGACGCTGCTGCAGGCGTTCGCCACGAAACACAGTCTGTCGTTGCAGCAGACCCTGTACACGATGGGCGAGGCCGTGCTGCTCGCACGGCCCGAGGTCGCCGAGGTCCGGCTTTCGCTGCCGAACAAGCACCACTTCCTCGTCGACCTGAGCCCCTTCGGCCTCGAGAATCACAACGAGGTGTTCTACGCCGCCGACCGCCCGTACGGCCTCATCGAAGGCACCGCGGTCCGCGACGAAGCCGAGGAGCCCGGCCCGGCCTGGACCGTCGCCGTGCTCTAGCCCCGAATCCCACCGGGAGAGCACATGTCAGAACGACCCCACCGTCATCCCGTCGATGTGCGCCCGAAGTGGCCGCAGCTCGTGCTCGGCGGAATCCAGCACGTCGCCGCGATGTACGCCGGCGTGGTGGCCCCGCCCCTGGTGATCGGCGCGGCAGTCGGGCTTTCACCCGGACAGCTGAGCCTGCTCATCAGCGCCTCGCTGTTCACCGCGGGGCTCGCGACCCTGTTGCAGACACTCGGCGTGTGGCGCTTCGGTGCACGGCTGCCGCTGGTCAACGGCGTCACCTTCGCGTCAGTCGCGCCGATCCTGGCGATCGCGCAGCAGCACGCCGGCAACGCACTCGGTGTCGTCTACGGCGCGACGCTCGTGGGTGGCGTGTTCGTGGTGCTGGCCGCGCCGTTCTTCTCGAAGCTCACGCGGTTCTTCCCACCCGTGGTCACCGGGACCGTGATCACGTTGATCGGAGTTTCGCTGCTGCCTGTTGCCGTGCAGTGGATTTCCGCACAGCAACCGGCCGCGCGGCCCAACGGGTTGCTGCTGGCGGGCATCACGCTGGTCGCGGTGCTGGTGTTCACGCGGTTCCTGTCGGGGTTCTGGAGCCGGATCGCGCTGCTGCTCGGCCTGGTTGTCGGCACGCTGGTGGCGTGGCCACTCGGCGAAGTCGACACGTCGACTCTGCGGCAGGCGCCGGTGTTCGGCATCGCCACACCGTTCCACTTCGGCGCGCCGGTGTTCGACATCGCGGCGATCGTGTCGATGCTCATCGTGATGCTCGTGGTCATGGCCGAGAGCACGGCCGACCTGCTGGCGCTCGGCGAGATCGTCGGGCGGCCGACCACGAGCCGGACCCTGGCCGACGGACTGCGCGCCGACGGTCTCGCCACCGCCGTGAGCACGGTGTTCGGCGGGTTCGCGTGCACGGCGTTCGCGCAGAACATCGGGCTGGTGTCGCTGACGCGGATGGTCAGCCGGTACGTGGTCGCGGCGAGCGGCGTGGTGCTGGTGGTGCTCGGCGCCCTGCCGGTGACGGGCGGGATCGTGGCACTCGTGCCCCAGCCCGTGCTCGGCGGCGCCGGGCTGGTGCTGTTCGGCAGCGTGGCGGTGAGCGGCGTGCGGACGCTGGCGAAGGCGTCGTTCGAGCACCCCGGCAACATCGCGATCGTCGCTGCTTCGCTGGGCGTCGGGCTCATTCCCATCGCGATGCCGGGCTTCTACTCGGGGTTTCCGGCGGCGTTGCAGGTGGTGCTCAACTCCGGCATCAGCGCGGGCTGTCTCGCGGCGGTGGTGCTGAACCTGGTGTTCGGGGAACGATTGATAGAACGCTCTAGCGCCCCGGAGCTATCCTCGGTGCCGTGACTGGCACGAAGGACCGCATCCTGGCCGCGGGCGCGGAGCTCTTCCGCCGCGGCGGCTACACCGGCACGGGCGTGAAACAGATCGTCGAGAAGGCCGGCGCGCCCTTCGGCTCGCTGTACCACTTCTTCCCCGGCGGCAAGGAACAGCTCGCCGAAGAGGTCATCCGCACGTCGGGCATGGAGTACGGGCAGCTGTTCGACCTCTTCATCGCTCCGGCACCTGATGTGGTGACGGGCATCGAGGCGTTCTTCGCCGCCGGGGTGACGACGTTGCTGGAGACGGACTACGTCGAGGGCTGTCCGATCGCCACCGTGGCTCTGGAAGTGGCCACCACGAGCGAGCCCCTGCGCCAGGCGACGGCCGACGTCTTCAGCGCGTGGATCTCCGCGGGCACGGAGAAGTTCACGGCGTTCGGGCTGCCGGCGGAGCAGGGGCGGGTGTTGACGATCGCTTTGGTGACCAGCCTGGAGGGCGCTTTTGTGCTGGCGCGGTCGATGCGGTCACCGGAACCGATGGCCGTGGCGGGCGCCGCCGCGGTCGACGTGGCGCGGCGGCTGCTGGCGGAGCTCGGGCAGGACGGCAAGAAGCGGTAGTCGGTGTCCCGGGGGCACACGGCCCACCTCCGCCGACTGATATCGCGACCTCGCTAGCGGTAGTCAGGCGTCCAGCGGGCCTTGCGCACGGTCTCGGCAAGGTTGTCGTCGGGCGGTGCCACGCCGTCTTTCACGGCCTGCTCGGCGACGGCGACGGCGATGCGCGTGGCGATCTCGGGCACGTCCTCCCACGCCGGCAGCAGGGCCTCGTCCGGATCCCGGAGCGCGGGTGACGCTTCGCCGAGCGTCTTCGCCGCCACTCGCATCATGGCGTCGGTGACGCGGGTGGCGCGCGACGCCGTGACGGCCAGGCCGATGGCCGGGAAGATGTAGACGTTGTTGCACTGCGCGACGCGGTGCTGCTTGCCGTCGCGTTCGATCGGGGCGAAGGGTGAGCCGGTGGCGATGAGGGCGCGGCCGTCGGTCCACTCGTCGAGCTCGCGCGGGTGCGCCTCGGCGCGGCTGGTGGGGTTGGAGAGCGGGAAGATGATCGGCCGTTCGGTTTTGGCAGCCAGCTCGCGGACGATGTCCTCGGTGAACGCCCCCGTCGCGGTCGACAGGCCGAGCAGCACGCCCACGTCGACGTGGTGGACGACGTCGGCGAGCCCGGTGCCCTGCCAGCCTTCCACCCGCGCGGCCGGCTGCGCGAAGCGGCGTTGACCGTCCGACAAGTCGGTGCGGTCGTCGGTGAGCAGGCCGACGACGTCGACGACCCAGATGCGCTCGGCCGCCTCCGCGTCGGTCAGCCCCTGCGCCACCATCTCCTGGCGCACCATCTCCAGCACCCCGATGCCCGCCGACCCGGCCCCGAGCATCACCACCTGCTGTTGCGACAACGGCCGCCCGGCCACCTGCGCCGCCCCGTGCAACGCCCCCAATGCGACGGCGGCGGTGCCCTGGATGTCGTCGTTGAAGGTGAGGAGCTGGTCGCGGTACTTCGTGAGGATCGGCTGGGCGTGGGTGGTCGCGAAGTCTTCCCACTGCAGAAGAACCGTGGGCAGCTCTTCGCGGACGGCCGTGACGAAGTCGTCCACGAAGGCGTAGTACTCGTCGTCGGCGATGCGGCGGTGCCGCCAGCCGAGGTACTGCGGGTCTTCGAGGCGCTCGACGTTGTCGGTGCCCACGTCGAGCAGGATCGGCAACGTGCGCGCGGGGTCGATACCGCCGATCAGCGTGTACAGCGACAGCTTCCCGATCGGGATGCCCATGCCGCCGATGCCCTGGTCGCCCAGCCCGAGGATCCGCTGGCCGTCGGTGACGACGATGACGTCGATCTCCTGGTGGGGCCGGTTCCTGAGCACTTCGCGCAGGTGCTCGCGGTCGGGGTAGGACACGTAGAGGCCGCGCGGGCGGCGGTAGATCTCGCTGAAGCGCTGGCACGCCTCGCCGACCGTCGGTGTGTAGACGATGGGGAGGGTTTCCTCGAGGTGCTCGGCGAGGAGGCGGTAGAACAGCGTTTCGTTGCGGTCCTGCAGGCTGCGCAGGTACACGTGCTTGCTCAGGTCGGTCGGCTGGCGCTCCAGCTCGCCGTAGGTGTGCGCGACCTGCTCTTCGATCGTCTTCTCGGCCAGCGGCAACAGTCCGAGCAGCCCCAGCCGGCGGCGTTCGTCATGGGTGAAGGCGGTGCCTTTGGTGGTGAGTGGGTCGAAAAGGCGTTCTTGTCCACGTTCGGCCATGACCGGGTTTCCTCCACATCGGACGTTCGTCCCGTCGACTCAAGCACGGTGCCGGGCCGGCCGCCAGCATTACCCGTCACGATCGGACGGGGCTGGGCAAACTGCCCTTCACGTACCCGTCAGGTGTTCCGGCCGCACCGGCACCCGCGTCAGAGCCAACCCCGTCGCGGCGCGGATGGCGGCGACGATGGCCGGGGTGGAGGAGATGGTGGGGGGTTCGCCGACGCCGCGGAGGCCGTAGGGGGCGTGGGGGTCGGGGCGTTCGAGGACGTCGATGGTCATCGGGGGCATGTCGAGCACCGTGGGGATGAGGTAGTCGGTGAAGGACGGGTTGCGGACGCGGCCGTCGGTGACCTGGATTTCCTCCATGACCGCCAGACCCAGGCCCTGGGCCGAGCCGCCCTGGATCTGGCCGAGGACGGCCTGCGGGTTGAGGGCCCGGCCGACGTCCTGGGCGCAGTCGAGGGCCACGACCTTGACCAGGCCCAGCTCGACGTCGACGTCCACGACGGCGCGGTGGGCGGCGAAGGCGTACTGGACGTGGGCGGTGCCCTGGCCCGAGTCGTCCAAAGGGAACGTCGGGCGGTGGCGCCATTCGACCGTTTCGTCGAACGTCGAGGTGCCCAAGACGGACACGAGGTCACCCAAGATCGCGCCGTCGGACGCGACGAGCTTGCCGCCCGACACACGCGCGGACGCGGGCAGGCCGGCATGGGCCAAAACCCGCGAGCGGACGGCGGCGGACGCGGCCTGCACCGCGCCGCCGGTCACGTAGGTCTGGCGGGAGGCCGAGGTGGAGCCGCCGTTGCCGATGGAGGTGTCCATGGGCAGCACGGTGACCTGGTCGACGCCGAGTTCCGTGCGGACGATCTGCTGCACGACCGTGACCAGGCCCTGGCCGACCTCGCACGCCGCCGTGTGCACGGTGGCCGCGGGTTCGCCGCCGACGAGCTGGAGGCGGACGCGGGCGGTGGAGTAGTCGTCGAAGCCCTCGGAGAAGCAGACGTTCTTGACCCCCACCGCGTAGCCCACTCCGCGCACCACGCCCTCGCCGTGCGTGGTGTTGGAGACGCCGCCGGGCAGGTGCCGCAGGTCAGCCGAACGAGAACTCGGCAACGGACGTGCGCGCAGGCGGTCCAGGAGTTCCGCGACCGGGGCGGCCGAGTCCACGACCTGGCCGGTCGGCATCACCGCGCCCTCGGTCATCGCGTTGCGGATGCGCAGCTCCACGGGATCCAGGCCGCACGCGGCCGCGAGCTTGTCCATTTGCGACTCGTAGCCGAACGCGGCCTGCACCGCGCCGAAGCCACGCATGGCGCCGCACGGCGGGTTGTTCGTGTAGGCGCCCCAACAATCGATCGACACATTGTCCACTGTGTATGGTCCGATGCCGAGTGTCGCCGCGTTGGCCACCACCGCGGGGGTGGACGAGGTGTAGGCGCCGCCGTCGAGGTACAGGCGGGCGCGGACGAACACGAGCCGGCCGTCGGACGTCGCGCCGTGTTCGTAGTACATCTTCGCCGGGTGACGGTGCACGTGGCCGTAGAAGGACTCTTCGCGGTTGTACACCATCTTCACGGGCTTGCCGGTGTGCAGCGCGAGCAGGCACGCGTGCACCTGGATCGACAGGTCCTCACGGCCGCCGAACGCCCCGCCGACGCCGCTGAGCGTGAGCCGCACCTTGTCGACGGGCAGCCCGAGCGCCGCGACGATCTGCTGCTGGTCCACGTGGAGCCACTGCGTTGCCACGTAAAGGTCCACGCCGCCGACGGAATCGGGCACGGCGAGCCCCGACTCCGGGCCCAGGAACGCCTGGTCCTGCATCCCGACCTCGTACACGCCGGACACCACAACGTCGGCGCGAACATCCGAGGACCCACGCCGGATCCCCACGTGCCGCACCACGTTCCCGCCGTCGTGCAGCGAAGGGCCCTCACCCCGCACCGCCGCCTCGGAGTCGGTGACGGGTTCCAGCTCCTCGTACGTCACCTTGATGCGGTTCATCGCCCGCCGCGCCGTCTCCGGGTGGTCGGCGGCGACGAGCGCGACGGGCTCGCCCTGGTAGCGCACGACCGAGTCGGCGAGCACCGGCTGGTCGGGGTGCTCCAGGCCGTAGCGGTTGACGCCGGGCACGTCCTCGTGGGTCAGCACGGCGTGAACCCCGGGCACGGCAAGCGCTTGTGTGAGGTCGATGCCGGTGATCCGCGCGTACGGGTGCGGGCTGCGCAGGGTCGCGCCCCACAGCATGTCGTCGTGCCACAGGTCCGACGAGTACGCGAACTCGCCGCGCACCTTCACCGTGCCGTCGGGCCGGGGCGCGTTGGTGCCGACGCCGTTGCCGGTGGTCGTCGCGGTGCCGGCGGTCGTCGACGTGCTCGCGGTGGCCGTCATCGGTCCTCCCGCAGCCGGGCGCTCGCGGCGGCCAGGTCGCGGGCGATCACGGTCTCGTCCTCTTCGCGCAGCGCGCCGTGCTCGACGACGGTCCGCCCGCCCACCAGCAGCCGCGCCAACGGCGGCGTCGCACCCAGCACCAGCGCGGCCACCGGGTCGGTGATGCCCGCGTACTCCAGGCCCGAGAGGTCCCACACGGCCAGGTCGGCGACCTTGCCGGTCTCGACCGAGCCCAGCTCGGTTTCGCGCCCGAGGCAGCGCGCGCCACCCATCGTGGCGAGCCACAAGGCTTCCCGGGTGCTCAGTGCCTTCGGCCCGCCGCGCTGGCGTGCCTGCAGCAACGCCTGGTGCAGCTCCTCGCCGAGGCCGCCGGACTCGTTGGACGCGGCGCCGTCGACCCCGAGGCCCACGGGCGCACCGGCGTCGAGCAGGTCCCGCACCGGGGCGATGCCCGCGCCGAGCCGGCCGTTGGACGTCGGGCAGTGCGCCGAACCCGTGCCGGTGGCGGCGAAGCGGCGGATCGCGTCGGGCGCGAGGTGCACGGTGTGCGCGAGCCAGACGTCACGCGCCAGCCAGCCGAGCTTGTCCGCGTACTCGGCCGGCGTGCAGCCGACCTCGGCGAGGCACTGGCGTTCCTCGTCGAGCGTCTCGGCCAGGTGGGTGTGCAGCCGCACGCCCTTGCGCCGGGCCAGGTCCGCCGCGCCGATCATCAGCCGCTCGGTCACGGAGAACGGCGAGCACGGGCCGACGGCGATGCGCAGGTGCGCGTCGGGCGACGAATCGTGGAACCGGTCGATCACGGCCTCCGTGCCGACCAGCGCGGCATCGGTGCCCTCGACGAGGTTGTCGGGCGGCAGCCCGCCCTCGGACTCGCCGCGGTCCATCGAGCCGCGCACGAGGTGCAGCCGCACGCCGACGCGCTGACGGGCCGCGACGAGCGCCTCGACCTGGTCACCGCCGTCGCGCGGGAAGACGTAGTGGTGGTCGGCCACAGTCGTGCAGCCGGTGAGCGCGAGCCGAGCCATCCCGGCCACGCCCGCGGCGTGCGTGATCTCCGCGTCGAGCCGCCCCCACACCGGGTAGAGCGCCACGAGCCACTCGAACAGCGTGTGGTCGGCCACCATCCCGCGGGTGGCCCACTGGTAGAGGTGGTGGTGGGTGTTGACCAGCCCCGGCGTGACCAGACAACCGGACGCGTCGACGTGCTCCTCGGCTTCACCGGTGAAGGTGCCTTCGCCGACTTCGGCGATCACGCCGTTGTCGACGAGCACGTACCCGGATGCGTACTCGGGACCGGTGACCGTGGCGATCGCGGCGTTCTCGACGACCGTCCTCACGCGACACCTCCCTTGACCACGGCAGCGGCGCGCACCGCATCGAGGATCTTCTCGTACCCCGTGCACCGGCACAGGTTCCCCGCCAGCGCCTCGCGGATCTCCTCCTCGCTCGGGCGCGCCACGCGGTTGAGCAGGTCGTGGGCGGCCACGACCAGGCCCGGCGTGCAGAAACCGCACTGCACGGCGCCGTTGTCCACGAAGGACTGCTGCACCGGGTCGAGTGTGTCGCCCTCGGCCAGCCCCTCGACGGTGCGCACCTCGCGGCCCTCGACCTGACCCGCCGCGACGAGGCACGAGCACACCGGCACGTCGTCGAGGTACACCGTGCAGGATCCGCATTCGCCCTGTTCACAAGCGTTCTTCGAACCCGGCAGGCCGAGCCGCTCGCGCAGCACGTAGAGCAGGCTCTCGCCTTCCCACACGTCGTCGGCCTCGCGGGCCTCGCCGTTGACGGTCACGTTCACGCGCACGTGCGCTCGCTCCCCCGGTGTTCGTCCCAGGCCCAGGTCAGCGTGCGTCGGGCGAGCACGGCCAGGGCGTGTCTGCGGTAGTCCGCGCTGCCGCGGACGTCGTCGATCGGCGCGGTGGCCGCGGCCACCAGCTCACCGAAGCGCCGTTTCAGCGAGTCGGCCAGCGGCGCGGGCGCGTCCCACGGCAGCTCGGCCGCCAGGAACTGCTCGGCTTCCCGGGCCCGGCGTGGGGTGGGTGCGGCCGAGCCGACGGCGGCACCCACCTCGCGCGACGCAGGCCGCACGTTCACCGCGAACGAGCAGACGGCGATCACCATCGCGTTGCGCGTGCCGACCTTCGAGAACTGCTGCGGGCCCGCGTGCGCGGGCAGGTGGACGGCGGTGACCAGCTCGTCGGGCTCCAGCGCGTTGCGCTTCACGCCGAGGTAGAACTGCTGCGCGGGCAGCACGCGCGAGCCCCGCACGGACGCGACCTCGATCTGCGCGCCCAGCGCCAGCAGTACCGGGTGGGTGTCCCCGGCCGGCGACGCGGCGCCCAGGTTGCCACCGACCGTGGCGCGGTTGCGGATCTGCGGCGAACCGACCGTGCGTGACGCCATCGCCAGCGCGGGCAGAGGTTCACCCAGCTCGGTGATCACCCGCGAATAAGGCACCGTCGCCCCGAGCCGGATGACGCCGTCCGAAGTGGACCACTCCGCCAGCTCCGCGACCCCGGTGAGATCGAGCAACGCGGCCGGGCGGCGGTGGTCGAAATTGAGCTCCACCATGACATCCGTGCCGCCGGCGATCGGCACCGCGTCGGGGCGTTCGGCCTTCACGGCCAGCGCCTCGGCCAGGTCGACGGGTCGCAGGAAATCCACGCTCGAGCTCCTCCCCACGGGGCTGATGCCCCAGTACACGCCGAACGCGCCCGCGCGGCAACGGTGGCCCGCCATGAAAGCCGCACCAGCGCGAGCCCACCCGTTTGTGCTTTCCTACAAGCCTGATGACGACCGTGAGAACCCTGCTGGGCCTGCCCGGACTGCGCCCGCACCCGAGCACCGCCGAAGACCTGCTCGACCGCGCCGTCACGCGGATCTACGTGACCGAGCTGCCCGATCCGGGCCGCTACCTGACAGCGGGTGAGCTCGTGTTGTCCGGCCTGCTGTGGTGGCGCGCGCCGGGCGACGCCGAGCCGTTCGTGGCGGCGCTGGCCGCCGGCGGTGCGGCCGCACTGGCCGCCTCGGGTGCCGACGCCGGCGGCATCCCGGCCGACGTCGTCGACACGTGCGCCCGCCACGGCGTCCCGCTGCTCGAAGTGCCGCCCGACCTGTCGTTCGCCGTGGTCACCGAGAGGGTGGTGCTCGCGCTCGCCGCCGCCGCCGACGGGGCGCGCAAACGCTTGCTGACCGCCGCCGCGGAGGACGCGCCGCTGGCGGACCTGCTGGCCCGCGCAGCCGAGGAGCTCGGCACGGCGTGCTGGGTGCTCTCCGGTGTGCCCCGCGTGGTGGCCGGCACGGCGGCGCTGCCGGTGTCGGCGGCCGAGCCCGTGCGCCAGTTCGCCGCCGCCCGCGCCCGGCCGACGGCGGCGGCCGGCCTCACCGTGCTGCCGGTGGAGAGCCGGCACGCCGTGCCGTGGCTGCTGGCCGTGGACGGTCCCCTGAGCACCGCGCAGACCGAGCTCGCCGAGGAGCTGGCCGGGCTCGTGGGCCTGGCCCGCGCGCGCTCACGGCCGACGCCCGCGCCGCTGGGCGGGCTCGTGCGTGCGGTCGCGTTGCGCACCGAGGACAGCGCGGAAGCCGACGACGTGCTGGCAGAGCTGCTGGCCACCACAGGGCTTGCGGTGACCCCGACCGGCAGCCGCGACCACACGGAAGCCCTCGCCCTCGTCGCCGACGAGGGTTCGTGGCCCGGTGGCTGGGCCGCGCAGGCGGTGACCGCTCTGTCCACGGTGGAACCCCTGCTGCGGGCGACCCGGATCCTCGCGGGCGTGAGTGACACCGTGCCCGCGGCGGAGTCACGCGGTGCGTTCGAGGTGGCACGCCACGCGCTTTCCCTGGCGGCGAGCCGGGAAGGCGACGTGGTGGTCGTGCCCGCCGCCGAGGTCGGCGTGCACCAGCTGCTGCTCGCGGGCACGTCGACCGAGCTGCGGGCCGCGTTGCGCCGCCGGCTGCTCGGGCCGCTGCTCGACTACGACGCCGAACAGCATTCGGATCTCGTGCACACCGTGCGGGTGTTCCTCGAGTGCTCCGGCTCGCCCACGCGCGCGGCGAAAGCCCTGCACATCCACGTGAACACCCTGCGCTACCGCATCGGGCGGGCCGCGGAGCTGCTCGGCGTGGACCTCACGGACTTCGTCGCTCAGGTCGACGTGTACCTGGCTCTGGTGTCGGAGTCCTGAAAGTCGTGATGGGCCCCCAAGGAGTCTCCTCGGCGGCCCTTCCCGGACCCAACCGGCCAAAACCAGCCGGCCTTTGCCAACCACGGCGCGAGATCGCGCCGGTTTCTTCCCGGCCGATGTGGTCGGCCCCCGGGCCGACCATGTCGGCCGGGAAGAAACCGGCTCCAAGGCGATCTCGCACGCCCCGGCGGAGCCGGGGCCAAATCACAGCCGACGCCAAATTACAGCGCCTTCGCGGCCCGGTCGGCCACCAGCTTCAGGAACCGGCCCGGGTCGGCCAGCTCGCCGCCCTCGGCGAGCAGCGCCATGCCGTGCAGCAGTTCGGCGGTCTCGGCGAGCGAACCGTCCGAAGGGTTCTCCGCGAACGCCTTGCGCAGCCCGGTCACCAGCTCGTGGTCCGGGTTGAGCTCCAGGACCCGCTTGATCTGCGGCATCTCCTGGCCCATCGCGCGGTACATCTTCTCCAGCGTCGGCGTCATGTCACCCGAGTCGCCCACGATGCAGGAGGGCGACGTGGTCAGCCGCGTCGAGAGGCGGACCTCCTTGACGCTGTCGGTGAGCGTCGCGGACATCCACTTGAGCAGGTCTTCGAACTCGGCCTTCTGCTCGTCGGACGTCTCGTCGCCCCCGAGGTCGACCTCGCCCTTCGCCACGGACTGGAACGACTTCTCGTCGAACCCGCTCACGCCGTCGACCCACATCTCGTCGACCGGGTCGGTGAGGATGAGGACCTCGTAGCCCTTGGCGCGGAACGCTTCCAGGTGCGGCGAGTTCTCGATCACCGTGCGCGACTCGCCGGTGAGGTAGTAGATGTGCTCCTGGCCTTCCTTCATGCGCGAGACGTAGTCGCGCAGACTGGTCGGCTTCTCGGCGTGGTGCGTGGACGCGAACGACGAGATGTCGAGGATGGCCGGGCGGTTCTCCGGGTCGTCGAGCAGACCCTCCTTGATCGCGCGGCCGAACTCGCGCCAGAACGTGGCGTACTTCTCGGCGTCGTCGGTCATCATCGTCTTGATCGTGGAGAGGATCTTCTTCTCCAGGCGACGGCGGATCGCGCGGATCTGGCGGTCCTGCTGGAGGATCTCGCGCGAGACGTTGAGCGAGAGGTCCTGCGCGTCGACGACACCCTTGATGAAGCGCAGGTAGTTCGGCATGAGCGCTTCGCAGTCGTCCATGATGAACACGCGCTTCACGTACAGCTGCACGCCGCGCTTCGCGTCGCGCATGAACAGGTCGATCGGGGCCTGCGACGGGATGAAGAGCAGGGCCTGGTACTCGAACGTGCCCTCCGCCTGCATGCGGACGGTTTCGAGAGCGTTGTTCCAGTCGTGGCTGATGTGCTTGTAGAACTCCTGGTACTCCTCGTCGGAGACTTCCGAGGAGGGGCGGGCCCAGAGGGCCTTGCGGGAGTTGACGGTCTCGAGTTCCGGCTCGGTGCCTTCTTCGGTGCTGTCGGGGGTGCCCTGCTTGGCCATGCGGACCGGCCAGGTGATGAAGTCCGAGTAGCGCTTGACGATCTCGCGGACCTTCCACTCCGACGTGTAGTCGAAGAGGTGGTCCTCGTCGTCGGCCGGCTTGAGGTGCAGCGTGACGGCGGTGCCCTGCGGGGCGTCGGCGACCGGTTCGATCGTGTAGGTGCCTTCGCCTTCGGATTCCCAGCGGACGCCTTCGGTGGTGCCGGCTTTGCGCGTGGTGAGGGTGACCTTGTCGGCGACCATGAAGCTGGAGTAGAAGCCGACGCCGAACTGGCCGATGAGGTCCTGGGACCCGGCGGCGTCCTTCGATTCCTTGAGCTTGCGGAGGAACTCGGCGGTGCCCGACTTGGCGATGGTGCCGATGAGGTTCACGACGTCGTCGCGGGACATGCCGATGCCGTTGTCGCGGACGGTGAGGGTGCGGGCGTCCTTGTCCACGGTGAGCTCGATGTGGAGGTCGGAGGTGTCGGCTTCGAGGTCCTTGTCGCGGTAGGTCTCGAGGCGGAGTTTGTCGAGCGCGTCGGAGGCGTTGGAGATGAGCTCGCGGAGGAAGATGTCCTTGTTCGAGTAGATCGAGTGGATCATCAGTTGGAGGAGCTGGCGAGCTTCGGACTGGAACTCGAGAGTCTCGGCCTGCGTCGCTTGTTCGGACATGGTGTCGTTGTTCCTTTCCCACCCCACACCAGAAAGACGGCGGCGAGTTTACCTGGGGCGGGGGTGGGGGGTTTATGGGTGTTGGTGGGGTGTGCGTCTGGGGTAGTTGTCGTCCTCGTAGGGGCGGGGTGGGTTGGTTCGGGTGCGGGTCCTCGCAGGGCGACTTGAGTCGGTTCGGGTGCGTGTCCTCGCAGGGCGACTTACGTTGGGCGTGCACCCCGAAGCTGGAGTGTGCTGACGGCCGCTGAGCCGTTGTCAAGGCGGGAAAGCGTGCCTTGACAACGGCTCGGCGGCCGCAGTGCGGCTTCGGATCGGGGTGCGGGGAGGGGCCTGGGTGATACGGCCCTGCCGTGGTCAGGGGCCGTTGCGGTAGCTCGTGGGCTGTCTGTTGCGTTGGTGGGTGAGATCCCTCGCCCTGGCGAGCGAGAGCCCCGCACGGTGATCGGGTGGAGGTCCCTCGCCCTGGCAAGTGAGAGCCCCGCACGGTGATCGGGTGCGGGTCCCCCGCGCTGGCGAGCGGGAGCCCCTCGCGGTGATCGGGTGGGGGTCCCTCGCGTTGGTTCGGGGGTGGTCGTCGCGGTGGTGGGTGGGGGCTTCTCGCCGTGGTGCGGGGGTGGGGTGAGCATCCCGATGTGGCGTTGGTGCGTTGGCGCAGCGAACGAGCTTGGGGGCGGGTGTGGGTCAGGGGCGGCGATGGGCGTATCTGGTGAGGGTGTCCGCGTCGAAGGGGAGGTCGGCTGGGTCCAGGGCGCCGCAGTGGAGGCCGCCGAGGAGGTAGCGGGCGAGGGACTCGGCGGTGGCGGGTTCGTCCAAGGTGCTGGTGGAGGTTTGGGAGGCGTAGGCGGCCAGGCGTTTGGTTGCGGTGCGGAAGCCTTCGCGGTAGAAGGTGTAGGTGGCGGCGAAGCGGGTGGGCAGCTGGTTCGGGTGGAGGTCCCAGCCCTGGTAGAAGCCGTTTTCCAGGGAGCGGCGGACCAGGCGCAGGTGTTCGGCCCAGGCGCCGTGGAGGTCGTCGCCGAGGGGGAGGCGGTTGGTGGAGCCGTCGGATAGCCGTACGCCGGTGCCGGCGGCGGCGACCTGCATCAGTTGCTTCGCGAAGTCGGCGGCGGGGTGGGCCATGCTCTGGTACGCGGCGGCGATGCCGAGGCCGGCGCTGTAGTCGTAGGTGCCGTAGTGCAGGCCCGAGCAGCGGCCGGCGGCGGCCTGGATGATGCGGGCCACCGAGACGGTGCCGTCGTGGGCGAGGATGGATTGGGCGGTCTCGATCTGGACCTCGAAGCGGAGGCGGCCGTCGGGCAGGCCGTAGGCGGTTTCGAGGCGGGACAGGACGGCAGCGGCGGCTTCGACCTGTTCGATCGCGGTGACCTTCGGGAGGGTGACGACGAACCCCCCGGGCAACTCGCCGTTGGTCAGGAGCCCCTCGAGGAACAGGTCCAGCGTGCGGATGCCCCGGCGGCGGGTGGCGGCCTCGAAGCTCTTGAAGCGGATTCCCACAAACGGTGTGCCGCCGGTGGTGGCGAGGGTTTGGCCGGCGGCCAGGGCGGCGGCGTCCTCGGCTTCGTCGCCGGGGTGGCCGAAGCCGTCTTCGAAGTCGATGCGGAGGTCTTCGATGGGTTCGGTCAGGAGCTTGGTGCGGACGCGTTCGGCGACGTCTTCGTCGAGGTCGAGCGCGTCGCCGTGTTCGACGAAGACCCGCATGGCCTGCTTGCCCCAGTCGGCGACCAGGCGGGTGCGGTACTGCGACGCCGGCACGTACACGGTGTGCACGGGCCGACGGCCCGGCGGCTCACCGGGGTAGAGCGCCGCGACGCGTGCGTCGGCCTCGGCCAGGTGCGCGTCGGCGGCGGTGTAGGTCTCCTCGGTGAGCCGGCCGGCCGCCATTACTTGATGTGCTCGTAGGCCGGCAGCGTCAGGAAGTCGGGGAACTCGTCGGCGAGCGCGACCTGCTCGAACAGCTCGACGGCCGGGGTGAGCACGTCTTCCTTGACCTCGGCCGACAGCTCACCGCGGACCTCGGCGAGCACGCCGCGCACCAGCTCGGCCGTGACCTGGTCGCCGGTGTCGAGCGTGGTGCCGTTCTTGACCCACTGCCAGATCTGCGAGCGCGAGATCTCGGCGGTGGCCGCGTCCTCCATGAGGTTGTGGATGGCGGCCGCGCCGTTGCCGCTGAGCCAAGAGGCGATGTAGCGGATGCCGACCTCGACCGCGGCGCGCAGGCCGGCCGCGGTGGCGCTGCCGGGCGTCGAGGCGACGTCGAGCAGCTGGTCGGCCGTGACGCTGACGTCGTCGCGGGTGCGCTCCAGCTGGTTGGGCTTGTCGCCGAGGACCTTGTCGAACTCCTCCTTGCAGAGGGCGACCATGCCGGGGTGCGCGACCCAGGAACCGTCGAACCCGTCGGCGGCTTCGCGGGCCTTGTCGGCGTGGACCTTTTCGAACGCGCCCTCGTTGACCTTCGGGTCCTTGCTCGGGATGAACGCCGCCATGCCGCCGATCGCGAACGCGCCGCGGCTGTGGCAGGTGTGCACGAGCAGCTCGGTGTAGGCGCGCATGAACGGCGCGGTCATGGTCACCGAGTTGCGGTCCGGCAGCACGAACTTCTCACCGGCGTCGCGGAAGTACTTGATCACGCTGAACAGGTAGTCCCAGCGGCCGGCGTTGAGGCCCGAGGCGTGCTCGCGCAGCTCGTAGAGGATCTCCTCCATCTCGAACGCGGCGGGGATCGTCTCGATCAGCACGGTGGCGCGCACGGTGCCGTGCTCGATGCCGAGGGTCTTCTCGGCGTGGGTGAACACGTCGTTCCACAGCCGCGCCTCGAGGTGGCTTTCCATCTTCGGCAGGTAGAAGTACGGGCCCTTGCCGCGCTTGAGCAGTTCGGCGGCGTTGTGGAAGAAGTACAGCCCGAAGTCCACCAGCGCGCCGACGCCCTGGCGGCCGCCGAAGGTGAGATTGCGCTCGTCGAGGTGCCAGCCGCGCGGGCGGACCACGATGGTGGCGTGCTCGACGTCGTCCTTCAGGGCGTAGCTCTTGCCGCCGCTTTCCAGCGTGATGGTCTCGCGGATCGCGTCGGACAGGTTGACCTGGCCGGACACGACGTTGGCCCAGTGGGGCGTGTTGGCGTCCTCGAAGTCGGCGAGCCACACCTTGGCGCCGGAGTTGAGGGCGTTGATGGTCATCTTGCGGTCGGTGGGGCCGGTGATCTCCACGCGCCGGTCGCGCAGCGCGGCGGGCGCCTCGGCGACCTTCCAGTCACCTTCACGGATGGCCTTCGTCTCCGGCAGGAAGTCGAGCCGACCGGTCGTGCGGGCCTGTTCACGGCGCTTGCCGCGGGCCACGAGCAGCTCGTCCCGGCGCGCCGCGAAGGCGTCGTGCAGCCCCGCCAGGAAGGCGAGGGCTTCCGGCGTCAGGATCTCGTCGCCGCGCTCAACGGAGTCGCCGAGGACCTGGACTTCAGACATGCGAAACACCCCGAGTCGTTCTTAGGATAACGTCCCTACGGTTTTTACCTGACGGACTATAGTTTCTGCATAGCGGAAGCTCAAGGCGACCTGTGAGGAGGGCCACGGTGGCGGCTGAAAAAGGCGGACGGGACGGCGGCGTCCAGTCACTGCAGCGCGCGTTCGAGCTGCTGGAGCACCTCGCGGACACCGGCGGGGAGGCCAGCCTCTCGGAGCTCGCGACCCTGTCGGGCCTGCCGATGCCGACTATTCACCGGCTCATCCGCACGCTCGTGGACCTCGGGTACGTCCGGCAGAACACCAACCGCCGCTACGCGCTCGGCGCCCGGCTCATCCGCCTCGGCGAGAACGCCAGCATGCAGTTCGGCGCGTGGGCGCGGCCGCTGCTGGTCGAGCTCGTCGAGGAGGTCGGCGAGACCGCCAACCTCGCCGTGCTGGAACGCGACGAAGTCGTGTACGTCGCCCAGGTGCCCTCCAAGCACTCCATGCGCATGTTCACGGAGGTCGGCCG
Organism: Amycolatopsis sp. NPDC004368; assembly: GCF_053602515.1. Taxonomy (NCBI): domain Bacteria; kingdom Bacillati; phylum Actinomycetota; class Actinomycetes; order Pseudonocardiales; family Pseudonocardiaceae; genus Amycolatopsis; species Amycolatopsis sp. NPDC004368. The sequence continues at coordinate 96,439 of NZ_JBSGDT010000005.1, read as the reverse complement.
CCGCCTGCTGCCCCACGGCACCGGCGTCGGCAAGGCCATGCTGGCGCAACTGCCCCCCGACGACGTCGCGGCGCTGCTGACGCGCACCGGCATGCCCGCCTACACCGAACACACGTTCACGGACCCTGATTCGCTCGCCGACGAGCTCAAGCGCATCGCTTCGCAGGGTTACGCGCTGGACGAAGCCGAGCAGGAGCTCGGGGTGCGCTGCGTCGCCGTCGCCGTGCCCGGCATGCCGGTGCCCGCCGCGGTATCCGTGTCGGGCCCCTCGGGCCGGTTGACCGCCGAGGCGGTGGCGTCGATCGCGCCGGTGGTGCAGAAGGTGGCGGATCGGCTTTCGCAGCAGCTGCCGGTCACCTGAGGTCGCCTTTCAGCAGATCCATCAGCAGGCCGTCGCGGAAGGTGCCGTCGGGGCCGCGTTCGTATTGGCGCAGCACACCGACCGGGCGGAAGCCGAGCTTCGTGTAGACGTGCACGGCCTTTTCGTTGGCGGTGGCCGGGTCGATCGTGAGCCGGTGGTGGCCCTGGGCGAACAGGTGCTGCGCGAGCACGCGGATGGCTTCGGGGCCGAGGCCACGGCCGTGGTGGGCCGGGTGCACGACGATGTCGATGCCGGCGTGGCGGTACTGGGGGTCGAGCTCTTCGGAGCTCTGGATGAGGCCGATGAGCTCCCCGGCCAATTCGATGGCGTAGCTGGAGAAGCCCGGCTCCTCGTCGAGCAGGGTTTCGATTTCGGTCGCGGCGTCGCCCCACCAGAGGGCGACTTCGGGGGTGGCCAGGATTTCCCGGGCGCGCTCGCGGTCGTCCGGGGTGAGCGGACGCAGGTGGACGCGCGGGCCGTCGAGGGACATGGCTGGGTTCCTCTCGTCTGCGGATGGGTGGGCGACGAGAGGGCCAGGGGGTCCACGAGGGCGTCAATACACAGCGCGAGTGTGCGCCGGCGGAGACCGGTGTGTCACGTCAATTCGTGGAGACGTGGTCGTCGACCTTCACGGAGTAGCGGACGTCGCTGCCGTTCACGGTGTTGATGGTCGCCGTGAGGCCGGCCTTGGTGGTGCCGGCCACGAGCCGGCAGCGCATCTGCTGGCCGACCTTCGCGTCGATCGGGCCGGGGCACGAGATCGTGTCCGGGCGCTGGCCCACGGACTTCTCCAGCGCGTCGGCGATCCCGCGCTCCAGGTCGGCCTGCGACACCCGCCGCGTGACCTCCACGTGCGCGGAACACCCGGCCACCAACGCGATGCCACACACCGCGACAACAATCCGACGCAACACAGCCAGCCTCCTCTAGGCCCAGACGGAACGCGGAACCAAATCCAGCAGATCGCACCGCAGGTCCAGCGCGGCGACGAGTTCTTCGGGGTCACGGTGATCGACGAGGCGGTCGAAGACCGCGAAGTTCGCGCCGAACAAGGAGAAGCCCCTGAATACACGGCGGTCGGCCTTCAGGAAGTGAGTGACCTGCGGGACGAGCACCGCCATGGCGAAGCGCTCATCGCCGGTGAGCACCTGGTAGCGCTCATCGAACTCGGGATCGCCGATCTTGAGGTCGCCGCGCTTGATCGCGTCGTTCACGCGGCTCTCGAGCGCCACCACCGGCGTCACCTGCAGGGCCGGGCCGAGTTTCGGCGTGCGTACCCATACGACCCTCGTGTAGCGGGTGGTCTCTCCCGGCTGGCGGACTTTGAATCTGGCGCTGAGGAACGGACGGCCACGGTGCGTCCCGCTCACGATCCCGTGCGCCTCGAACGCCTCAGCCGGCCGCGCGAACGGATTGCTCGGCGAGAGCATCTCGTCCACGAAGGACCGAAGGATGGATTGATCGCCCTCGTTGAACAAGGCGCAGTAGGAGTCGTTGCGCTCCTCGTACCGCCAGCCCCGCCGCGGCGCTTCCTGGCTCAACCGCTGCAGCACAGCGGCCTCGGCCCGCTTCATTCCGCGGCTGTTCCACACCACGAACCACGTGACCGCGCCCGCGATCAGCAGCGTGCCTCCGATGACGATCACGAGGATCAGGGCGACGCTCACCGCCGGGGCTCCTGGTCGAACACGGTGAAGTCGTCGAACTCGCCCTCCGGTGATGCCTCGTGAACCGGCGGGCGTGCGGGCGGAGGCGGTGTCGTGGCGGTGCTCGGGCGAGGGGCCCCGAAGAGCTGCTCGTCGGAGTCGAGCACGCGGTCGAGGAACTCGGTGCTGCCGAGGCCGCGTCGCACGACCTCGGCCTGCATCCGCGCCGCCGCGGCCTGGGCCTCGCCGATCGCGCGCAGGACGTCCGAAGACAACACGGCGGGATCCGTTTCCCGGGCCCGTTCGCTGAAGGTGACCGACGTGATCGCCCCGCCGGGTCCGGCGACCACGGTGACGACGCCGTCGGGCGAGGTCGCGGTGCCCATCGCGTCCTTGAGCTCGTCGGCAACCCGCTGGTACGCCTCGGCCCGCAGCCGGTTGTCGGCCGCCGCCGAGTCGATCGCCTCGATGCGGGCCAGCAGCTGCCGCGCGGTGTCGTTCATGCCGCCTGCTCCGGTTTCACGGTCGTGAGGAACTTCTGGAAGTCGTCGATCACGTGCTCGAACTGGTTCTCCAACAGCGCGGACAGCACGACGTGCAGGACCGCGCGCCGCTGCGGCGCCTGCTGGTCGCGCATCACCATGAACACCTGGAACTGCACGAGGTCCACCTGCTTGCCCTTGAGCCCGACGGTCAGCTTCACCGCCTGCGTGAGACCCGGGTTCTCCGCGGAGCCGACCTCGTTGCGCCGCCCGAGCTGCACTCCCGCGGCGCCCGCGGTGCGCAGCTTTTCGACGGCCTCGTCACCGATCGCCGTGAGCGGTGCGTCGTCCTCGCGGACCTCGCCGGTGATCGTGATGTTCGCCGTGAAGCCGTCGCGCGTGCTGCCGGTGTTGAGGGCGACGAACGCCGCATCCGGCGTACCGATCTCTTCCGGTGGGACGGATCGCCAGCCGTCCGGCAGGTCGAACACGATCGGGACGGGGAGGGTGCCAGCCACTGTTGATACTCCGAATCTCCTGATGGGGATGGTCAGAAGCCGAGGAAGTCGCCCACGGCGCCCGCGGCGTTCGCGATGCCGTGGCCGACGTCGGACGCCACGTCGGACGCCACATCGGCAACGTCACCGGCCACGTCCTGCACGGTGTCGACGACCTCACCCGGATCGATGCTGACGTCGAACCCGACCTTGCCACCGATACCCAGGGCCGCACCGACCGAAGCGCCGATGTGGAACTTGCCGTCGTCGCCCATGCCGAACTGGCCACTGGCCTCGGCTCCGATGCCGGCCCACGCCTCGCCGTGCGCACCGGCGGTGACACCGGCGACCTCGGCGCTCACGTTGCCCTCGACCCGGCCACCCGCGAACCCCTCGACGCTGCCCTGCACGCCGGACAAGCCGATCGACCCCTGCGCGGACGCCTTGGCCCCCACCTCGGCCGAGGCGTCACCCTTCACCGAGACGTGGTCGCCGTAGTGCACCTCGCCCTGGGCGCTGCCCTTGGCCAGGTACGCCTCGGCCGACGCTCCCGCGGAGAGGCCCATCGGGCCCGCACCGGCATGGGCCTCCGCGCCCGCGCCGAGAGCCGCGCCCTCGATCTTGCCGCTTCCGCCGAAGGTTCCGTCGCCGAACTTGCCGGCCAGCGAACCGTCGATCAGATCGACTCCGGCGGACGCCGCCACCGTGCTCTCGGAGGTGTCGATGCCGAACTTTTCGAGCAGGCCACCGAGTTTGTCGGTGAGCATGCCGTCGGACTGCGACCCGAACTCGCGGGAGTAGTTCTTGCCGCCCTTGTGGTTCTGCCAGCCCCCGGGGTCCTCCTCGACCGTGACCCACTTCTTCTTCTCGCGGTCCCACTGCGTCGTCTTGACTTTGTCGCGCTCCGCGGCGCCGAACTCGTGGGTCTTCCCGAGATCCCTCTTGTAGGTGCCGTCCGATTCCTTCTTGAAGCCCAGCTTCTTCGCCGTGTCGCCGCCGATCTCTTCGAGCGCGGCGCGGGCCGCCCGCAGGATCCGCTCGGCCTCCTGCGTCGCACCCTGGCCGGGATCGACGAAACCCGGGATCGGCCGGTCGCCGGTGAGCGCCTGATGAGCCTGGGCGATCCACTGCGCCGACGCCGCCCGGGTGGCCGCCTGGCCCTGCGTGTACAGCTCGATCGCCCGCTGGGCTTCGGACTGGCTGCGCGTCAGGGCGTCGCCGTAGTCCGCCAGCGCGTTGGCACCGGTGCCGAGGACGCCGATGGTGTCGAACCACTTCTTCGGTTCCCGGCCGAAAGTCTCGCGGAACCGGTCGCTCGCTTCGCCGGTCCACTGCTTCGCGTCCACGCCGGAGAGGCCGTCGGAAATCGCGGCCATGCGCTGGATGTTGCGGACGACGTCCTTGAGGTCACCCGAGATGAACCGCGGCTCGCCGGGGACGAGCTCCTTCGGGTCGGTCGTCTCCCCCAGCTCGGCGGCCATCAGAACACCGGCCCTTCGCGGTCCGCCTCAGTGACCGGGTCGGGGCCCTCCACCTCGGACTTCGGACCGGGGAACAGCTCCCGGGAGCGCTCGGGGCTCATCACGTCCGGTGGGAGTTCGTCGATCGACCCGCTGATGCGGCCGGTCCCGCCGCCGGCCCACGCGGGACCGAGCTTCTCGCCGTCGGAACCAGCGGAGCCGATGGAACCGACGGAACTGCGCAGGATCTCCCCGAGCGGGCCGAAGATCCCCCCACCGGAAGAGCCGAACGCCTCCGCCGCGGTCTTCACGATCGCGTCGCTCGCGCTGTCGTCGGCGCCCGCGTAACGGACCGCGGCCGTGCGCAGGTCTTCACCGTGCCCGTGGGCCTTGCCGGTGAGCCCTTCGACGACGGACTCGAGGTCCGCGATGAAGCTGCCCCAGCCCGCCTGCACGCCGGGGTGCCCGTAGTCGCCGCTCGGACCCTGCCACAGCAGGCCCGCGGCACCCCCGACGACGTCTCCGATCGTGTCGGCGGCGCGTTCGAGCTCCTCCGTTACGGCATCGAACCCGCCTGTCATCCCCCGTGAACCCCTCGTCCGGCCAGCAGCGACGAGTCCACCGTGGCAGAACCCGGCGAGGGTTCCGCCCGCTTCGCCTGTTGATCACCTCAACGGGCGAATTCTGTCTCAGCCCAGCAGGGCGTCCACGAACGCGCCGGGCTCGAAGGGCGCCAGGTCGTCGGGGCCCTCGCCGAGGCCGACGAGCTTCACCGGCACCCCGAGCTCCTTCTGGACCTGGAAGACGATGCCGCCCTTGGCGGTGCCGTCGAGCTTGGTGAGGACGATGCCGGTGACGTCGATGACCTCGGAGAACACGCGCGCCTGGGCGAGGCCGTTCTGGCCGGTCGTGGCATCGAGGACCAGCAGCACCTCGTCGACCTTGGCCTGCTTCTCCACGACCCGCTTGACCTTGCCGAGCTCGTCCATGAGGCCGGTCTTGGTGTGCAGGCGCCCGGCGGTGTCGACGAGGACCGCGTCGGCACCTTCGTCGATGCCGCGCTTCACCGCGTCGAACGCGACGGCCGCGGGGTCGGCGCCTTCCTTGCCGCGCACGACCGACGCCCCGACACGTTCTGCCCAGGTCTGCAGCTGCTCGGCAGCGGCGGCGCGGAAGGTGTCGGCCGCGCCGAGGACCACGGTCGAGCCCTGCGAGACGAGCACGCGGGCGAGCTTGCCGGTGGTGGTGGTCTTGCCGGTGCCGTTCACGCCGGCGACGAGCACGACGGCGGGCTGCTTCCTGCCGTCCACCTCGTGCGGCAGCGCGCGCACGGCGCGGATCCCGTCCGTGGACAGCGAAGCGGTCAGGACTTCGCGCAGCACCTCGCGCGCTTCGTCGGGCGTGCGCACGGCACGGCGCGAAAGCTCGTCGCGCAGGCGCTCCACGATCTGGGTCGTGGTGGCCGCGCCGAGGTCGGCGATGAGCAGCGAGTCCTCGACGTCCTGCCACGAGTCCTCGTCGAGGTCACCGGCGCCGAGCAGGCCCAGCAGGCTCTGGCCGAACATCGAGCGCGACTTCGACAGCCGCCCGCGCAGGCGCTCCAGCCGCCCGGTGGCGGGGTCGATCTCCTCGACCGGCAGCACGGGCTCGATGGGCTCCACGGTGCCCTCGACCGGTGCGGCCGCGGGGCCCTCCGAAACCGCCTCGGTCTCCGGTTCGGGCAGCTTGACGTCGCGCACAGTGCGCTGCTCGGAGTCGCGCGGCACCGCGGCGTCGTCGCCGACGGCGGGCTGGCCGTCGACCTCCGGGCGGTCCGCAACGGGGTGCTCGGCGGGCTGTTCGGCGGGTTGTTCGGCGGGTTCAGCGGAAGGCGGCGCCTGTGTGCCGCCCGGCGCGAAAGTGATCCCGCCGGACGCGGTGTACCCGCCGCCCTTGGGCTTCTCCTCGACCTTGCGGCGCTGTTCGAGACTGATCCGCCGCCGACGTGCGATGAGCAGCCCGGACACCAGCACGGCGACCAGGACGACGACGGCGACGATGACGATCCAGAACCAGGTGCTCGACACACACCCATCCTGTCATCCGCTCCCCGGCTCATCCGGACACCCCACCGCGCTGGTGCCTTCAGGCCAACGCCTCACACGCAGGGTTCCGATTCGGCCAAGACTTCACGACGCGCCTTGCGTGACCGCTTCGTCCCGGCTAAACCACTCCGGATGAAATCTCACGGCTTCCGCGTCCTCGGCCTCCTTTCGGGGACTTCGGTCGACGGCATCGACGTCGCCGTCGCGGATCTGCACGCCGAAGACGGCACCGTGGTGCTCACCCCGCGCGGTGAGCTCGACGTGCCCTTCACCGAAGAAACCCGCGAGGCCGTGTTGCGCGCCCTGCCGCCCAACCCGAGCAGCGCCGAAGCGCTCACCGTGCTCGACACCCGCGTCGGGCAGGCCTTCGCCGAAGCCGCCGCCCGCGGCATCGCCGAGCACGGGCCCGTGGACGTGATCACGTCACTCGGCCAGACCGTCTACCACTGGGTGGAGCACGGTGTGGCGCTCGGCACACTTCAGCTGGGCCAGCCGGCGTGGATCGCCGAACGCACCGGCACGCCCGTCGTCGCCGACCTGCGCATCCGCGACATCACCGCGGGCGGCCAGGGCGCACCGCTGGCCAGCACGCTCGACGCGCTGTGGCTGCGCGGCCTCGCCGAGGAGACCGGGAAACCCGTGGCCGCCTTGAACCTCGGCGGCATCGCCAACATCACGGTGGTCGGCGAGACCGAGACCGTGCTCGCCTACGACACCGGTCCCGCCAACGCACTGCTCGACCTGGCCGCGGCCCGCGTGACCGGCGGCGAGCAGCACGCCGACGTCGACGGCAAGCTCGCGCTGGCCGGCCACGTCCGCGCCGACCTGCTCGACCGCCTGCTCGCCGACCCCTACTTCGCCGCCGCCCCGCCGAAATCCACCGGCAAGGAGCACTTCCACGGCGGCTACCTCGACGCGGCGCTCGCCGGGCTGCCGCCGCTGAGCCCCGAAGATCTCCTGACGACGTTGTCCGAGCTGACCGCCGCCACGGTCGCCACCGAATGCCGGCGCCACCACGTGGCCACGCTCGTCGTGTCGGGCGGCGGCATGCGCAATCCCGCCGTGATGGCCGCGCTGGCGAAGCAGCTGCCCGGCGTCGCCGTGCGCACCAGCGACGACCTGGGACTGCCCGGGGGCGGCAAAGAGGCGTACCTGACCGCACTGCTCGGCTGGCTGAGCTGGTGCGGTGTGCCGGCCACACTGCCGTCCGCGACGGGCGCGCGCGGCCCGCGGCTGCTCGGCGCGCTGACGCCGGGCGCGCACCCCCTGAACCTTCCGGCCCCACTGGGGGGCACAGTGACTCGCTTGCGGGTTTCGGAAATCGGCGCTCGAGGGTAGGAGAAACCGCATGAACCCAGTCGATCTGGTGATCGTCATCGTGTACCTGGCGGCGATGCCGATCATCGGCGTGCTGGTCGGTCGCAGACAGAAGTCCGCGAACGACTACTTCGTCGGCGAACGCAGCATGCCCTGGTGGGCCGTCACGCTCTCGGTCGTGGCCACCGAGACGTCCACCCTCACGGTGATCTCCACGCCCGGCCTGGTCTTCGGCAGTGAGTTCCTGTTCCTCGAGGTGGCGTTCGGCTACATCCTCGGGCGCATCGTCGCCGCGTTCGTCCTGTTGCCCCGGTACTTCCGGGGCAACTACGTGAGCGCGTACGAGTTCCTCGGCCGCCGCTTCGGGCGCGGGCTGCAGGGCACGGCGTCGGTCACGTTCGTGATCACGCGCCTGCTCGCCGAAGGCCTGCGCCTGTTCGCGGGCGCCATCCCGATCAAGGCGATCCTCGACCACTACGGCATCCACACGTCGTACTGGCACATCGTGGTGCTGCTGACCGCGCTCACGCTGATCTACGCGTTCGTCGGCGGCATCAAGTCGGTGATCTGGGTCGATGTGATCCAGTGGTCGCTCTACGTCCTCGGCGCGATCGGCGCGGTCGTCTTCCTCACGACCAAGCTGCCGGACGGCTGGACGTCGATCGCCGCGAGCCAGGGCCGCTTCCAGCTCACCGACTTCACCTCCAACATCCTCACCAGCCCGTACGCGTTCGTCGGCGCGGTCGTCGGCGGCGCGTTCCTCTCGATGGCCTCGCACGGCGCGGACCAGCTCATCGTCGGCCGGCTGCTGTCGACGAAGAGCCTGCGCGACGGCCAGCGCGCCTTGATCGGCTCGTCGATCGTGGTGTTCGTGCAGTTCGGGCTGTTCCTGGTCGTCGGCGCGATGCTGTGGGTCTACACGGGCGGCAAGACGGGCGCGACGGCCACCGCGGTGGCGGCCGGCAAGATGTCCGGCGACGACGTGTTCTCCAACTTCATCGTCAACGACCTGCCGGTGGGTCTGTCCGGGCTGCTGATCGCCGGCATCCTCGCGTCCACGATGGGCGCGCTGGCTTCGGCGCTCAACGCGCTGTCCACCTCGACCATCGCCGACCTCTACCAGCGCTTCACGCACCGGTCCGTCGAGGACTCGAAGCTGCTGCGCCACGGTCGCATGTGGACGCTGATCTGGGCCGTGGTGTTCGCGATCTTCGCGTCGCTGTTCACGAACTCGAAGGACCCGGTGATCCAGCAGGGCCTCGGGATCGTCGGCTACACCTACGGCGCGCTGCTCGGTTCCTTCTTCCTCGGTCTGATCGTGAAGAAGGCGCGCCAGTCCGACGCGATCGTCGCGTTCGCCTGCTCGGTGGTGGGCATGGCGTTCCTGATCCTCTTCGTGAAGTTCGACAAGGCGACCACGGCCGTGCACATCCAGTTCGGCGCGGCGACGAAGACCCTCGTGCCGCTGGCGACCTACTGGTACACGTTCGTCGGCGTGGTGATCACGCTCGTCGTCGGCGGCCTGCTCGCACTGCGCCACCGCGACGCCGACCCGCACGCCGTGGAGGCCGACGCCCCGCAGGAGGAAGTCACCGTCTGACCACCCGTTCGAGAAATTTTTCCCGATCGGGTGAACCGTCCCGGGGTGGGCGCTCGTGCACCTCACGAGCGCCCGCCACCGGACGGCGGGCCCGGATCGGGCGGGAACGATGAAGCGGATTTCTCTGGCACTGGCGGCGGGTTCGATGATCCTCCTGGGTGGTGCGACGGCGTGCTCCTCGGGCTCGTCCGACGGTGCCGGTGGCCCGGTGAACGCGGCCGGCGCGCAGGCGGCGCCGGCCTCGGCGGGAGCGCAGGACGGCACGCCGGGCGCGGCTGGTACCCAGGGCGGCGCGCAGGCCGGCACGCCCGAGATCATCGAGGCTCCCGCGGCGGTGCAGGTGCCGCCGGGCAACAAGCGCGTGGCCCAGTTCACGGGCACGGGCGTGCAGATCTACGGCTGCACCGACGGCGCGTGGAAGCTAATCAAGCCCTCGGCCGTGATGACCGAAGGCGAGAAGGCCGTGGCCATCCACGACAAGGGCCCACTGTGGACGTCCACTGTGGACGGCAGCACGGTGAACGCCACGGCCGTGCCGGGCAAGGCCGTGCAGCACACCGACGCGATCCCCGAGATCCTGCTCAAGACCGACACGACCGAGGGCAAGGGGATCTTCGGCAACGTGACCTACGTGCAGCGGCTGGCCACCAAGGGCGGCCTGGCTCCGAAGGGCTCCTGCACCGCGGGTGACGTGACCTCCACGCCTTACTCGGCCGAGTACGCGTTCTGGTCCGCGAACTGAAAGCAACGCTGTAGGCACGAAAAGGGGGAGCTTCCGCCCGGGAAGCTCCCCCTTTCACGTGCGCGGTTCAGATGGCGGGCACGGGCTCCTCGTCTTCGGCCCGCAGGCGCTGCGAAATCACCTTTGTGATGCCGTCGCCCTGCATGCTCACGCCGTAGAGCGCGTCGGCGATCTCCATGGTCGGCTTCTGGTGGGTGATGATGATCAGCTGCGAGGAGTCGCGCAGCTGCTCCAGCAGCCCGATCAGCCGGCGCATGTTGGTGTCGTCGAGCGCCGCCTCGACCTCGTCCATCACGTAGAAGGGTGAGGGGCGGGCGCGGAAGATGGCCACCAGCATGCCCACGGCCACCAGCGACTTCTCGCCACCCGAGAGCAGCGACAGCCGCTTCACCTTCTTGCCCGGCGGGCGCGCCTCGACGTCGACGCCGGTGGCGAGCAGGTCGTTGGGCTCGGTGAGGACCATGCGGCCCTCGCCACCCGGGAACAGCACGCCGAACACGGTTTCGAACTCACGGGCCACGTCGGCGTAGGCCGAGGCGAAGACCTCGAGGATCTTCTCGTCGACCTGCCGGATCACGGCTTCGAGGTCCTTGCGCGTGTCCTTGAGGTCTTCCAGCTGGGTCGAGAGGAACTTGTAGCGCTCCTCCAGCGCCGCGAACTCCTCCAGCGCCAACGGGTTGACCTTGCCCAGCAGCGTCAGGTCCTTCTCGGCGCGCTTGGCGCGGCGGGCCTGCGTGTCGCGGTCGTAGGGCATGGGCGGCGGCGGGGTCACGTCCTCGCCGCGCTCCTTGGCCGCCTCGTACTCGGCCATCTCGCCCGCGCTCGGCGGCACCGGCACGTCGGGGCCGTACTCCTGCACGAGGTCGGTGAGCCCGATGCCGAAGTCCTCGGCGATCTTGCCCTCGAGCGTCTCGAGCCGCAGCCGCTGCTCGGCGCGCAGCACCTCGTCGCGGTGCACGGCGTCGGTGAGCTTCTCCAGCTCACCCGAGAGCTCGCGGACCTTGGCGCGCACGGCGGTGAGCGCGGTTTCGCGGGTCTGGCGCTGGGCCTGGGCTTCGTCGCGCTCGACGGCCGCACGCTGCACCGAGTGCTCGATGCGTTCGAGGGCGAGCTCACCGGCGTTGACCACGGCGTTGGCGATCGCAGCACCCCGCTCACGCGCTTCCCGGGCCTTGGCCGCCCGTTCGCGGGCCTCCTGCTCGGCGCGAGCGGCGCGGCGCAGCGACTCGGCGCGCCCGGCGATGCTGCGTGCCCGCTCTTCGGAGGTGCGCTGCGCGAGCCGCGCTTCCATTTCCTCTTGGCGCACCACGGCGAGCTGTTCCACGGCCTCGTCGCGCTCGGCCGTGTCCGGGTCGTCCTCCACCGGCTGCTCGGCGACGGCGGCGAGCCGCTCCTCCAGCTCGGCCAGCTGTTCCAACGCCTGCTCACGACTCTGCTCGACCTTGGCGCGCTGCGCGGTGAGGCGTTCGACCTCGGCCTGCGCAGAGCGCGCGGCCTGCTGCAGCCGGTTGAGCCGCTCCGACGAGCGGGCCTTGCGGACCTTCGCGTCGCCGAGCGCGTCCTTGGCCTGGCTCACTTCCTCGCGCCGGGCCTGCTGTTCGGCGCGGGCGCCTTCCAGCTCGGCCGCGTGGCGTTCCAGCGCGCGCTCGGCCGTGCGCAGCCGCTCGCCCGCTTCGTCGACGGCGGCCTGGACCTCGATCACGCTCTCGCGCGCGGCGGAACCACCGGCGACCCAGCGGGCGCCGAACACGTCGCCTTCGCGGGTGACCGCGCGGACGTCCGGGTGGCTCGCCACCAGCTGACGCGCGGCTTCGAGGCCGTCGACCAACGCGAGCCTGTCGAGCGCCTGCTCCACCGCCGGACGCAGCTGCTCCGGGGCCGTGACGACCTCGCGGGCCCAGCGGGCGCCGTGAGGCAGCATCGGCCAGGAAGACGTGTCCACGCCTTGAACATCCACAGTGGACCCGTAGTCGGACAGCAGGATGCCGGCGCGGCCGGAATCGGTGTCCTTCAAGTACTTCAGCGCGGTCAGCGCCTGCTCGCCACCGGCCACGGCAACGGCGTCGGCCACCGGGCCGAGCGCGGCGGCCAGCGCCACCTCGTGGCCCGGCTGGACCGTGAGCAGCGCGGCGACCGAGCCCAGCAGGCCCGGCAGCTCGTGCGAAGCGCCCAGCAGCGCGCCGGCGCCGTCCTTGCGCTTGAGGCCCATCGACAGCGCCTCGACACGTGCCTTCTCCGACGCGATCTCGCGTTCCGCGGTGCGTTCGGCCTTCACCAGCTCTTCGACGCGGGCCTTGGCGGCGTTGTTGGCCTCGACCGCGCGGTCGTGGCGCTGCATCAGGTCGGCGTCGTCGGACTCCTCGGCGCCGCCCTCGGCCTTCGCCTCTTCGAGCTCCTCGAGCGCGATCTCCGCGCGCTCGGCGGATTCCTGCAGCGACACGGAGATGCGGTCGATCTCGTCGGCGGTGGCGCCGTTCTTGCTCCGCAGCGCCTCGACCTGCCCGGTCAGCTTCGCCATGCCCTCGCGGCGGTCGGCGATGGCCCGCACGGCGGCCCAGTGGGCGCGTTCGGCGGCCTGCACGCGCTGTTCGAGGTCCTCGCGCCGCAGCACGGTCTCGGCCAGCAGCTCGCGGGCCTCCATCACGGCTTCGTTGAGCTCCTGCTCGCGCTCGGCGACCTGCTCGGCCTCGGCCAGCAGCTCCTCCGGGTCGCGCCCGCCGGTCGGGGCCGACACGTCGGCCGACAGGTGGCGCTGGCGTTCCACGGCGAGGCGCACGGTGCCGCGCAGGCGTTCGGCCAGCGCGGAGAGCTTATACCAGGTCTCCTGGGCCGTCTGCAGCTTCGGCGCGTCCTCGGCGAGCGAGGCCTCCAGCTCGGTCTCCTCGGCGGCGACGATCTCCAGGGCCTGCTCCACCTCGGTGCGGCGCTGGCGGGCGGTGCGCTCGTCGGCCTCTTCCCTGGCGATGGCCTCGCGCTGGGTGACCAGGTCGTCGGCCAGCAGGCGCAGGCGCGAATCGCGCAGCTCCGACTGCACCGACTGCGCCTTGCGCGCGATCTCGGCCTGCTTGCCCAGCGGCTTGAGCTGGCGGCGCAGCTCCGTGGTGAGGTCGCCGAGGCGGTCGAGGTTGCCCTGCATGTTCGCGAGCTTGCGCAGGGTCTGTTCCTTGCGCTTGCGGTGCTTGAGGACACCCGCGGCCTCTTCGATGAAGGCGCGGCGCTCCTCGGGCTTCGACTCGAGGATGGCCGAGAGCTGCCCCTGACCCACGATGACGTGCATCTCGCGGCCGATACCCGAGTCCGACAGCAGCTCCTGCACGTCCATCAGGCGGCAGCGGTCGCCGTTGATCTCGTACTCGCTCGCGCCGTCGCGGAACATGCGGCGCGTGATGGAGACCTCGGAGTACTCGATGGGCAGCGCACCGTCGGCGTTGTCGATGGTGAGCGTGACCTCGGCGCGGCCCAGCGGCGCGCGGCCCGCGGTGCCGGCGAAGATGACGTCTTCCATCTTGCCGCCGCGCAGGTCCTTGGCGCCCTGGGTGCCCATGACCCAGCGCAGCGCGTCGAGCACGTTGGACTTGCCCGAACCGTTGGGGCCGACCACGCACGTGATCCCGGGTTCGAACCGCAGCGTGGTGGCCGAGGCGAAGGACTTGAAACCCTTCAGCGTCAAGCTTTTCAGGTGCACGTGGTGCTGACCCTTCCGGCCGCGGGTACTGGCTCTACAGTCCGCCAAGGCTACCCGGGCACCCGCCGTGATCGCGGGAGGCCGCCGTTCTCCGGCGCGCCTAGCACAGGTTGTCGCGCACCGGCAACCCCTTGTGTCCCAGCCGTCACAGGAGCCACTCGACCGGCGCAGCGCAGCTCAGCGCTCGAGGAACCCCGTCAGACCGCCCTTGGCCGGGCTCCAGCGCTCGACGACGTGATCCACACTTCCGGGTGATTCTCCCGACCTCAGGGCGGCCAACAACCGCTCACAGTGGTCTCGACCACCCTCCGCCACCACCTCGACACGGCCGTCGGGCAGGTTGCGGGCGAACCCGACCAGCCCCAGCTCCAGCGCACGGCTCCGGGTCCACCAGCGGAAACCGACGCCCTGCACCCGCCCGTGCACCCACGCCGCCAGCCGGATGTGTGTTTCTTCCTCACTCACGCGCCCATCCTGCCCCATGCGTTCCGCTGCGGACAGTGACGGGGCAGTCCCCGTACCTGCGCGAATGGGTCACGGCCGGTGATAACCTCCCCGCCGGGGTTCGCGTCCGGCCGCCCCGATCCCCCGCTTCGCCCCGGGGTGCCGGACCGGATTGCGCCACGAATTCCCGGCGTCGACCCGTGCCGAACCGCGAAGCGGCGCCCGGCGACACCGGCGTCGACCCGTACAGCACTGACCCGCAGTGCACTGACCCGCAGTGCACTGACCAGTGCAGCGTCGAACCGCTCGTAAGTCGAACCGCACGTAAGTCGAACCGCATGTAAGGAGCCTGCATGTCCCGTCCCGACGGGCCGGATCCGAGCTCACGCATCTCCGTCGCGCCGCCGAAGACCGCGAGCGGCCTCATGAACCGGGCCGGCTACGCCATCCTCGGCGTGAGCGGCCTGGTCGTCGCCACGGCCTTCGCCGCGGTCGCCGAGCTGGCGGGCCCGGGTGCCGCCACCGCGACGTCCCCGAATCTCCCCGGCGGCGGCCAGGGCACCCTGCCCGGCAGCTCGCAGGTCGTGCCGGGCAACGCCGTCCCGGGCGCCCCGATGACGGTCTCCGGCCAGCCCTCGGCCGGCGACACCCCGTCGACGCCGTCCACCCCGACCACGGTCGTCTCCACGGGCCGCGACGGCGTGCCGACGACCACCGTGGTCATCCCGCCGCCGCCGAACAACCCACCCGGCAAGCCAGGCGGCCAGAACCCTCCGCCCGGCGGCACCAGCAACACCGTCAAGCCGCCGACCACGCCTCGCAGCGACGACCCGCCGCCCGTGTCGTCCACCGGCTCGACGCCTCCGGACTCGACCAGCACCACGCCTCCCGCGGACTCCACCCCACCGCCGCCGGACAGCAGCAGCGGTGGCGGCGGTGGCTCCACCAGTGGCGAGCCGCCGAGCTCGCCGCCGGTTTCGTCCTCGGACGTCCAGACGACCAGCGCCACCGGCCCCACCAGCTGAACCGACGAGAGCCGCCCCGACCGGGGCGGCTCTCGTCACGTCTACACCTCGAAGCGGTAGCCCATCCCCGGTTCCGTCAACAGGTGCCGCGGGCGTGAGGGCTCCGGTTCCAGCTTCCGCCGCAGCTGCGCCAGGTACACGCGCAGGTAGTGCGACTCCGTCTCGTACGACGGCCCCCACACCTCGTGCAGCAGCTGCTTCTGGGCCACCAGCCGGCCGCGGTTGCGCACCAGCAGCTCCAGCACCCCCCACTCCGTTTTGGTCAGGTGCACCTCGTGGCCGTCGCGGCGGACCTTCTTCGCCGCCAGGTCGATGGTGAACGACCCGGTGTCCACCACGGCCTCCGCGCCGTCGGAGCCGGCGACCGTCGAGCGGCGCACCGCGGCGCGCAGGCGGGCGAGCAGCTCGTCCATGCCGAAGGGTTTGGTCACGTAGTCGTCGGCGCCCGCGTCGAGGGCGTGGACCTTGTCGGCCGAGTCCCCGCGCGCCGAGAGCACGATGATGGGCACCGTGGTCCAGCCGCGCAGACCGGCGATGACCTCGGTGCCGTCGAGGTCGGGCAGGCCGAGGTCGAGCACCACCACGTCGGGTTTGGTCTCGGCCACGGCCTTGAGCGCCGCGGTGCCGTCGTGCGCCGTGATCACCTTGTACCCGCGGGCGTTGAGGTTGATGCGCAGCGCGCGCACGATCTGCGGTTCGTCGTCGACCACCAGCACGGTGGCCGCCTTGTCGGGACTCACGAGCCCACTCCCTCCACGGTGTCGTCGGTGATCTCTTCGATCTTCAGCAAGTCCTTCTCCGGATTCTGCCCCGTGTACGCGGGCAGCGAGAGCACCACGGTGAGACCGCCACCCGGCGTGTCCTCGGCGCGGATGGTGCCGCCCATGGCCTCGATGAAGCCCTTCGCGACCGAGAGCCCCAGCCCCACGCCGGGGGTCGAGTCGCGGTCGCCGCCGAGGCGCTGGAACGGCGCGAACGCCGAGTCGGCCGTGCCCTTCTTCAAGCCCTTGCCGTGGTCGACGATCCGCAGCTCCACGTGCTCGGAGTGCGCGCTGGCCCGCGCCGACACCACGCCGCCGCCGTGGCGCAGGGCGTTGTCGAGCACGTTGGCGACCACGCGTTCCAGCAGACCCGGGTCGGCCAGCACCGAAGGCAGGCGCACGTCCACCGCCACCTTCACGTCCCGCGAGTTGTCCACATTGGATAAAGCGTGGGCCACCACCTCGTCATAGCCCACCGGCCGCAGGTGCGGGGTGACCGCGCCGGTGGCCAGCCGGGAGGAGTCGAGCAGGTTGTCGATGAGCCCGGCGAGCCGGTCGGCCGAGAGCTCGATGGTCTCCAGCAGCTCGCCCGTGTCCTCTTCGGACAGCGACAGGTCGGGCGCGCGCAGGCTGCCGATCGCGGCTTTGATGGACGTCAGCGGCGTGCGCAGGTCGTGGCCGACTGCCGAGAGCAGCGTGGTGCGCAGCTCCGTGGCCTCGGCCTTGCGCTCGGCCTCCGCCGCGGCCGCGGCCATCCGCTGCTGGCGCAGCGCGAGCAAGGCCTGCCCCGCCACGGCCTCCAGCACCCGCCGATCGGCCGCGGGCAGCGCGCGCCCGCGCAGCGTGAGGTGCACGTCGGCCGTCACAGCGATGTCCACATCGGCCTCGTCCGGGTCGGCGCACGGGAACTGCCCGGCGATCGCGACCTTCTGCCACGCGCCGTTCTTCTTCTCCAGCAACGTGACCGACGTCAAGCCGAAGTTCTCCCGCACCTTCTCCAGCAGCCGCTCGATCGGGTTGGGGTTCGTCAGCACCGTTCTCGCGTACGACGCCAGCAGCGCCGCTTCCGTGCGCGCCCGCGCGGCCTGGCTGCCCCGCCGCGCCGCGGAGGCGACAACCAGGGCCACCAGCACGGCGACCACGATCATCGCGACGAGGGTGACCACGTTCTGCGGGCTGTGCACGTTGAGCGTGTACAGCGGTGGTGTGAAGAAGAAATTGAGCAGCCCCGCGCCGAACACGGCCGCGACCACCGCCGGACCGAGGCCGCCCACCAGCGCGACGATCACCGTGGCGAGCACGTAGAGGATCACGTCGGTGGAGAACTCGACGGTGTCACGCAGCAGCACACCGAGTCCGGTCGCGAGGATCGGCAAGGCGAGGCTCAGCAGCCAGCCGAGCACCAGCCGCGACGGTGCCAGCGGGCTCGCGCCCAGCCGCGCGCGCAGCCGGCCGCCGGCGTAGGAGTGCGTGACCATGTGCACGTCGATCGAGCCGGACTGCTGCACCACGGCCGCGCCGATGCCCTCGTCGAACAACCGCGCGACCCGCGAACGGCGCGAGGTCCCGATCACGAGCTGCGTGGCGTTCACGCCGCGCGCGAAGTCGAGCAGAGCCGTCGGCACGTCGTCACCGACCACCGCGTGGAACGTCGCGCCGACCTCTTCGGCCAACGTGCGGCTCTTCGCCATGGCCGTGGGGCCGAGCCCGGACAACCCGTCGCCCCGCAGGATGTGCACGACCTGCAGCTCCGCACCCGCGCGCGTGGCGATGCGGCTCGCGCGCCGGATGAGCGTCTCGCTCTCGGGACCGCCGGTGATGGACACGACGACGCGTTCGCGGGCCTCCCACGTATCGGTGATCTTCTGCTCGGCGCGGTAGCGCTGCAGGGCGACGTCGACCTGGTCAGCCACCCACAGCAGCGCCAGCTCGCGCAGCGCGGTGAGGTTGCCGGGGCGGAAGTAGTTGCCCAGGGCCGCGTCGATGCGCTCGGCCGGGTACACGTTGCCGTGCGCGAGCCGGCGCCGCAGCGCCTCCGGCGTGATGTCCACGAGCTCGAGCTGCTCGGCACCGCGCACCACGTGGTCGGGCACCGTCTCCTGCTGCGTGGCGCCGGTGATGCGCTCGACGACGTCGTTGAGGCTCTGCAGGTGCTGCACGTTGACCGTGGACAGCACGTCGATCCCGGCCTCCAGCAGCTCCTCGACGTCCTGCCAGCGCTTGTCGTGGCGCGCGCCGGGCACGTTGGTGTGCGCCAGCTCGTCGATCACCACGACCTCGGGCGCGCGCTTCAGAACGGCGTCGAGATCCATCTCGGTGAACTCGTGCCCGCGGTGGCTGACGGTGCGCCGCGGCACGATCTCGAGGCCGTCGAGCAGGTCGGCCGTCTTCTGGCGGCCGTGGGTCTCCACGAGCCCCACCACCACGTCGGTCCCGCGTTCCAGCCGGCGGCGGGCCTCGCCCAGCATCGCGAACGTCTTGCCCACGCCCGGAGCCGCGCCGAGGTAGATCCGCAGTTCTCCTCGGCGCGGCTTCGGGGTCGTACCCGGTGTGCTCACGTTGTCAGTGTGCTCCCGGCGCGGCCGAACGCACGGCCAAGTTGAGCAGCAGCACGTTCACCCCCGGCACGCCGATCCCGGCACCCGTGGTGTTCGCCGCGACCAGCTGCCGCACCTTGTCCACGCTCAGCCCCGTGTTCTTCGCGACGCGCGGGACCTGCAGGTCGGCGTACGCAACACTGATCGAGGGGTCGAGGCCCGACCCGGAAGCGGTCACGGCGTCAGCCGGCACCTGCTCGGGTGACACACCTTCCCGCTTCGCGATGAGGTCCTTGCGCTCGGCGATGGTCTTCACGAGGTCTTCGTTGAACGGCCCCTTGTTCGACGCACCCGAAGTCGACGGGTCGCCCGGGCCGAGCGCGTCCTTGGACCCCGCCGAGGGCCGGTTGTGGAACCACGGGTCGTGCGCTGGGTCGACCGCGACCGGGTCGATGCCGATCAGCGACGACCCCACGGCCTGGTCGTGCTGCGTGACGACCGAGCCCTCGGCGTTGGACTGCAGGCCGGGGATCCGGGCGATCGCCCAGACGGCCAGCGGGTAGAGGATGCCGAGGATGATCGTCAGCGCGATGAGGACACGAAGGCCCGCCCAGGTCTGCTTGACGAGTGTGTTCATCAGATTCACCCGATTCCAGGGATGTGCCGCACGATCAGGTCAATGATCCAGATCCCGAGGAACGGGCTCACGATGCCGCCGAGGCCGTAGACGAGCAGGTTCCGGCGCAGCAGCGCGGAAGCCGACGAGGGCTTGTAGCGCACGCCGCGCAGGGCGAGCGGGATCAGGAACACGATGATCAGCGCGTTGAAGATGACGGCCGAGAGGATGGCCGACTCACGCGTGGCCAGGTGCATGATGTTCAGCGCGCCCAGCTGCGCGAAGATCGACGTGAACATGGCCGGCAGGATGGCGAAGTACTTCGCGAGGTCGTTGGCGACGCTGAACGTGGTGAGCGCACCGCGCGTGATGAGCAGCTGCTTGCCGATCTCCACGATCTCGATGAGCTTCGTCGGGTTCGAGTCGAGGTCGACCATGTTGCCGGCCTCCTTCGCGGCCGACGTGCCCGTGTTCATCGCGACGCCGACGTCCGACTGCGCCAGCGCGGGAGCGTCGTTCGTGCCGTCACCCGTCATCGCGACGAGCCGCCCGCCCTCCTGCTCGGCCTTGATGAGCGCCATCTTGTCCTCGGGCTTGGCCTCGGCGAGGTAGTCGTCGACGCCCGCGTCCTCGGCGATGGCCTTGGCGGTGAGCGGGTTGTCCCCGGTGATCATCACCGTCTTGATGCCCATCGACCGCAGTTCCTCGAAGCGCTCCTTCATGCCCGGCTTCACGACGTCCGAGAGCCGGATGACCCCGCGCACGAACGCGCGCCCGCCGGCCGACTCCGCGACCACCAGCGGCGTGCCGCCCTGCTGGCTGATCTCGTCGACGATCCGCTCGGTCTCGTCCGGCATGTCACCGCCGCGCTCACGCACCCACGCCCGCACGGCCGAGGTGGCGCCCTTGCGGACCTCGCGGTCGCCGAGGTCCACTCCGCTCATGCGGGTCTGCGCCGTGAACGGCACGAACTCGGCGAGCTTCTCGCCGTCGTCGGCCTTTTCGGCCAGGCCGTGGTTCGCCGCGATCAGCTCGACGATGCTGCGACCCTCGGGCGTGCCGTCGGCGAGGCTGGAGAGCCGGGCCGCGCGGGCCAGTTCGTCCACAGTGGACCCGGCGACGGGGATCAGCTCGGTGGCCTTGCGGTTGCCGAAGGTGATCGTGCCCGTCTTGTCGAGCAGCAGCGTCGAGACGTCGCCCGCGGCCTCCACCGCGCGCCCCGACGTGGCGAGCACGTTGCGCTGCACCAGCCGGTCCATGCCCGCGATGCCGATGGCGCTCAGCAGCGCGCCGATCGTGGTCGGGATGAGGCAGACCAGCAGGGCGGTCAGCACGATCACCGACTGCTGCGCGCCCGAATACCCGGCCATCGGCTGCAACGCCACCACGGCGAGCACGAAGATGATCGTGAGCGTGGAGAGCAGGATCGTCAGCGCGATCTCGTTGGGCGTCTTCTGCCGGGAAGCGCCTTCCACCAACGCGATCATGCGGTCCACAAAAGACTCACCGGGCTTGGTCGTGATCTTCACGACGATCCGGTCCGACAGCACCGTGGTGCCGCCGGTCACGGCCGAGCGGTCGCCGCCCGACTCGCGGATCACCGGCGCCGACTCGCCCGTGATGGCCGACTCGTCGACGGTCGCGATGCCCTCGACGACGTCGCCGTCACCGGGGATGACCTGTCCGGCCTCGACGACCACCAGGTCACCGACCCGCAGGTCGACCCCGGGCACGCTCTCCTCGGACCCGTCCTCGGTGAGCCGGCGCGCGACCGTTTCCTTCTTGGACCGGCGCAGCGACTCGGCCTGGGCCTTGCCGCGCCCTTCGGCGACGGCCTCGGCCAGGTTCGCGAACAGCACCGTGAGCCACAGCCAGATCGCGACCAGGATCGCGAACACGCTCGGGTCGACGATCGCGAACACCGTGGTCAGGGCCGAACCGACCCAGACCACGAACATCACGGGGTTCTTCAGCTGGTGCTTCGGGTTGAGCTTGCGCAGCGCCTCGGGCAACGAGAGCCACAGCTGGCGCGCGTTGAACGCACCCGCCCCGACCCGGCCCGCGTTCTCCGCGTGGTGCTGCTGGTCTTCCAACGGACTTCGAGGAGTTTCGGTGACGGTCATGCCAGCGCCTCCGTGACAGGCCCGAGCGCGAGCGCCGGGACGAAAGTGAGGGCCGCGACGAGCACGATGGTGCCGGTGAGCATCGTGGCGAACAGCGGTCCGGTGGTGGGCAGGGTGCCCGCGGTCTCCGGGACCTTCTTCTGCTTGGCCAGCGAACCGGCCAGGCACAGGACCGCGATGATCGGGATGAACCGGCCCAGCAGCATCGCGACGCCGAACGAGGACTGGAACCAGTTGCTCGTGGCGGTCAGGCCGCCGAAGGCGCTGCCGTTGTTGTTGCCCGTCGACGCGTAGGCGTAGAGAACCTCCGACAGGCCGTGTGCCCCGGAGTTGCCCAGTGCGCCCGAGGTGTCGGGCATCGCCAGAGCGATCCCGGCGCCCACGAGAACGACGGTCGGCATCGCGAGCATCGAGATGGCCGCGGTCGTGACCTCGCGTTTGCCGAGCTTCTTGCCCAGGTACTCAGGTGTCCGCCCGACCATCAGGCCGGCGAGGAACATGGCGATGATGGCCATCACGAGGATGCCGTAGAGGCCGGTCCCCACCCCGCCGGGCGAGATCTCGCCGAACAGCATGTTGAGCAGCGGCCCACCGCCGCCGAGTCCCGACAGGCTGTCGTGCGCGCCGTTGACCGCGCCCGTGGAGGTACCCGTTGTCGTGTCGGCGAAAATCGACGTGAGGCTCAGCCCGAAGCGTTGTTCCTTGCCCTCCATGTTGGCCCCGGCGGCCAGGGCGGCCGGGCTGTTGGTGAAGGACTCAGCGGTCCAGATCAGGGCGAGCATCGCGCCCCAAAGAAGGCCCATGACCGACAGCAAGACGTAGCCCTGCTTCTTGTTGCCGACCAGCTGGCCGAAGGTGCGGGTGAGGCTCACCGGGATCACGAGGATCAGGAACAACTCGATGAGGTTGGTCCACGCGTTGGGGTTCTCGAACGGGTGCGCGGAGTTCGCGTTGAGGATGCCGCCACCGTTGGTGCCGAGTTCCTTGATCGCCTCCTGGCTCGCGGCCGGGGCCAGCGCGATGGTGCTCCGGCTGCCGTCGGGGTTCGTCACCGCGACGCCGGAGTGCAGGCTCTGCACCACGCCCAGCGCGATGAGCACGATCGCGAAGACGAACGCCATCGGCAGCAGCACGCGGATCGTGCCGCGGGTGAGGTCGACCCAGAAGTTGCCGAGGCGATCGGTCTTCGAGCGGATGAACCCGCGCGTCACCGCGATCGCGACGGCCAGGCCCACACCCGCCGACACGAAGTTCTGCACGGTGAGACCGGTCATCTGCACGAAGTGGCCCATGGTCGTCTCGGGGACGTAGGACTGCCAGTTCGTGTTGGTCACGAAGCTCACGGCCGTGTTGAACGCGACCGAGGGCGACACCGCGCCGCGGCCGAAGTTCCACGGCAGCACCGACTGCAGGCGCTGCAGCAGGTAGAGCAGGACGATCGAGGCGAAGGAGAACCCGAGCACCCCGGACGCGTAGGTCTTCCAGTGCTGCTCGGAATCGGGGTTGACGCGGACGAGTTTGTAGAAGACCTTCTCGACCCGCCAGTGCTTCCCGTTCGAGAAGACCCGGGCCATGTAGTCGCCGAGCGGTTTGTAGACCACCGCCAGGGCGACCAGCAGCAGGCCGACCTGGACGAGGCCGGCACCGACATCACTCATCAGAACTTCTCCGGCCTCACCAGTGCGATGAACAGGTAGACGATCAGACCCAGCGCCAGCAGTCCGCCGACGATGTTGGCCACCCCCGAGGCGCCGCTCACAGCTTCTCCATCCCGCGCAACGCCAAGGCGAGGACCACGAACACGCCGATCGTCAGCAAGACGTACAACAAGTCGGCCACAAGGCACCTCTCAAGACAGGTCACCCGGCTCGGGTGACCGTTGGACGAGGCAACTGTGCGGTCGTGGCACTGCGTGATCGAGGCCGTCTGACGTCTCCTTGACGCGCCGTCCCGGGCCGTTTACGCCTTCTTGACGCCGGGTGACCCCCGCCACCGCCGTTCGTCCGGCAGCCGATGACGCTCGGTTGATCTTGGGCGATGACGCCAAGTAGTTGGTTAGTGACTGCCATCACAAAACGTAGTGGATCTACGACGGAGCGTGCAATTCGGGCAGACACGCCGCCCTTTCGCGTGTTAGAACGGAGGTCTCGATTAGTTGTATTGCCTAAGCAAAGTCACGGAGGCACGCTGATGTGCGGAATCGCGGGCTGGGTTTCCTACGACTCTGACCTGTCGCAACGGCAGGAAGTCGTCGACGCCATGACCGAGACGATGGCCTGCCGCG
>NZ_JBSGDT010000005.1:0-72675 GCF_053602515.1 Amycolatopsis sp. NPDC004368 | reverse complement strand
ACCCGCGACGGCGTGCTGTTCGGCTCAGAGCCCAAGGCGATCCTGGCCAACCCGCTCACGCCCCGCACCGTGGACACCGACGGGCTGCGCGAGCTCATGGGCCCGACGAAGCGGCCGGGGTGGTCGCTGTGGAAGGGCATGTCCGAGGTCGAGCCCGGCACGGTCGTCACAGTGGCCGAGGACGGCATCCGCACCCGCACGTACTGGCGGCTGGAGGCGAAACCGCACACCGACGACCGCGAGGCGACCGTCGCGCAGGTGCGCGACCTGCTGACCGACGCCGTCAACCGGCAGCTCGTCGCCGACGTGCCGCGCTGCGTGCTGCTCTCCGGCGGGCTCGACTCCAGTGCGATCACCGGGCTCGCGGCCGCGCAGCTTAAAGAGCAGCTGCGCACGTTTTCGGTCGACTACGAAGGCTACGAAGAGAACTTCACGACCGACGACGTCCGGGGGACCCCGGACGCGCCCTACGTCCGCGACGTCGCGCAGCTCGTCGGATCCGAGCACCACAACGTGGTGCTCGACGAGGCCTGGCTGGCCGACCCGGAGGTTCGGCGCACGGTGGTTCGTGCCCGCGACATCCCAAGCGGGCTCGGCGACATCGACATGTCGTTGTACCTGCTGTTCAAAGCCGTCCGTGCCGAGTCCACCGTGGCACTGTCGGGTGAGTCGGCCGACGAGGTGTTCGGCGGCTACCGCTGGTTCCACGACGGCGCGCCCGACGTCGACGCGTTCCCGTGGCTCGATCGGCCCGGCGCCCCGATGTGCCGGCACGACCAGGTGCTGCGGCCCGACGTCCTGGCGAAGCTGGACCTCGACACCTACGTCGCCGACGAGTACCGGGCCGCGGCTGCCGCGGTCGAGCACCCCGAAGGGGAAACCGGGCGCGAGGCGCGGATGCGCACCTTCAGCCACCTGCACCTGACCCGTTTCGTGCGGACGTTGCTCGACCGCAAGGACCGCACGTCCATGGCCGTGGGCCTCGAGGTGCGCGTCCCGTTCTGCGACCACCGGCTCGTGGAGTACGTCTACAACACCCCGTGGTCGCTCAAGACGTTCGACGGCCGCGAGAAGAGCCTCCTGCGCCACGCCACCAAGCACGTGCTGCCGGACTCGGTGCGCGACCGGGTGAAGAGCCCGTACCCGTCCACTCAGGACGTGGCCTACTCGACCGCGCTGCAATCGCAGGCGAAGGAAATCCTTGCGCAGCACGACAGCCCGGTGTTCCAGGTCGTCGATCGCACGTGGCTCACCGAGATGTCCGAAATGGACCCGCACCTCCTGCGCCGCGGGGCACGGCACGACGTGGACCGGGCGCTGGACCTCTACCACTGGTTCGACATGTACTCACCGGAACTGCAGCTGGACTGAGTCCGCCTCGGGCGAACGGGGGCCGGACACTCGACGACCTCGATCGAGTTCCCGTTTCGCCGTCACGAGTTTCTTGCGGAACAGCGGCGAGCCGGGATCGACGATCGCGCGCTCGTTCCGCTGGCCCAAGCCGCCCACGCGGCCAGGAAATCGGCGCGTTGCCGATCGGTGAACGAGGCCTGGTCGACGACGTCGGCCACACCGTTGAGCACCCCGGGAAAGTTGGCCATGGGCGGAGGGTAGCCAGGCCGTGGCCCGCCTGCCCCGCGTCCAGGAGGCGGGCCGCGGCATCGGCGTCGGACTTCCGACGCCGATGCCGTTCGAAACTCAGAACCCCGCCGGCAGGTGCGGCACGTACTCCTCCTCCAGCCGCGCCAGCTCCTTCTCCGTCAGCCCCAGCTCCACCGCCGCCACCGCATCCGCGATGTGGCCCGGCTTGGTGGCCCCGAAGATCGGCGCCGTGACGGCCGGTTGGTGCAGCAGCCAGGCCAGCCCGACCGTCGCGCGGGAGACGCCGCGGTCGTCGGCCACCGCGGCGACGGCGGAGGCGACGCGGCGGTCCGCGGCTTCCGCCTGGGAGTACAGCCGCCGGGCAAATTCGTCGGTTTCGCTGCGCTTGGACGGTTCATCCCAATCACGCGTCAGCCGGCCCCGGGCGAGCGGGCTCCACGGCAGCACGCCGACGCCCTGGTCGAGGCAGAACGGGTGCATCTCGCGTTCCTCTTCGCGCTGGATGAGGTTGTACTGGTCCTGCATGGCGACGAACCGGGTCCAGCCGCCGAGGTCGGCGACGTACTGGGCCTGCGCGAACTGCCACGCCCACATCGAGGACGCGCCGAGGTAGCGGACCTTGCCGGCCTGCACGACGTCGTGTAGGGCCTCCATGGTCTCCTCGATCGGGGTGTTCTCGTCGTAGCGGTGGATCTGGTACAGGTCCACGTAATCGGTGCCGAGCCGGCGCAGGCTCGCGTCGATCTGGGTCATGATCGCGCCGCGGGACAGGCCGGCGCCGTTGGTGCCCGGGCCCATGCGGTTGAAGACCTTGGTGGCGATCACCACGTCCTCGCGGCGCGCGAACTCGCCGAGCAGCTTGCCGGTGATCTCCTCGCTCGTGCCGTCGCTGTAGACGTTGGCGGTGTCGAACGTCGTGATGCCCGCTTCCACGGCCTCGCGGAAGAACGGCCGCGAATCGTCGAGGTCGAGGGACCACGGGTGGCCGCCGCGATCCGGCGTACCGTAGCTCATGCAGCCGAGGATCACTCGCGAAACCTGAAGGCCGCTCGAGCCCAGCCGGACGTATTCCATCGAAGCCCCTGTTCTCATCGGAAACCCTGCCGCGGTCCAGCCTAGTGACGCACCGCGCCACCGTGGAGTCTTTCCACACTGGACAGTGCTCCCGTTGCCCGTTCACGGCGAAGTGGTAAGCCGTATTCCCAGGTCGCGCGGCCAAGATCCTCGTGTCAAGCTTTCCGGCGTGACCGGAGCCTCCGATTCCGAGATCGTGCTGACCCCCCTCGACGAGCCGGCCCTGCACCGGCTGCTCGAGGCCGCCGTCGCCGACGCCGACCCCCTCGAGGTGATGCCTGCGGTGGCCGGCCCGCCGGGCTGGACACCCGAGCGACGCGAGGCGTTCCTGACGTTCCACCGGCGGCGCTGCCTCGACCCGGACACCGCGATCGAGACCACGTGGCTCGTGGAGGTCGACGGCCGCGCGGCCGGGGCGGCGCGGCTGAAGCCCGTGGACGGCCCCACGGCCCTGGAGGTCGAGGCCGGCGTGTGGCTGGGCCGCTCGGTCCGCGGCCGCGGCATCGGCAGGCGCGTCACCGAAGTGCTCCTCGAAGCGGCGCGCGACGGTGGCGCCGCGCGGTTCATCGCCTCCACCACCGTGGACAACACTGCCGCGCGGCGCCTGCTCGCCGACGCCGGCGCGGACCTCGACGTGCACGGCGCCGACGTGGACGCCAGCCTGGATCTCTGAAGCAGCACGGGAAAACCAGCCGGCGCCGCGGCGGGTGAAGCAGTGCCTACCGGCGCACCTCACTCACCTGCACCGGCCGCCCTTCCCGCCTCGACAGTTCACAAGCCTCCGCGATGGAGAACGCCTCCAGCGCGTCGGCCACGCCCGCCGGGCTCGGGGTGCGGCCTGCCGCGACGTCCAGGAAAGCCGCGAGTTCCGCGGCGTAAGCCGGGCGGAAGCGTTCCATGAAGCCGGGGTACGCGGGGCCCGCCAGCGGCGCGAAACCGGGTTCCGCGGACAGCAGGGGGGCGCGGTCGTCGAGGCCCACGACGATGCCGGAGCGGGAGCCGAGGGCTTCGAGGCGGACGTCGTAGCCCGAGCCGTTGTAGCGGGTCAACGACACCGTGGCGAGGGTGCCGTCGTCCAGGGTGAGCAGAACCGCGGCGGTGTC
Organism: Amycolatopsis sp. NPDC004368; assembly: GCF_053602515.1. Classification (NCBI taxonomy): domain Bacteria; kingdom Bacillati; phylum Actinomycetota; class Actinomycetes; order Pseudonocardiales; family Pseudonocardiaceae; genus Amycolatopsis; species Amycolatopsis sp. NPDC004368. The sequence continues at coordinate 68,896 of NZ_JBSGDT010000005.1, read as the reverse complement.
GACGTCGTCGGCGTCGGCGAAAAAGGCAGCGCCGCGGTTCGCGCCGACGGCGTAGGCGGAAACCACCTCGCGGCCGGTGACCCAGCGGATGATGTCGAAGTCGTGCACGCCGCAGTCGCGGAAGAGGCCGCCGGAGTGGGGGACGTAGGCGGCGGGTGGGGGCTCGGGGTCCAAAGTGGTCGCGCGAACGGTGTGGAGCCAGCCCAGCGAGCCCGAAGCCACAGCGGCGCGCGCCGCCTGGTAGCCGGCGTCGAAGCGGCGTTGGAAGCCGATCTGGACGGGGACCGAGGAGCCCGCGATGTGGTCGATGACCGCCAGGGTCCCGCTGATGTCGGCGGCCACCGGCTTTTCGCAGAACACCGGCAGGCCCGCGTCCACGGCTCGCATGATCAAGCCCGGGTGCGCGTCCGTCGCCGCCGTGACGACGAGGGCGTCGAGGCCGGAGGCGAACAGGGAATCGATGCCCGAAGCGGCCTCGACGTCGAGCTTCTTGGCCGCCGCCGAGGCACGCGCCGGGTCGACGTCGGCGACGACCACCGAGGAGACCTCGGCGAAGCCCTTGAGCGTTTCGGCGTGGGCGGTGCCGATCCGGCCGGTGCCCGCCAGTCCCAACCTCATCGTGGAAGCCCTCCTGCTCGATCCAACACCATCACTGCGTGGGAAAACCGAGGTCGACGCCCTGTGGTTGCCGCGGCCAGCGCGAGGTGACGGCCTTCGTGCGGGTGTAGAAGCGCACACCCTCGGCGCCGTGCACGTGCGTGTCGCCGAACAGCGAGTCCTTCCAGCCACCGAAGGAGTAGTAGGCCATCGGCACGGGGATGGGCACGTTGATGCCGACCATCCCCACGGTCACACGGCGCTCGAACTCGCGCGCGGCCAGGCCGTCGGTGGTGAAAATGGCCGTGCCGTTGCCGTACGGGTTGGCGTTGACCAGCGCCAGCGCCTCCTCGAACGTCGCCACCCGCACGACCGACAGCACCGGGCCGAAGATCTCGTCGGTGTACACGGACATGTCCGGTGTCACGTGGTCGAGCAGCGTCGGGCCGGCCCAGAATCCGTCGCCTCGAGCAGCGAGCTCACGACCGTCCACGACCACCGACGCACCCGCTGCCGCACCGGCGTCCACATAGGACACCACCCGATCCCGCGCCGCCGCGGTGACCACCGGCCCCATCTGCGACGACGGATCCGTGCCCGGCCCGGTCTTCAGAGAACGGGTGCGCGAGGCAATCTCCGACACCAGCTCGTCGGCCGTGTCCCCCACCGCGACGACCACGGAGATCGCCATGCACCGCTCCCCCGCACTGCCGAAGCCGGCGGACACGGCGGCGTCGGCCGCACCGGCCACGTCGGCGTCGGGCAGCACCACCATGTGGTTCTTCGCCCCGCCGAGCGCCTGCACGCGCTTGCCCGCCTCCGTCGCCTTCGAGTACACGTGCCGCGCGATCGGGGTCGAGCCCACGAACGAAACGCCGGCGACGTCCGGGTGCGTCAGCAGCGCGTTCACCGTCGTGGCGTCACCCTGCACCACGTTCAGCACACCCGGCGGCAGCCCCGCCTCGGTGAACAGCTCCGCGAGCCGCACCGACGCCGACGGATCGCGGTCCGAAGGCTTGAGCACGAACGTGTTCCCGCACGCGATCGCCACCGGGAACATCCACATCGGCACCATCACCGGGAAGTTGAACGGCGTGATCCCGGCGACCACCCCCAACGGCTGGCGCAGCGAGTACGCGTCGACCCCGCGCGAGACCTGCTCGGAGTGCTCACCCTTGAGCACCTGCGCGATGCCGCACGCGAACTCCACGACCTCGAGCCCGCGCTGCACCTCGCCCGCGGCGTCGGAGAGGACCTTGCCGTGCTCGGCGGTGATCAGCCGGCCCAGCTCGTCGCGGTGGGCGTCCACGAGCTGGCGGAACGCGAACATGACCTTCGTGCGCTGCGCGAGCGAGCTGTCGGCCCAGTCGCGCGAAGCCTTAAGCGCCGACGCGACCGCGGTGTCCACATCGGACTCGTCGGCGAGCACGACCTGGCGCGCCACCTCGCCGGTGGCCGGCTGGAAGACGTCACCACGGCGGCTCGACACCCCTGACCACCGGGCGCCGTCGATCCAGTGCTGCACGAGTTCGGTCACGGGAGGCTCCTAGTGACGGGCGGTGGTCGAGCGGACCACCAGGGAGGGGTGCAACAGGTGCCGCACGGGGGTCGTGCGCTCGCCGCGCACGCGTTCCAGCAGGGCTTCGAAGGCCAGCCGGCCCATTTCGGTGCGCGGTTGATCCACAGTGGTCAGTGAGACGTGCCGCAACGACGCCAGCGAGGTGTTGTCGTAGCCGACCACCGACACGTCGCCGGGCACGCGCAGCCCGTGGTCTTCCAGCGCGGAGATCGCACCCACGGCGTTGAAGTCGTTGCCCGCCACCAGGGCCGTGGGCAGGTCGGCGCCGTCATAGGTGCTCAGCAGCTCCAGCACGGCCTTTTCGCCGGCGGTGTCGGTGTGCTCGCTGCGCACCACGATCGGCTCGAGCCCGCGTTCGGTCATCGCCCGCAGGAACCCCCGTCGGCGGGCGGCCGCACCCGCCGCGCCGCCCCCATCGAGGTGGGCGATCCGCCGGTGTCCGAGGTCCGCGAGGTGGGACACGGCCAGCGCGGACCCCGCCTCGCCGTCGTCGTTCACCGTGTCGACGCCGGGCACGCGCGAGGCTCGCGACACGAGCACCACCGGACATTGTTGCGCCGCGGCGGAAATCGCCGACCCGGGCACCACCGGAGACAGCAGGATCAGCCCCGCCGGCCGGAACGACAGCAGGCTCCGCAACGCAGCGCTCTCACGGGAGGGCACGCGTCCACCGGTGTTGAGGATCAGGTCGAACCCGGCCGCCTGCGCCGCCGCGTCGAGTCCCTCGACCACGTCGGCGAAAAACGCGTTGCGCAGGTCGTTGACCATCACGCCGAGCACGGTCGACGTGCGGCTGGCGAGCGAGCGCGCCATCACGTGCGGCGAGTAACCCAGCTCGTCGGCCGCCTTCAGCACGGCTTCCCGGCGCAGCGCCGAAACATTGGGCGCACCCCGCATCACCAGCGACACGAGCGCACGCGAAACCCCCGCCCGCGCGGCGACGTCCTCCATGGTGGGCTTCACGATTCGCTTGCCTCTCCGCCGCAACCGGCCGGAAACCGGCCCTTGACTCGGGTGTGGCCGACGCTACAAGCTTGGAGCGCTCCAATCAATAGAGCGCTCCAACGCGCACCGAACGGGCCAACGACAGTCACCGTACGGAAGTGAGCACGCATGACCGAGACCATTCGCATCGCCGCCGCGCCGATCTCGTGGGGGGTGTGCGAAGTGCCGGGCTGGGGCCGGGTCCTCGACGCGCCGACCGTGCTCGGGGAGATGGCGGAGCTCGGCATCACCGCAACGGAGCTCGGCCCGCCCGGGTACCTGCCGCGCGACCCGGCCGAGCTGAAGACCCTGCTGAAGAACTACGGCCTGAACCTCATCGGCGGTTTCCTCGCCGTGGTGCTGCACGAAAACCCCGAAGCCGCGCTCGCCGAAGCAGAGGACTCGGCCGCGCTCTTCGCCGCGTGCGGCGCCGAGGTGCTCGTGCTCGCCGCCGCGACCGGGCTCGACGGCTACGACGAACGGCCCACCCTCACCCAGGCCCAGTGGGCCACGCTGATCAGCACCGCGGGCCGGATCCGCGACGTCGCGGCGGGCCACGGCCTCAAGACCGTGCTGCACCCCCACGTCGGCACCCACGCCGAGACGCAGGCCGAGGTCGAGCGGTTCCTCGCCGACTCCGACGTGGCACTGTGCCTCGACACCGGCCACCTGCTGATCGGCGGCACCGATCCCGTCGAGCTGGCGCGGCGGTACCCGGACCGGATCGGGCACCTGCACCTCAAGGACGTGCGCGGAGCGCTGGCCGAAGCCGTGCGCGCCGGCACGCTCGGCTACACCGAGGCCGTGGGCAAAGGTCTGTACGTCCCGCTGGGGGAGGGTGACGTGGACATCGAAGCCATGGTTCGCTTCGTGCACGAGGCGGGCTACGACGGCTGGTACGTGCTGGAGCAGGACACGGCGCTCGACGAGCGCAGCCCCCGGGACCTGCCGAAACGCGACGTGGCGGCGAGCCTGGCGTGCCTCGGGCGAATGGTCGGCCGCCTGGCCGGCTGACCGGTGAGCGGCAACGATGCGAGGAGAGTCCACGATGTCCCTTCGTTCGAGGCGCGGGGTTTTGCGGCGCGGGGTTTCGAGAAGCACTGTGCCGAAACCGCGTTCGAGGACCGGCCGGGTGGTGGCGGGGCTGCTGACCGCCGGGCTGGTGCTGTCGGCGTGCACCGGGCCCGCCGCCGAGCCGAAGGCCACGGCGCCCGCCGCGGCACCGGTCGACTCCGGGCCGCTCAAGGTCGCCGTGATCACCCACGGCACCGCCGGTGACGCGTTCTGGAACGTCGTCAAGAACGGCGCCGAGCAGGCGGGCAAGGACCTGGGCGTGCAGGTCGAATACGCCTCCGACGGCGACCCGGGAGCGCAGGCCAAGCTGATCGACAACGCCGTCGCCCAGCAGATCGGGGGCCTGGTCGTCTCGATGGCCAACCCCGAGGCCCTGCAGCCCTCGATCGAGGCCGCGGTGCGCGCCGGGATCCCGGTGATCACCATCAACTCGGGCGAGGACAAGAGCGCGGCCTACGGCGCGCTCACCCACGTGGGCCAGAACGAGTCCATCGCGGGACAGGAAGCCGGCAAGAAGTTCAAGGACCTCGGCAAGAAGAAGCTGCTCTGCGTGATCCACGAAGCGGGCAACGTCGGGCAGGCCCAGCGCTGCGACGGCGCCAAGGCCGGCTTCGGCGGCGACGTGCAGACGCTGCAGGTGGACATCTCCAACCCCACCGACGCCGAGTCGCGCATCCGGGGCGCGGTGCAGACCGACCCGTCGATCGACGCCGTGCTCACGCTCAACTCGCAGGTCGCCGCGCGCGCCGTGAGCGCGATCAAGTCGGTGGGCTCGAACGCGCAGGTCGGCACGTTCGACCTGAACTCCGACGTGGTGGCCGCCATCAAATCGGGTGACGTGCTCTTCGCCGTCGACCAGCAGCAGTACGAGCAGGGCTACCTGCCCGTGACGTTCCTCAAGCTCTACCGCGACAACGCGAACATCGTCGGCGGCGGCAAGCCGGTGCTCACCGGCCCCGACCTGGTCGACAAATCTACTGTGGACAAGGTCGGCCAGTACGTGCAAAGGGGCACCCGATGACGACCACCCTCGATGAGCGGCTCGTGAAGCCGCGGCTGACCGACCGGCTCGTGGTCCGGCCCGAGATCGGCGCCCTGCTCGGCGCCGCCGTGGTGTTCCTGTTCTTCTCCCTCGTGACCGAGAAGTTCTTCAGCGCCAGCGGCGCCGCCACCTGGCTCGACGACGCGGCGACGCTCGGCATCATGGCCGTGGCCGTCTCGCTGCTGATGATCGGCGGCGAGTTCGACCTGTCGGCCGGTGTGATGACGGCGTCGACCTCGCTGGTCACCGCGATTCTCGCGACGCAGGCCGGCTGGAACGTGTGGCTCGCGCTGCTGGTGTCGCTGGTCTTCGCCCTGGTGGTGGGTGCGTTCAACGGCTGGCTCGTGATGAAAACGGGCCTGCCGAGCTTCATCGTCACGCTCGGCACCTTCCTCGCGCTGCAGGGCCTGAACCTCGGCGTGACGCGGCTGGTCACCGGCACCGTGCAGGTGTCGGGCATGCGGTCGACCGACGGCTACGCCTCGGCCGGGTTCGTGTTCGCGTCCACGGTGGACATCGGGGGCACGCCGTTCCAGATCTCCATCGTGTGGTGGATCGGCGTGACGGCGGTGGCCGCGTGGCTGCTGTCGCGCACGCGGTTCGGCAACTGGATCTTCGCCGTCGGCGGCTCGGCGCCGAGCTCGCGCGCGGTCGGCGTGCCCGTGGTGCGCACGAAGATCCTGCTGTTCATGGGCACGGCGCTGGCCGCGTGGCTCGTCGGCTCGATCAACATCCTGCGGTTCGCCAGCGTGCAGGCCAACCAGGGCATCGGGCTGGAGTTCCAGTACATCATCGCCGCGGTGATCGGCGGCTGTCTGCTCACCGGCGGGTACGGCTCGGCCGTGGGTGCCGCGATCGGCGCCCTGATCTTCGGCATGGCACGCCAGGGCATCGTGTTCGCCGGGTGGGACAGCGACTGGTTCATGCTGTTCCTCGGGATCATGCTGCTGGCCGCGGTCCTGGTCAACAACGCCTTCCGGCGACGCGCGGAAAGGGTCCGGCGATGAACGCACCGCTCATCGAGGTCAAGGACGTCGGCAAGATGTACGGCAGCGTCGTGGCGCTGCGCGACGTGTCCACTGTGGTCAACGCGGGTGAGGTCACCTGCGTGCTCGGTGACAACGGGGCCGGGAAGTCCACGCTCATCAAGATCCTCGCCGGCGTGCACCAGCACGACCGCGGCGCGTTCCTGGTCGAGGGCGAGCCGGTGCGGTTCACTTCGCCGCGCGAGGCGCTCGACCGCGGCATCGCCACGGTGTACCAGGACCTCGCCGTGGTGCCGTTGATGAGCGTGTGGCGCAACTTCTTCCTGGGGTCCGAGCCGACGGTCGGCGTCGGCCCGTTCCGCATGCTCGACCGGAAGAAGGCCCGCGAGACCACCAAGAAGGCGCTGGCCGACATGGGCATCGACCTGCGCGACGTCGAGCAGCCCGTGGGCACGCTGTCCGGCGGTGAACGCCAGTGCGTGGCCATCGCGCGGGCCGTGCACTTCGGCGCGAAGGTGCTGATTCTCGACGAGCCCACCGCGGCGCTCGGCGTGAAGCAGGCCGGGGTCGTGCTCAAGTACGTGGCGCAGGCTCGCGACCGCGGTCTCGGGGTCGTGCTGATCACGCACAACCCGCACCACGCGTATCCGGTGGCCGATCGATTCCTGCTGCTCAAGCGCGGTGCCGCGCTCGGCTCGTACGAGAATTCGGAGATCGGCATCGAGGAGCTCACCCGGCAGATGGCGGGCGGTGCGGAGCTGGAAGCGCTGGAGCACGAACTGCGCGCGGTGGAATCGTGACGCTCGAGGCGCTGACCGTCGGCCGGGTCGGGGTGGACCTCTACCCCGAGCAGAGCGGCGTGCCGCTGGCCGAGGTCACCACGTTCGCCAAGTCGCTCGGCGGCACCGCGACCAACGTCGCGGTCGCCGCCGCGCGGCTCGGCCGCCGCACCGCCGTGCTCACGAAGGTGGGGCCCGACGGTTTCGGCGGCTACGTCCGGCAAGCGCTCACGGGCTTCGGCGTCTCGCCGGAGTTCGTGGGCACCTCGGCGGACCTGCAGACGCCGGTGGTGTTCTGCGAGCTGAACCCGCCGGCCGACCCGCCGCTGCTGTTCTACCGCTCCCCCATCGCGCCGGACCTCACGCTGACCGACGCCGACGTGCCGTGGGACGTCGTGCGCGAGGTGCCGCTGCTGTGGGTCACCGGCACCGGCGTCTCCACAGAACCGGCGCGCACCACCCAGCGCAAGATCCTCGAGGCGCGCGGGCGGCGGGCACACACCGTGGTGGACCTCGACCACCGGCCGATGTTCTGGCCGGACGTCGAGACCGCGCGCGAGGAGATCGGCTGGATGCTCGACCACGTGACCGTGGCCGTCGGCAACCGCGCGGAGGTCGAGGTCGCCGTGGGCACGGCCGATCCGGAGGAGGCGGCGGACCGGGTGCTGGCTCGCGGCGTGCGGCTCGCGGTGATCAAGAAGGGCGCAGAGGGTGTGCTCGTCGCGACGCCCGAGGGCCGGGCGACGGTGCCGCCGCAGCGTGTGGAGGTGGTGTGCGGCCTCGGCGCGGGCGACGCGTTCGGCGGCGCGCTCGTGCACGGGCTGCTCTCGGGCTGGGCTCCGGTGCGCCTCGCGGAGTACGCGAACGCGGCCGGCGCGCTGGTCGCGGCCCGGCTCGCGTGCGCCGACGCGATGCCGACGGCCACCGAAATCGAGGAGCTGCTGTGATCGAGGACCTGCTGTGACGCCATTGCTGACCGACGAGCGATGGCACGAGCTGCTGCGCGTGCGGGCCACCGACCCGGGCGCGGTGCGCCGTGCGTACACCTCCCGCCGGCGGCGCGAGAACCTGTTGTCGGACAAGGGCACGCTGTTCCTCGTGGCCGCCGACCACCCGGCGCGCGGCGCCCTCGGCGTGGGCGGCGACCCGCTCGCGATGGCCGACCGCCGGTCGCTGCTGATGCGGTTGCTGGTCGCGTTGGCCAACCCCGCCGTCGACGGGCTGCTCGGCACCCCCGACGTGGTCGAGGAGCTCCTGCTGCTCGGCGCACTGCACGACAAGGTCGTGATCGGCTCCATGAACCGCGGCGGCCTGGCCGGCGCCGATTGGGAGATCGACGACCGCTTCACCGGTTACCACGCCGCATCGCTGGTCGACTCCCGTCTCGACGGCGGCAAGATGCTGCTGCGGCTCGTGGACGACGACCCCGGCACCGTGCCGACGCTGCAGGCCTGCGCCGACGCCGTCACCGAGCTCGCGGCGTACGGCCTGATGGCGATGGTCGAGCCGCTGCCGTATGCCCGGGCCGAAGGCCGGCTGGTGCTGCAGAAGGACTCGACGGCGCTGGCCAGGGCCGTCACGGTGGCTTCGGGCATCGGCGTCACGTCGGCACACACCTGGCTCAAGCTGCCCTCCACCGACGACACCGCCGTGCTCGGCGCCACGACGCTGCCGGTGGTGGTCCTGGGCGGGGTGCCCTCCGGTGATACCACCGCCGACCTGGCGTCGTGGGGTCGCACCCTGCGCCATGAGGTGGTGCGCGGGCTCGTCGTGGGCCGTACGCTGCTCTACCCGCCCGACGGTGACGTCGGGTCCGCCGTGGCTGCTGCCGCGAAGATCCTGGAGGCCGCGAAGTGAGCGCACTGCACCGTCCACACGGGACACTGACCGACGACTCCGACCCGATCCTGCTGACCCCGGCGGACGCCGGCTGGTCGCACACCGGGCTGCGGGTGCTGAAGATCGGCCGCCGGCTGCCGCGACTGATCGAAACGGGTGGGTTCGAGGCGTTCGTGCTGCCGCTGTCCGGCTCGGTCACCGTGCGCGTTGACGACGAGGAGTTCGAGCTCGAAGGCCGTGATTCGGTGTTCACGCGAGTCACGGATTTCGCTTATGTGCCAAGGGATGCCGAAGTCGAACTCACCTCACCGACCGGGGCCGAGATCGCGTTGCCGATGGCGCGCTGCGAAAACCGCCTGGAGCCGAAGTACGGACCGGCCGAGGACGTGCCCGTGGAGGTGCGCGGCTCGGGCCAGGCGACGCGCCAGGTCACCAACTTCGGGGTGCCCGGCGTGTGGGACCACGCGGACAAGCTCAACGCGTGTGAGCTCATCACGCCCGACGGCAACTGGTCCTCCTACCCGCCGCACAAGCACGACGAGGCGAGCGAGTGCGAGGTCGTGAACGAGGAGATCTACTACTTCCGCATCGCCGGCCGCGACGGTGTCACGCCTTCACGCGCGGGCTTCGGTCTGCACCGCACCTACACGGCCGACGGCTCGCTGGACGAAGACGTGGCCGTGCGCGACGGCGACGTCTTCCTGATCCCGCGCGGCTACCACGGCCCGTGCGTCGCGGCGCCGGGTTACCCGATGTACTACCTGAACGTGCTGGCCGGGCCCGCCGAGGAGCGCTCGATGGCGTTCTGCGACGACCCCGCCCACGGCTGGGTCCGCGACACCTGGGCCACGCAGCAGCAGGACCCGCGGTGTCCCGTCACCGATTTCGAGGGGCGCGCGCGATGAAGCTGACGACGGCGCAGGCGCTGGTGCGCTGGCTGCTCGCGCAGCGGTCCGAGACGCTCGACGGCCGTGAGGTGCCGCTTTTCCCGGGCGTTTTCGCGATCTTCGGCCACGGCAACGTCCTCGGCCTCGGCACGGCGTTGGAGGAACACCGCGATGAGATCCCTGTCTGGCGCGGGCACACCGAGCAAGGCATGGCACTGGCGGCCATCGGCTACGCGAAGGCGACGCAGCGGCGGCAGGTCGGTGTGGTCACCTCGTCGATCGGGCCGGGCGCGCTCAACATGGTCACGGCCGCGGGCGTCGCGCACGCCAACCGGCTGCCGGTGCTGCTGCTGCCGGGCGACGCGTTCGTCAGCCGCGCGCCCGATCCGGTGTTGCAGCAGATCGAGCCTTTCCACGACGGCACGGCCACGGTCAACGACGCCTTCCGCGCCGTGAGCCGCTACTTCGACCGGATCACGCGCCCCGAACAGCTGCTGGCGACGCTGCCTCAGGTCGCGCGCGTGCTCACCGACCCGGCCGACTGCGGGCCGGTCACGCTCGCGCTGCCGCAGGACGTGCAGGCCGAGACGTTCGACTTCCCCGAGCAGCTGTTCGAACCCGTCACGCACCGGCTGCCGCGCCCGCGCCCGGACCGGCGCGCGGCGACCGAGGCGGCCGGGGTGCTGCGCGCGGCGAAGCGACCCCTGCTGGTGCTGGGCGGCGGCGTGCGGTACTCGGGCGCGGGCCGGCGTGCGTTGGAGTTCGCCGAGCGGCACGGGATTCCGGTCACGGAGACCACGGCGGGCCGCACGTTGGTGCCCCACACCCATCCGCTGTACGCGGGCCCGCTGGGCGTCACGGGGTCGTCTTCGGCGAACGCCGTCGCCGCGGCCGCCGACGTGGTGTTCGCCGTCGGCACGCGGCTGCAGGACTTCACCACCGCGTCGTGGACGGTGTTCTCCGCCGAAGCCCGCCTGGTCACGCTCAACGCGGCCGCGTTCGACGCTGTGAAGCACGGCGCGCTGGCCGTGGTCGGGGACGCGTACGCGGGCCTGGACGATTTGGGCGCACAGCTGGAAAGCTGGCGCGTCGATCCACAGTGGACGTCCCGAGCCGCGGCGGAACGCGCCGGCTGGGACACGCACATCGACGCGCTGCGGGGCGCCGAATCGGAGATTCCCAGCTACGCGCAGGTCGTCGGTGTGGTCAACGACCTGTCCGAGCCCCACGACTACGTGATGACCGCGTCGGGCGGCCTGCCGGGTGAGCTGATCGGCGGCTGGCGCGGGTCCGGCGAGATCAGCCTGGACGTCGAATACGGCTTCTCCTGCATGGGTTACGAGCTCTCCGGCGCGTGGGGCGCGGCCATGGCCCACACGCAAGGTCTGGTCACGACGCTGCTCGGCGACGGCTCGTACCTGATGCTCAACTCCGACCTGTTCTCCGCCGCCTTCGCGGGCCACCCGCTGGTCGCGGTGGTCTGCGACAACGACGGGTACGCCGTGATCGCCCGCCTGCAGCAGGGCCAGGGCGGCAAGCCGTTCAACAACTTCTACGCCGACTGCCGCACCACCCACGCCGAGCCACCGCGCGTCGACTTCGCGCGGCACGCGCAAGCGCTCGGCTGCGCCGTTTTCGAGGCGACATCGGTCCCCGACCTGCGCGACGCCTACGCCAAGGCCCGCGCGGCCGCCGTCGCCGAGCGCCGGCCCGCCGTGGTCGTGGTGCGCACGCTGCCGGCCGCGTGGACGGAAGCCGGGGCGTGGTGGGAAGTCGGCGTACCGGAGCACCTGGCCGGCCGCCCGGACTTCGACGCGGCGAAGCCCGGGCAGGTCCGGTACCTGGGCCGTTAGGCGAACAGCTTCGACAGACCCTCGACGTCGAGCACGGTCGCGAACTTCGGGAAGATCGTGCCGGTGAGGAACTCGTGGGTGCCCGGCTCGAAGTCGGCGGTGGCGTCGTCGAGGACGAGGATGCGGTAGTCGCGGTCCATGGCCTCGCGGACGGTGCTCAGCACCACGCCACTGGTGCTGATGCCGGCCAGCACCAGCGTGTCGATCTCGCGGCCGCGCAGCTGGGCGTCGAGGTCGGTGGTGGTGAACGCGCCCACGCGGGTCTTGCGCACGACGATGTCCTGCGGCTGCGGGCTGAGCCGCTCGTCGATCTGGGTGGCCGGTGCGTCGGCGTGCATCGCGGCGCGGGTCTCGGGCGCCACCATGCGCGCGAACACGCTGGTGGCCGGGATGGCGTCGAACTCGGCGTCGTCGAAACCGACGCGGACCCAGCCGATGTGGCCGCCGTGGGCGCGCACGTCGGTGATCGCGGAGTCGACGCGGTCGACCAGCGCCTGGTTGTCGGAGACGCGGCCGACGATGCCGGTCTGGTAGTCCATCACCAGCAGGGCCGTGTGGGCCGGGTCGAGGTGGTCGGTCATTTCCGGGTGCCTTTCTCGGGGGTTGGACCGCGTCAGCGTCCGGTCCAGGACGTTGACGAGCAGGAAGACAGCACTCGCGACCACGAGGAACCAGGCCAGGTGGTGGAGGCCGCCGGTGTCGGCGCGCCGGCCGTAGAAGCCGCCTTGCGCGGCGGAGGACACGATGGCGCCGAGGTAACCGAAGGTGCGCAGCAGCCCCGCGGATGCGCCGACGTTCTCGGGGTTCGCCTGCCGGTACACGGCGTTCTGCAGCGCGAGGCTGTTGAGCCCCTGGGGAATGCCGAAGATCAGCAGGATCCCGACGATCATCCACACGGGACTCGTCGGCGCGAGCGCCAACAGCAGCACGCACGCGACGACCTGCGCGAGCCCGGCGGCGATCAGCTTGCCGCGCAACGCTTGCCTGCGTCCGGTGATCGCGGAGACGACGATGCCGGCGGCGAACATCGGCAGCGTGACCAGGCCCGTCGTGCTCGAGGACAGGCCACGGCCGTCCTCGAGCCACTGGGTGAAGCCGTAGACGAAGCTGTAGGACACGACGTACGCCAGCAGCGCGCGGCCGTAGGTGAGCAGCAGCGGGACGTTGCCGCCCAGCACACGCAGGTCGATGAAGGGGCTGTGGTGGCGCAGCTCGCGCACCGTGAACCCCGCTGCGGCGAGCACCGTGAGCACGAGCAGGTAGGAGTTCGAGGCGTGCGGGTTCATCAGGAACAGCAGCAGCGCGACCAGCGTCGTCGCGAACAGCGCGATGCCGGGGAGGTCGAGGTGAAGCGTGCCGGGTTTGCGTTCTTCGCGCGGGAACCGGCGCCAACCGAGCACGAACGCGAGGAGCGCGACCGGGATGTTGATCGCCAGCGTGGCCTGCCAGCCGCCGAGGCCGATCAGCAGGCCACCCAGCGGCGGGCCGATCACGGCGATGGTCTGCGTGGCGATGGCCAGGATCGTGAGCACGACGGCGGGGCTGTCCTTGCCCGTGCGGTGGCTTTCGTCGCGGATCAGCCGCATCGCCGCGGGGTAGCCGGCGCAGGTGCCGAAGCCGAGGATCACACGGGCGACGATCAGCACCGCCAGGTTCGGCGCGAGCGCGCCGACCACACCGGCGACACCCACCAGGGCCGCCGCGGGCAGGAAGAGCCGCCGCGGCCCGAAGATGTCGATCAGGCGCCCGACCACCGGCTGGCCCACGGCGGTCGCTAGGTACAGCGCCGAGATCAGCCACGCCGTCTGCGCGGGCGGCGCCCCGAACGCGACGCCGATGGGCACCAGCGCGACCGAGATGATCGTGGAGTTGATCGGGTTGAGGATCGCGCCGGCCACCAGCGGTGCGATGAGCTTGGGGTTGAAGCCGTCGAGCCGCTCGCGGGTTCTCACTGGAGTGGTCATTCCTCGACCACACGCTCCAGCAGCGTCAGCGCCTGGTCCAGGATCCGGCGCTCGGCGTCGGTGAAACGCTGCTCGAACGCCTGGGCCAGCCATTCCTCCCGGCTGGCCCGAGCGCCCTGGGCCACGGCACGGCCCTCGTCGGTGAGGTAGATCAGCTGACGGCGCGCGTCTTCCGCGTCGGCCTCGCGCCGGATCAAGCCCTGCTCGTACAGCGCGGCGACCGTTTTGGCCATCGACTGCGGCCGCACCCGCTCGGCACCGGCGAGCTGGCTGGCCGACGACGGCTCGGAAATCGTCAGCCGCGCCAGTGCCGAGGCCTGCGGCGCGCTCAGGTCACCGACCGCGGACGCGTCCTGGATCCGGCGCCGCAACCGGCCGACGAGGATCCGCAGCCGCTGGGCCACGGCGTCGGGAGAGCTCTGCTCGTTCACAATAGACAGCCTACACTGATCAGTCTTGGCTGACTATTTACCCCAGGCGCCCGTACCCGAAGTGCTCGTCGAGCCAGGGCCGCAGCACGGACAGCACGGCCTTGGCCTGCATGGCGGACATGTGGTCGAGACCTTCGAGGAGCTCGACGGTCCAGCCGTCCCGTTCGAGGGCCGCGCGGTTACGCCCGAGCGGACCGGCGATGTCGACGGTGACACCACCCCAGCGTTCGCCGTATTCGATGCGGTCCTCGGTGCCCGCGAAGCACAGGCGTGGGATTGCCAGACGGACAGCGTGGTCGTCAAAGCCTTGCAGGGCCTCGTAAAGCGTGACGAATTGCCGGGTCTGCGCGGTGGACATCGTGAAGTCGACGGAGTCCCAGTCACCCGGGGTCGCGTCGCCGCCTTCAGTGCGGGGCAGGGCGTGCGTCGCCCGGGTGACGGCGAGCATCGCGTCGTACGGGCCTTCGAGCGGTGGGTAGCCACCCATCACCAGCGCGGCGAGGCGGTCGGTGCGCAGGGCGAGCTGCAGACCGGCGAGGGCGAGCCAGGAATAGCCGTAGTAGGCGAATTGCTCGGCCCCGGCCGCCGCGGCGATCGCCAGGAAGTCGGCCGCGATCTCGTCCGGGGTCAGGATTTCCGGACGCGGGTGGGCGAGCGTGTGGCCCTCGTAGTCGAAGGCGATCACGCGGTAGCCGGCCAGACCTTTGATGAGCGAGCGGCCCAGCTCGGGATCGCCGCCCCACTGGCGCACGGACTCGGCCTGCTCGCCTGCCATCGGGCGCGGGTTCACAGGCAGGAGCAACGCCGGACCGTCGCCGTGCACCTCGACGTCGATCGTCGTTCCGCCAGGCAAAGCGACCATTTCGTCCCCCATCTCTTTACAATGTAAGGGGACAATACTTTACGGCGTATCGAGTTGTCGAATCACCGGCCGATCAGGCGCCGGATCTCCTGCACGGCGGCGCGTCCGGCGCGGTTGGCGCCGATGGTGCTGGCCGACGGGCCGTAGCCCACGAGGTGCAGGCGCGGCTCGGCGACCACGCGGGTGCCGTCGAGGCGGATGCCGCCGCCGGGCGCGCGCAGGTGCAGTGGTGCGAGGTGGTCGATCGAGGCGCGGAAGCCGGTGGCCCAGAGGATCATGTCGGCCGGCTCGAAGGTGCCGTCGGCCCAGACGACGCCGTCACGCACGAGGTGGTCGAACATCGGCTTGCGGTCGAGGTAGCCGGCGGCCTGTGCAGCCCGCACCTCGGGCGTCACGGCGAGGTCGGTCACGCTCACCACGCTCTGCGGCGGCAGCCCTTCGCGCACGCGCTGCTCGACCTTCGCGACGGCCTGGCGGCCCCAGTCCTCGCTGAACTGCTCGTCGCGCCACACCGGCGGGCGGCGGGTGACCCAGGTCGTCGACCTCGCGACGGGCCCGATCTCCATCAGCAGCTGCACCGCCGACGTGCCGCCGCCGACCACGACCACGCGGCGGCCGCGAAACGCTTCGGCGCCGGGGTAGTCGGCCGTGTGCAGCTGACGGCCGGAGAAGATCTCCTGCCCCGGGTAGTGCGGCCAGAAGGGACGGTCCCACGTGCCGGTCGCGCTGATCACGGCGCGTGCAGCCCACGTCTCGGCGGGGGTCTCGACCAGCAGGCGATCCTGGTCCGCGCGGACGGCCGTGACGTCGACCGGACGGTGCACGGGCAGGTCGAACGTCTTCTCGAAGCGGCCGAAGTACTCGGACACGACCTCACTGGCGGGCCTGGTCGTGTCGGGCGTGCCGAAGACCATGCCGGGCAGGTCGTGGATGCCGTGGACCTTGCCGACGACCAGCGACGGCCAGCGGTACTGCCACGCGCCGCCGGGGCGTTTGCCGTGGTCGAGGACCACGAAGCCGGTTTCGTTGGCGAGCCCGGTGCGCCGCAGGTGGTAGGCCGCCGACAGGCCCGCCTGCCCGGCCCCGATCACCACCACGTCGGTCTCGTGATCCGCAGTCATACAACGTTCAACAAAGCCGGTGATCGGGTATTTCGAGCGGTGACTCACACGGCGACGCGGTTGCGCCCGGCGTCCTTCGCTCGGTAGAGGGCGGCGTCGGCGGAGCGCAGCACCTGGTCGAGCGTGTCGCCCGCCTCGGGATACCCGGCGACGCCCACCGACACCGACAGCCCGCTGACCTGCACGGTGCCGGCAACCACCACGCTCAGCTCCCCCACCGCGACGCGCACCCGCTCGGCGATGGCGAGCACGGGCGTGCCGCCGGTGGCCGGCAGCAGCACCACGAACTCCTCGCCCCCGAACCGCCCGACGGTGTCGGTCTGGCGCACGGCGTCCTCGATCGCGACGGCGACGGCCGCGAGGACCTCGTCGCCGGTGAGGTGGCCGTAGGTGTCGTTGATGCGCTTGAAGTGGTCGAGGTCGATCATCAGCACCGCGAACTCACTGCCCGGGCCTCGCCGGCGGGCGCGGGTGAACTCCCGGGTGGCGAGATCGTGCCAGCCCGCGGTGTTGAGCAGGCCGGTCTTCTCGTCCGTGACGGCGGCGACCTGCAGTTGCTGCTTGAGCAGCAGGTACCGGTGCAGCAGGAGCAGCGGCGCCACGACGAACACGACGAGCACGGGCTGCGCGACCAGCGCGAGCGCCGCCAGGCCGCCGAGGCACAGCGTCGCGAGCTCGAAGGCGTTGTCCTCCCACGTGCCGATGAGGTCCGCGGCCAGCCGGCTGCCCGTGTAGAGGTAGATCCCGGTCGCGACGAGCGCCACGTTGACCACCTCGAACACGGCCGCGGCCGCGCCGAGGGCGAGGACGCCGTGCCAGGTGTTGAGGAACGCGTCGTTGAGGTGGTCGATCGTGAGGACGGCCGCCGCGGCGAAGCAGCTGAGCATGGCCCACGCGGTGCTGGCGAGGAACCGGTGCGCCGGGCGCGACCGCACGCTGCGCCACACCCGCAACCACAGGTGCAGGTACAGGACGAGCGCCAGCAGCGCCACCCACGCCGGCGGGAGCAGGAAGGCCCCCGCGAGGTACCAGACGGAGGTGACGTTGATGTGCGTCTGGCCGCTCATCCACCGCCGCAACCGCTCGATCCGCCGCGACATCTCCGCCTGCGCGATGCCCAGGACCACGAGCGCCGCGAACCACCCGAGCTGGACCGGTCCGCCGAACTCGGTCACGAACCCGACCACGACGGCCGCCACTGCGGCCAGCTCTGTTGTGATGGCATAGGCGATCCACCGCCGCCGCGCGACCGCCCACATCCCCCACCGCGTCGGCAGACCATCCCACTTCCGCCACTCCCGCCACGACGCCAGCGCACCCCGCACGCCCGGGGGACCCGCTCCCAGCATCGTGACGCCCCTTCGGCCGACGAGGTGGCCCAGAGTAGCCGGTCAACCCACCGCCGTCGCCGAACCGGGGGACATCCCACAGGGTCTTTGCCCGCAGGTGATGGTGAGAGTGGAGTGGGCGGGCAAGGTTGGGTGAGTTGGGAGGTTTGGCCGAGTAGCCCGGACTCGCCGCGCGCACTTCCCCACGGTGCAGACGGACACTCCCCACGCGATGGAGCCCACCTTCGCCAGAGTGGCGTTGGCACCCGCCGGAAAGAATGCGGCCGGACGGGATCGGAGGGTTGTCCACAGGCACGTCAAGTTGTGGACAACTTGGCTCTCAGGGCCGTGATCACCGGGTTTTGTCGGCGTGTGGCGGTAGCCTGGACATGGGCACGCCCCCTGGGAGGGCGGGGGTTTCGTCGGCGGGGGTTTCGTCGGCGGGGGTTTCGTCGGCGGGGGTTTCGTCGGCGGGGGTTTCGTCGGCGGGGGTTTCGTCGGCCCGGCCCAGGGATGCACAAGGCGTCGGCGACCCAGGCCCGGGGGCGGTGCCGCGGCACTGCGTGGCAGTGGCGGCACCCCGCCCGGCAGGGTCAGCGGCGGCGCAGAGCCCTGATGATCATGATCACCACGAACAGCACCGCGGCTCCGGCGGCGACCGGGATCAGGCGTTTGGCCACGGACTGGCCGGCGTAGTCCAGCAGGTCGATGGCCTCGGTCTCACCCGTGGAGCCGCCAGCCGGGACACTGCGGAGCTGGGGCTTGGGGGCGGCCGGGGCAGCCGGGGTGGCTTCGGCGTGGTCGGCGGCGGTCTGTTCGGCGATGTCGGCCGCCGCGGCGGCCGAACCCGAGCCGGGAGCCGAGCCGGAATCCGACGAAGCGGCGGGAGCGGCCGCAGCGGTGTCCGAGGTGCCCAGCGAGTCGGCCAGGTTCCCCGCGAACGTGTCCAGCAGCTTGCCACCCACCTCCGAGATCAGGCCGCGGCCGAACTGGGCCGGGCGGCCCGTGATGGCGATGTCGCTCTCCACGGCGCCGTGGGTGGCGCCATCCACCGAGCTCAGGGTAACCGTGACGGTGGCCGCCGCGGTGCCGCCGCCGCGGGAGTCCTTGCCGGAGGCCTTGATGACGACCTTCCGGGCCGCTTCGTCCTTTTCGAGAAACTCGCCGGATCCCTTGTACAGCAAGGAGATCGGGCCCAGCTTGACCTTCACCGTGCCGGTGAAGGAGTCGCCCTCCACCTTAGTGAGCGACGCCCCCGGCATGCACGGGGCGACACGCTCTGGGTCGATGACGGCCTGCCAGACCTCCTCGACGGGAGCCGGGACGGTGAATTCGTGGTCGAGCCGCACGGGCCGACCTCCTCTCCGGACAAAAGAAAAACCGATGAGGCCCACCTTACGACCGTCACGGCCGGAAGGTGGGCCTCAGAGCGCCATCAGGCTCCGACGGCGGCCGTCAAAGCCCGGCCGGTGAGCACCCGCGCGAGGTGCTGCCGGTACTCGACGTCGGAGTTGCCGTCGGCGGCCGGGTTGGTGCCGTCGGCGGCGTGGGCGGCCGCCGCGCGGATCACGTCGGCGTCGGCCGACGCGCCGACCAGCGCCTCTTCCACGGCGGTCGCGCGCACGGGCGTCGAGCCCATGTTCGTGAGCGCCACGCGGGCTTCCTCGATCACCCCGCCCTCGGTGCGGACGGTGGCCGCGACCGCGACCATCGACCACGCCTGCGCCACCCGGTTGAACTTCTCGTAGTGCGAGCGCCACCCCGTGTGGCGCGGCACGCGCACCTCCACGAGCAGCTCGTCGGGCGCCAGGGCCGTGGTGAAGAAGTCCTGGAAGAACTCCGCCGCCGCGACCGTGCGCCGGCCGCGTGGACCCGCGATGACCAGCGAGGAGTCCAACGCCAGCACCGGCGCGGCCAGGTCACCGGCCGGGTCGGCGTGGGAGATGGCGCCGCCGATGGTGCCGCGGTGGCGCACCTGCGGGTCGGCCACCGTGTCCGTCGCCGCCTTGATCAGACCGGCGTGCTCGGCGACCAGCGGGTCGCGCTGCACGTCGTAGTGCGTGGTCATGGCGCCGATCACGAGGTCGCCGCCGTCCTCGCGCACGCCGCGCAGCTCGGCGACGTTGCGCAGGTCGACGAGCGTGGTCGGCGCGGCCAGGCGCATCCGCAGCACCGGCAGCAGGCTCTGCCCGCCCGCCAGCACCTTGGCGTCCTCGCCCGCCGCCACGAGCGCCTGCACGGCTTCGTCCACACTGGACGGAGCCACGTACTCGAACGGGGCCGGGATCACTGGGCACCTCCGGAGGCGTCGATCGAACCGAGGCCGCCGCCGGCCTCCGAGCCGGGTCCCCCGGCGGCCGTGGTTCCGTGCTGGATGGCGTGCCACACGCGCATCGGGGTCAACGGCATGTCGATGTCGTTCACGCCGAAGTGGCGCACCGCGTCGACCACGGCGTTGACCACGGCCGGCGTCGAGGCGATCGTGCCCGCCTCGCCGACGCCCTTGGCGCCCAACGGGTTCGTGGTCGACGGCGTCTCGGTCCGCGCCGTCGTGAACGCGGGCAGGTCGGCCGCCGAGGGCAGCAGGTAGTCGGCGAACGTGCCTGTGGTGAGCGTGCCGCTCTCGTCGTGCACGGCCTCCTCGAACAGCGCCTGCGCGATGCCCTGCGCGAGCCCGCCGTGCACCTGGCCGTCGACGATCAGCGGGTTCACGACAACGCCGACGTCGTCCACGCACACGTACGAGCGCAGCTTGATCCGGCCCGTCTCCGTGTCCACCTCGGCGGCGCACAGGTGCGTGCCGTGCGGGAAGGAGAAGTTCTCGGGGTCGAACGTCGCGTCGGAGTCGAGCGAGGGCTCGATGCCGTCGGGCAGGTCGTGCGCCGCGAACACGGCAAGCGCGATGTCCTGGATCGTCGTCGACGAGTCCGTGCCCTTGACCGTGAACTTGCCACCTGCGAACTCCAGGTCGTCCTCGGCGCATTCGAGCATGTGCGCGGCGATCGGCTTCGCCTTCGCCACCACCTTCTCGGCTGCCTTCACCACGGCGATGCCACCGACAGTGAGAGAACGCGAGCCGTAGGTGTCCATGCCCTTGTGGGACGACTGCGTATCGCCGTGCAACACCTCGACGTCCTCGAAGGGCACGCCCAGCTGGTCGGCCACGATCTGGCTCCACGCCGTCTCGTGCCCCTGACCGTGGGCCGAGGCTCCGGTGGTCACCTCGATCTTGCCCGTGGGCAGCACCCGCAGCTGCGCGTACTCCCAGCCACCGGCCCCGTAGTCCAGCGAGCCGAGCACCCGCGACGGCGCCAGGCCGCACATCTCCGTGAACGTGGAGATGCCGATACCGAGCTGCACGGGGTCACCCGAATCGCGGCGCTGCTGCTGCTCGCGCCGCAGGCCGTCGTAGTCGAACAGCTCCTTGGCCTTCGCGGTGGCGGCCTCGTAGTTGCCCGAGTCGTAGGTCAGCCCGGCCACGGTGGTGAACGGGAACTCCTCGTGCTTGATCCAGTTCTTCTCGCGCAGCTCCATCGGGTCCATGCCGAGCTCGTCGGCGAGCTCGTCCATGATCCGCTCGATGGCGTAGGTCGCTTCCGGCCGGCCCGCGCCGCGGTAGGCGTCGGTGAGGGTGGTCGTGGTGAACACGTTGGTGCAAGCGAAGTGGTACGCGGGGAACTTGTAGATCGCGTTGAACATGAACGCGCCCAGGATCGGCACGCCCGGACCGACGAGCCCGTTGTAGGCACCCAGGTTCGCGAGCAGCTCGACCTTCAGCCCGGTGACGGTGCCGTCGGCGTTCGCGGAGATCGTGATGTCCTGGATCTGGTCGCGGCCGTGGTGGGCGGTGAGGATCGACTCGGAACGCGACTCGTTCCACTTCACCGGTTTTCCGAGCTTGTTGGCCACCAGGACCGTCATCATCTCTTCGGGCAGCACGGCGATCTTGCCGCCGAAACCGCCGCCGACGTCGGGTGCGATCACGCGCACCTTGTGTTCCGGCAGCCCCAGCGTCAGCGCCGTCATCACCCGCAGGATGTGCGGGATCTGCGTAGCCGACCACATCGTCATCTGCGCGCCCGTCGGGTCGACGACACACGCCCGCGGCTCCATGAACGCGGGAATGAGCCGCTGCTGGCGGAAGCGGCGCTTGACCACGATCTCCGACGACGTTATGGCGTCCTCGACGTTGCCGCCGGTGCCCGCCTCGCCCGAGTCGAAGATCCACACCGCGTTCTTGTTGGTGCCCAGGTCCTCGTGCACGAGCGGTGCACCCTCGGCGAGCGCCGCCTCCATGTCGAGCACCACGGGCAGCTCGTCGTACTCGACCTCGATCGCTTCGAGCGCGTCGTGGGCTTCACCAGCGCTGCGCGCCACGACCACGGCAATGCCCTCACCGGCGAAGTTCACCTGGCCATCGGCCAGCACAGGCCGGCGCGGTGCCTTCATGTCCGGCGTGACCGGCCACGCGCACGGCATGCCGATCGCACCGTCGGGGTCCAGGTCCTTCCCGGTGTAGACGGCGACGACGCCGGGCGAGTCCTTCGCCGCCGACGTGTCGAGGGAAACGATCTTCGCGTGCGCCATCGGGCTGCGCAGCACGGCGAGGTGCAGCATGCCCGGCAGCACGATGTTGTCGGTCCAGCGGGTGCGGCCGGTGATCAGCCGCTCGTCCTCCTTGCGGCGCCGGGCTTTGCCGACTTCCGGCTCGATGGTCGCGGTCATCACTCACCACCCACGCCGACGTGCTTGATCTGTTCGGCCTCGGGTCCGGCACCCGGGCTCATGTGCTTCGCGGCGTCGCGCACGGCTCGCACGATGTTCTGGTAGCCGGTGCAACGGCAGAGGTTTCCTTCGAGTCCCTCGCGCACGGCCTGGTCGTCGGGGTCCGGGTTGTCGGCCAGCAGGTCGATCGACGCCATGATCATGCCGGGCGTGCAGAAACCGCACTGCAGGGCGTGGTTGTCGTGGAAGGCCCGCTGCACGGGGTGCAGCTGCCCGTCGCGGGCCAGGCCCTCGACGGTGGTGACCTCACAGCCGTCGGCCTGCACGGCCAACACGGAGCAGGACTTCACGCTGTGTCCGTCGAGGTGCACGGTGCACGCGCCGCAGTTGCTCGTGTCGCAGCCGACGACGGTGCCCACCTTCCCGACGCGTTCCCGCAGGTAGTGGACGAGCAGGGTGCGGGGCTCCACCTCATCGGTGTATTTCGTGCCGTCGACAGTGACGGTGATGCGCATCAAAGGCCTCCAAGAGCAAATGCCCGCCTGACCCGGGTGGGGTCGGCGGGCCGGTTCGGGAACGGCCAAGGTCGATCGTGATCGGCCTCACAGGCGAGCCTGCTACTCCTGTCGCGCGCGGACAAGTCCTGATGTCGTACATCCGGGTCGCACTACCGCATCTGCGCGAGTATTCGCTGCTTGTTTCCGCAAATGCGGGCCTCCGTCCGGGTGATTTTTCCACCCGTCGGCAAAACCTCGACGGGTCCCGGATGGACGGTCGGGACATGGTCGACTTCCGGCTGGACAAGGGCATTTCCGGTCATTCGCCCACCGGCGCGACTGCGCTCGAGGCGCAAGAGCGGCATTCTCCGCAGGTTCGGTCCCATCATGGACAGGTGTTCCGCACGTGCAGAGCGATTTCCGTGATTTCGCCGAACGTGCGGAAAAGGCGAAAAAAGTCCCGCACGCAGTGGGCGTGCGGGACTTTTTTGGGTGTCCCCGGGTCGGCTCAGCTGTGGATGCGACCGGACAACGCGGCCAGCCGGCGCCCGCTGCCGCTCCAGCGCAGCGAAATGATCTCCGCCGCGATCGACACCGCCGTCTCCTCGGGCGTGCGCGCGCCCAGGTCCAGCCCGATCGGCGAGGACAGCCGTTCGAGCTCCGCCTCGGTGATGCCGGCGTCGCGCAGGCGCGCGAAGCGGTCGTCGTGGGTCTTGCGCGAGCCCATGGCGCCGACGTAGCCGACGTCGAGCCGCAGTGCGATCTCCAGCAGCGGCACGTCGAACTTCGGGTCATGGGTGAGCACGGCGATGGCCGTGCGGCTGTCGATGCGGCCGGCCTCGGCCTCCGCGGCGAGGTAGCGGTGCGGCCAGTCGACCACGACCTCGTGCGCGTCGGGGAACCGGCTGGTGGTGGCGAACACGGGCCGCGCGTCGCACACCGTGACCTGGTAGCCCAGGTAGGCGCCCATGCGCGCCATCGCGGCCGCGAAGTCGATGGCGCCGAACACGAGCAGCCGCGGCGGCGGCTCGAACGAGTTCACGAACACGGCCATGCCCTCGCCGCGGCGCTGACCGTCGGGCCCGTAGTGCAGGGTGCCGGTGCGGCCGCTGGCCAGCAGGCCGCGCGCGTCGTCGGCCACGGCGTCGTCCATGCGCGAGGAGCCGAGCGAACCCGCGATGCGGTCCGGCCACACGATCATGCGCTCGCCGACCAGCCCGGGCGTCTCGTGCTCGACGATCGTGACGACCGCGACGGGCTCGCCGCCCCGCACCGACTCCACGACCTGGTCCAGCTCCGGCATCGACTGGCGGTCGACGTGCTCGACGTAGATGTCGATGATCCCGCCGCAGGTCAGGCCCACCGCGAAGGCGTCGTCGTCGGTTACCCCGTAGCGCTGCAGCACGGGTTTGCGCTCGGCGACCACGTCTTGGGCGAGCTCGTACACCGCGCCCTCGACGCAACCGCCGGACACGCTGCCGGCGACCGTGCCGTCGGGTGCCACCACCATCGACGCGCCCGGTGCGCGCGGCGCCGACGAGAACGTGGCCACCACCGTGCCCAGGCCCACCGTCTCGCCCGCCTGCCAGCGGCGGTACACGTCGTCCAGTACGTCACGCATCGGCCATCTCCCCGAGGAGTCGTTCCAACGTCGCCAGGCTGTGCCCTGCCAGCAACCGATCGATGTGGGGCAGAGCGGCCACGATCCCGGACTGGACCGGCGCGTAGCCCTCTCTCCCCGCATGCGGATTAACCCAGAATACGGCGTGTGCGAGCCGGCGCAGTCGGCCGAGCTGTTCCGAGAGCAGTGTGACGTCGCCGCGCTCCCACCCGTCGGAGAACACCGCGACCACCGCGCGGCGCGCGAACCCGCGCTGGCCCCAGCGGTCGAGGAACACGCGCAACGTCTCGCCGAGCCGGGTGCCACCGGCGAAATCGGGCACCGCGTTGCCGGCCGCGAGCATCGCCAGCTCCGGATCGCGTTGCCGCAGCTGGCGCGAGACGCGGGTCATGCGGGTACCCAGCGTGAACGTTTCGACGCTCGCGGGATTCGACCTGGTGACCACGTGGGCGAAGCGCAGCAACGCATCGGCGTACGGGCTCATGGACCCCGAGACGTCGATGAGCAGCACGGTCCTGCGCGGCCGGGTGCCGCGACGGCTGCGGATCAGCCGCACGGGTTCGCCGCCGTCGGCGAGCATGGCGCGCAGCGTGCGGGCGGGGTCCAGGCGCCCGCGGTGGGCTTGCCTCCGCCGGGCGGCCCGCCTTTGCGGCGGTTTCGGCCGGAGGGTGGCCAGGAGTTCGCGCAGGTGCTCGCGTTCCGGTTTGGTCAGCTCGGCGAGATCGCGGTGGCGCAGCACTTCGTGGTCGCTGGCGGCGATCTTGAGGCTGTCGGGTTCTTCCTCGCCTTGGCCGCTGCCGTCGCCTTCGGAGGTGAGCGGCGCGATGCGGGCCCGCTTCTGCGCGGGGGCGGCCTGGGTGCCTTTGCGCCGCTGTTCGATGTCGAACCAGCGGGCGAAGGCTTCTTCGTAGCGCGGCAGATCGTCGGGATCGGAACACAGCGTGAGCCGGCCGGCCCAGTACAGCTGCGTGGGCTCGGCGATGTCCACCTCCGCCACCGCTGCCAGGTACGCCTGCACGCGCCGCGCGTCACACGCGACGCCCGCTTCCCGCAGGGCCGCCGCGAACCCGGCGAACCCGGCCAGCGGATCCGCGAACTCGGTGTCCATCGTCCCATTGTGCAACGGTTTCGTCCGACGTGTCGCCAGAGCGCGCACGCCGCCCCTCCCCCGGGACGACGCGCGCGCTCGACGGCTCCGCACAGCGACCACCCAAGGTAGCGGGAGGGTGGGCGCGCGGAGGCTTTCGGAAAGGTCCGTGGTGGAGGACCTCGCGCGGATTTCGCGCGGGTCAGGTGATCGGGCGCAGGTCAGCTCACGGGGAAGACCGCGGTTCGGTGAGCGATGTCGGTCATCCGCACGGTCTTCCTCCTCTCGGCTGTCTCTGTCGCGTTGATGGAGAAAGCATGACTGCCTGGCGGTGGTCCGGTCAACGCAGTTAATGGCGAGTCCACTGTGGACTCCGAGCGGTTCGCCGGTTCAGGACGAGAGCTGGTCCAGCTTGGCCCGCACACGATCGAGGTCCTCGCTGTACTTCAAGACCGCGCCGAGCGTCCGAGCAGCGGTGGCGGCGTCAAGCTCATCACGCCCGAGGGCAAGCAGCGCGCGAGCCCAGCCGAAGGACTCGGGCGACACCCGCCGGCGTCAGGAGGAGAGCTGGTCCAGCTTGGCCCGCACACGATCGAGGTCCTCGCTGTACTTCAAGACCGCGCCGAGCGTCCGAGCAGCAGTGGCGGCGTCAAGCTCATCACGCCCGAGGGCAAGCAGCGCGCGCGCCCAGCCGAGGGACTCGGGCGCGCTGCTTGCCGGCGTCAGGAGAACAGCTGATCCAGCTTGGCCCGCACACGATCGAGGTCCTCGCTGTACTTCAAGACCGCGCCGAGCGTCCGAGCAGCAGTGGCGGCGTCAAGCTCATCACGCCCGAGGGCAAGCAGCGCGCGCGCCCAGTCGAGGGACTCGGCAACCCCCGGCGGCTTCAGGAGGTCCATGGCGCGCAGGCGGTGCACGGCGTCGGCGACCTGGCGCGCGAGCGTCTCGCCGATGCCGGGGATGCGGCGGCGCAGGATGGTGATCTCGCGGCCGAGGTCGGGGTGCTCGAGCCAGTGGTAGAGGCAGCGGCGCTTGAGGGCGTCGTGGACCTCGCGCGTGCGGTTGGACGTGAGCACGACCAACGGCGGCTGTTCGGCGCGGACCTCGCCGTATTCGGGGATCGTGACGGTGTACTCGTCGAGCAGCTGCAGCAGGAACGCCTCGAACTCGTCGTCGGCGCGGTCGATCTCGTCGACGAGCAGCACGCACGGCGCGGTGGTCAGCGCCCGTAGCAACGGACGCGCCAGCAGGAACCGCTCGGTGTAGAGCGAACGCTCGGCCGTCTCCGCGTCGAGGCGCCCCCCGTCGGCGGCTTCGAGGGCCCGCAGGTGCAGGAGCTGGCGCGGGAAGTCCCATTCGTAGAGGGCCTGCGCGGCGTCGATGCCCTCGTGGCACTGCAGGCGCACGAGCGGCAGGTCGAGTGCCGCGGAGAGCGCCAGCGCCAACGAGGTCTTGCCCGTCCCCGGTTCACCCTCGCAGAACAACGGGCGGCGCATGCGCAGGGCGAGGAACCCGGCCGTCGCCAGTCCCTCGTCGGCGAGGTACCCGGTGGCGTCGAGCGCGGCGGTGAGCTCTTCGGGCGAGGCGAGGGACTCGGTCACGCCCCTGATCGTAGGACGCCCGGCGCCGGTTGTGCCGGTCACGCACCCGGCTCCGGAGTTCGCCGCAGGTCAGCCGGCCGATCGACGTCCTGGCCGCTGCCCAGATCCCCGCACTCGACGAGCACGACGTCACTTCGGCCCCGCAGCCAGTCCCGCGCGCCGCGATCCCCCCGCGCCGACGCGGCGACCTCGCCCCACCACCGCCGGCCGAACAACACGGGATGCCCCGGGACGCCGCCGTAGGCCGCCCGCACGACCGCCGTCGGGGACGCTTTCGCCACGACACGCGCGAGGGCTTCCGCCGGCACCCACGGCAGGTCGACGAGGTGGACCAGGGCCGCTACGGGGGCATCGTCGGCCGCTGCGGCGTTGTCGCTCGTGGCGGCGACGGGGTTGCCGCCGCGTGCGATCGCACCGACACCACCGGCAGGCTCGCTCGCGGCGGTGTCGGAGCGGTCGGTGCGATCGCGGTCGACGGTCGCGCTCTCGCAGGTCGTGCCGCCGTCGACGCGGCCGCCAGTGCCACTCCCCGCGGTGTCCGTGCGATCGGCGGTGCCGGCATGATCGACGATGCCAACGTCGGCAGTGTCGCCAGGGGCGGCAGAGTCGCCAGTGTCGGTGGTATCGGTGGTATCGGTGCTGTCGGTGTGGTCGCCGAAGGCTGCGGCGAGGGCGGTGAGCCCGGCCTTCAGGGAGGCGCCCATGCCGCTTTCCCAGCCGTCGGCGTGGATGGCCTGGGCGGGGTCGGGGAGGAGGGCACGCACGGTGTCGGCGGAGGCGCCGATGACCACGCGCACCGGGGAGCAGCCCGCCGCGCTCAGGGCGCGCAGGGCGCGCTGGACCAGCGCCTCGCCGTCGAGTTCGACGAGGGCTTTGGGGCCGCCGAAGCGTCGGCCGGCGCCGGCGGCGAGGAGGAGGCCCGCGACGCGCGGGGTGGACGAGTCAGCCACGGGCGGCCTGTGCCGGGCTGGAGACGGCGAGGTCCGCGGCGATGGCGGAGGCCGTGGCGAGCAGGGGTGGCACCAGATCCGCGCGGACGGAATCCGCGGGGGTGCGGCTGGCGTGGGTGGAGATGTTGACCGCGGCGACCGCGCGGCCCTGGCGGTTGCGGATGGGCGCGGCGACCGAGCGCAGGCCCTCCTCGAGCTCCTGGTCGACCATGGCCCAGCCCTGTTCGGCCACGTGCGCGAGCTCGGCCTCGAGGGCGGCGCGGTCGGTGAGGGTGTGGGCCGTGAGCGGGTCGAGCTCGGCGACCAGGAGGTAGGCCTCGAACTCCGCGGCCGACATGTCGGCCAGCAGCACGTGGCCCATGGACGTGGCGTAGGCGGGGAAGCGGGTGCCCACGTTGATGCTCACGGTCATGATGCGCGACACCGCGACGCGAGCGACGTAGACGATGTCCGGCGGCTCCAGCACGGACACGGAGCTGGATTCCCGCACCTGCGCGGAAAGCCGTTCGAGGTGCGGTTGCGCCACTTCCGACAGCGACATGCTCGACAGGTACGAGTACCCCAGGTCGAGCACGCGCGCGGTGAGCGAGAAGTACTTGCCGTCCGTGCGGACGTAGCCGAGATCGACGAGCGTGAGCAGGAACCGGCGCGCCGCGGCGCGCGTGAGGCCCGTGAGGCGGGCGACCTCGCTGAGCGTCGGGTGCGGAGCTTGGGCGCTGAAGGCCTTGATCACCGCCAGCCCGCGCTCCAGCGACTGCACGTGGTGCGCGCCGCGTTCGGCCGGTTCGTCGGAGTCCATGCCGGAAACCCTATCCGGCGTCGGGGACCTGCGCGGTCGGCTCGCCGAGTTCGGCCAGCGTGCGCTGGGCGATGGCCATCGCCGTGTTGGCGGCGGGCACACCCGCGTACACGCCCGTGTGCATCAGCACCTCGCGGATCTCCGCGGCGGTGAGGCCGTTGCGGATGGCCGCGCGCACGTGCATGGCCAGCTCGTCGTGGCAGTGCAACGCGGTGAGCGCGGCCAGCGTGATGCAGCTGCGCGTCTTGCGGTCCAGGCCGTCGCGCGTCCAGATCGAGCCCCACGCCGCCTCGGTGATGTACTCCTGGAACGGGCGGCTGAACTCGGTGGTCCGCGCCACCGAACCGTCGACGTGCTCGTCGCCGAGCACCTCGCGGCGCACCTTCATGCCTGCTTCGTACCGTTCGCTGGGCGAGTCGGCCATCACACTGCCTCCGTGATCCGCTCGAGGATCAGCCGGGTGAACTCCGCCGGCTGCTCGTAGTTGCCCAGGTGCGCGGCCGAGGCGACGACCTCGTGCCGGGCACCCGGAATGCCTTCCGCGATGAGCCTGCCGTGCGGCTCAGGCGGCGTCGCGGGGTCGTCGGCGCCGGAGATCACGAGCGTGGGCACGCCGATCTTCGGCAGGTCGGCGAGCTGGTCCATCCGCTCGATGACGCCACAGCACGCGGCATAACCCTCGTCGGGGGTGTCCGCGATCATCGCCCGCAGGAACGCGAGCTGGTCCGGGTTCGCCTGCGCGTACGCCGGCGTGACCCACCGCCCGACGCCCGCCTCGGCGATGGCCGCCGTGCCCTCGGCGCGCACCAGCTTCGCGCGGTCCGCCCAGCCCTGCGGCGGGCCGAGTTTCGCCGACGTGCAGCACAACGTGAGGCTTCGCACCCGCTCGGGAGCGTGCACGCCCAGCCACATGCCGGTCATCCCGCCGAGCGACAGCCCGACGAAGTGCGCCCGCTCGACGCCCAGGTCGTCGAGCAGCGCCACCACGTCGCCGCCGAGATCGGCCAGCTCGTACGGACCCGCCGGCACGGGCGAGGCACCGTGGCCGCGCGTGTCGTACCGCACAACCCGGTAGCCGCGCTCGACCAGCGGCGCCACCTGCGGCGTCCACATGCGGTGGTCGCTGCCGATCGAGTTGGAGAACACCACCACCGGGCCGTCGTCGGGACCCTCGACGACCCGGTGCACCGCCACTCCGCTCACGCCTGGTAACTCCTTTGTGGACAGTGAACTGTGGACATGGACAAGAAAAGGAGGACCGATCAGACCGCGAAGAACACCGTCTCGCCCTCGCCCTGCAGGCGCACGTCGAACCGGTAGCCGTCGTCGGTCTTCTTCGCCACCAACGTATCGCGGCGCTCGGCAGGCACGCTCGCCAGCACGGCGTCGCCCGAGTTGTCCTGGTCCTCGAAGTAGATCCGCGTGACGACCCGGTTGAGCAGTCCGCGCGCGAACACCGAGACGTCGATGTGACGCGCCTGCTCACCCTGCTCACCGGGCAGCACACCCGGCAGCAGCGTGAGGATGCGGAACTCGCCGTTCTCGTCGGTGGGGCAGCGGCCGAACGCGCGGAAACCCGTCTCGCTGCGGCCGCGCGGGTCGTCCGGGTGGTCGAACCCGCCCTGCGGATCGGCCTGCCAGGTCTCGATCATGGCGTCGGGCACGAGTGCGCCGGCCCCGTCGGTCACCGTGCCGCGGATCCAGAACGCGCCCTCCGTGCCCTCCGGCACGACGAACGGTCCGTCTTCCCACGGCAACCCGATCGAAAGGTACGGCCCGACGGTCTGCGACGGCGTCGTGAGCAGCTCGCCCATCAGTCCTCGTCCTCCTCGTCCTCGAACACCGACTGCTCGCGGCCCCGCACGACGATGTCGAAGTCGAACGCCATCGCCCACTCCGGCACGGTGCGCTCCAGGTTGAAGCGCGAGATCATGCGGTTGCGGGCCTTCTCGTCGGGGATCGAGTTGAAGATCGGATCCTGGTAGAACAGCGGGTCGTCCGGGAAGTACATCTGGGTGACCAGCCGCTGCGTGAACGCCGAGCCGAACACGGAGAAGTGGATGTGCGCGGGGCGCCAGGCGTTGTCGTGGTTTTTCCACGGGTACGCGCCGGGCTTGATCGTGGTGAACTCGTAGCGCCCGTCGTCGTCGGTCAGCGCGCGGCCGAGCCCGGTGAAGTTCGGGTCGAGCGGCGACGGCCAGCGGTCGCCGGTGTGGCGGTAGCGCCCGCCGGCGTTGGCCTGCCAGATCTCGACGAGCGAGTTGCGGATCGGCCGCCCGTCGCCGTCGAGCAGCCGGCCGCCGACGATGATCCGCTGTCCCTGCGGTTCGCCGTCGTGCTGGCGGGTGAGGTCGTTGTCGAGCTCGCCGAGGCGGCCCGGGCCGAGCAGCGGCCCGGTGACCTCGGTGAGCATCTGGGGCAGCAGCACCAGCGGCTGCGACGGGTGCCGCAGCTTCGTGGAGTTGTAGCCCGCGAAATCGAGCGGAGCGTTGGTCCCCTCCGGCTCCCGCGGGTAGCGGGGCAGGCGGAGATCGGTGGGAGCGGCCACGGTTCCTCCGTATCCGGTCGGTGAAATCCAGTCGTTTCGGATCAGCGGTGTTCGGCGGCGGACGAGCGGCAGGTGATCAGGCGGGCCCGGTCACTGACGTTCGAGGACGACGGCGAGCCCCTGGCCCACGCCGATGCAGATCGCGGCCACGCCGTAGCGCGCACCCGTCTGCTGCAGCCGGTAGGCGAGTGTGCCGAGGATCCGGCCGCCGGAGGCGCCGAGCGGGTGCCCGATCGCGATGGCCCCGCCGTGGGTGTTCATGAGCTCGGGGTCGAGCTCCTTCCACTCCTTGAGGCACGCCAGCGACTGCGCCGCGAACGCCTCGTTGAGCTCCACGGCCGCCACATCGCCCCAGCCGATACCGGCGCGCTCGAGCGCGATCTCGGCCGCGCGCACCGGGCCGATGCCGAAGACGTTCGGCTCGACGCCCGCCGCGCCCCGGCCGGCGATCCGCGCCAGCGGCGCCTTGCCCAGCCGCTTGCCGGCGGCCTCGTCGCCCAGCAGCAGCGCCGACGCGCCGTCGTTGATCGGCGACGAGTTGCCCGCGGTGACCGTGCCGCCGTCGCGCTTGAACGCCGGCTTCAGCTTGGCCAGCTTCTCCATCGTGGAGTCGGGCCGGATGCCCTCGTCGCGGGTGAGCTCAACCCCCTCGACCGGCACCACGTGGTTGTCGTAA
The DNA here is from genome assembly GCF_053602515.1 of Amycolatopsis sp. NPDC004368. Classification (NCBI taxonomy): domain Bacteria; kingdom Bacillati; phylum Actinomycetota; class Actinomycetes; order Pseudonocardiales; family Pseudonocardiaceae; genus Amycolatopsis; species Amycolatopsis sp. NPDC004368. The sequence continues at coordinate 37,066 of NZ_JBSGDT010000005.1, read as the reverse complement.
AAGCCTTCGTCCCACGCGCGGGCGGCGCTGACGTGGCTGCGCACCGCGAACTCGTCCTGCTCCTCGCGTGTGATGCCGTAACGCTCGGCGAGGTACTCGGTCGAGTCGCCGTTGGAGATCACGTACTCCTGCGGCATCGCCGGGTTGACCATGCGCCAGCCCAGCGCCGAGTTGTACAGCGTTTGGTTGGTGAACGGGAACGCCTTGTCGGGCTTGGCCATCACCAGCGGCGAGCGGCTCATCGACTCGACGCCGCCGGCGGCGATCAGCGACGCGTCGCCCACCTGGATCGTGCGGCTGGCCTGCATCACGGCGTCGAGGCCCGAGCCGCACAGCCGGTTGATCGTGCCGCCCGGCACGGTCACCGGCCAGCCCGCGAGCAGCGTCGCCATGCGCGCCACATTGCGGTTGTCCTCGCCGGCGCCGTTGGCGTCGCCGAGCAGCACCTCGTCGACAGTGGCCGGATCGAGGTCGTTGCGTTCGGCCAGCGACTTCAGCACGGTGGCCGCCAGGTCGTCGGGACGCACCTTCGCCAGCGCGCCGCCGTGGCGACCGAACGGGGTGCGGATCGCGTCGAACAGGAATACGTCGCTCATTCGCCGGCCTTCTTCAGGGATCGCAGCAGGGTCAGTTCCTCGTCGGTGGGCGCCGGGGTGGTCCCGAGGTCCGCCGCCACCTTCAGTTTCCACCCGGTGGCCGCGACGACCTGCTCGGCGTCGATGCCGGGGTGCAGCTCGGTGAGCGTGAGCTCGGCCGTGTCCGGGTCGGGCCGCATCACGCCGAGGTCGGTGATGACCAGCGTGGGGCCCGCGCCCCGCAGGCCGAGCTTCTCGCGGTCGCCCTTGCCCGTGCCGTGGCCGAACGAGGTGATGAAGTCGACCTTGTCCACGAACGCGCGCGGGCTCTGCCGCAGCACGATGAACACCTCGTTGCAGGAGGCGGCGATCTCGGGGGCGCCACCCGCACCGGGAAGGCGCACCTTCGGGTCGTGGTAGTCGGACCCGATCACGGTGGTGTTGATGTTGCCGAATTTGTCGAGTTGGGCCGCGCCGAGGAACCCGACGTCGATGCGCCCGGGCTGCAGCCAGTAGTTGAACACCTCGGGCACGCTCACCACGGCGTCGGCCGTGTCGGCCAGCTCTCCGTCGCCGATCGACAGCGGCAGCCGGGTCGGCTTCGCGCCCAGGCAGCCCGATTCGTAGATCAGCGTGAGGTCCGGCGCGTGCGTGCGCCGGGCCAGGTTGGCCGCGGTGCTCGGCAGGCCGATGCCGACGAAGCAGGACGTGCCCGCGCCGAGCGCGCGCGCCGCGGCGACCGTCATCATCTCGTCGGCGGTGTACTCGCTCATGCCTTCACCCCGGTCAGCTCGTTCAGCCACTTGGTGAACTCGTCGCGGTCGCGCCCGATCAGGTCCCAGGCCTGGTACGCCGCGTTGTCCCGCTCGTAGTAACCCGCCGCGTACGACGGCTTCGCGCCACCCGGCACCTCGGCGACGGCCGTGACCGCCCACGTGGGCAGTACCAGCGCACCCGGCCGCGGCTCCAGCTCGTCGACGACCTCCTCCACGGTGACCAGCGACCGCTTCGCCGCCAGCACCGCCTCCTTCTGCACGCCGGCGATGCCCCAGATCTGCACGTTGCCCGCGCGGTCGGCGCGCTGCGCGTGCACGATCGTGACATCGGGGTTCAGCGCCGGCACCGCCGTGAGCTGCTCGCCCGTGAACGGGCAGGTGATGGGCTTGATCGTGTCGGTCTGCGCCGGCAGGTCGGTGCCCGTGTAACCGCGCAGCACCGCGAACGGCAGGCCCGAGGCCCCGGCGACGTAGCGGTTGGCCATGCCCGCGTGGCTGTGCTCCTCGATCTCCAGCGGCACCGGCCAGCTGTGCTGCACGGCGTCGCGGAACCGGTGCAGCGAGCCGACACCGGGGTTGCCGCCCCACGAGAAGATCAGCTTGCTCGCGCAGCCCGCGCCGATCAGCTGGTCGTAGACCACGTCGGGGGTCATCCGGACCAGCGTGAGGTTCTTGCGCCCCTGCCGGATGATCTCGTGCCCGGCCTCGACCGGGATGAGGTGCGTGAACCCCTCGAGCGCGACGGTGTCCCCGTCGTGCACCAGCTCGGCGACCGCCTCGCCGAGCGACAGCACCCTAGCCATCGCGAGCCCTTCCGTCCTGGTTGTGCGTCCACGACGATTGTTCGCCGCGTTGTTCGCTGAAGTGTTCGCTGCAGTGTTCGCTGCGGTGTGCGCTCCATTGTTCGTATTGCGCACACAAGTTCTTCATATGAACATAGCACGAGAGCCCCTCCCGAGGCGAGAGCCGGAAACGGGCCGGGACCGGGCCGGGACCGGGCCGGGACAGCGAAAGGCCCTGCCCCCAACACATCCGGGGCAGGGCCTCGCGCGAGATTCAGCCGAAGGAGGGATTACTCCTTCATCCCGCTCGCCGCGATGCCGCGGACGATGAACCGTTGCGCCACCAGGAACATCGCCACCAGCGGAGCGATGGTCACCAGCGCGCCGGCGAACAGGGCGGGCAGGTTGATCGTCTGCGCGGTGAGGAAGGTCGACAGAGCGATCTGGGCCGTCCACGACGACGGGTCCTGCCCGATGACCAGGGGCCACAGGAAGGAGTTCCAGCTCTCGATGAACATCAGCGCCCCCAGCGAGGCGATCATCGAACCCGAGTTGGGCAGCACCAGCCGGCGGTACACACCGAGGTACCCGAGCCCGTCGAGCCGGCCCGCCTCCTCGATCTCGGCCGGGAAACGCAGGTAGAAGTTGCGGAACAGGATCACGGTGAACGCGCTGAACAGGTTCGGCGCGATGATGCCCCACTCCGTGTTCACCCCGCCCATGGCGCCGACGACCACGAACGTCGGCACGAACGTGACCGACTGCGGGATCATCAGCGTCACCAGCACATACGTGAACACCGCACGCCGTCCGGGCACGTCGATGCGGGCCAGGGCGTAGCCCGCCATCGAGCCGAACACCGTGCCCACCGGCGCCGTGATGATCGCGATGACGAACGAGTTGAGCAGCGCGTGGGCCATCGGCACCGACGGGTCGCCGAACAGGTCGCCGAAGTTCACCCACGACAGCGGATCCGGCAGCCACGACCAGTCGGGCGAGGTGACCTGCGCCCGGGTCATCAGCGCGTTGCGCACCATGATGTAGAAGGGCAGCAGGAAGATCAGCACGAGCACGGTGGCCAGCAAGTACTTGGGCCAGCGGCCCCAGCCACCCGAACGGTCGCGCACGCGGGCAGGAGCCGCCTCGGCGGTCAGCAGGGCCATGTCAGTCCTTCTTCCCGAAGCCCACGAACTTCCCCTGCAGCAACGTGATCGCCACGATGATCACCGTGAGCAGGAACGCACCCGCGGAACCGACGCCGTAGTTCTGGTCGCCCAGCGCGGAGTCGTAGAGGTACACGAGCGGTGGCTTCACGGGCGCGGTCGCCGTGCCGGACAACCCCGTGCCGAAGAGGTTGTAGAACTCGTCGAACGCCTGGAACGCGGCGATGAGAATCAGCAGCAGCACCGCCACCGACGTGTTCCGCAGCTGCGGCAACGTGATGTAGCGGAAGGCCTGCCACTTCGACGTGCCGTCGAGCTCCCCCGCTTCGTACAGCGAAGGCGAGATCGCCTGCAAGCCCGCGAGGAACAGGATCATGTACAGCCCGACCTGCAACCACAGCCGCAGCGTGACCACCGCGACCCAGTACACCGGCGGGCTCGTCTGCGACAGCCACGGCACCGGGTCGGCGCCGAAGAGGCCGCCGATCACGTTCGCCACGCCTGAAGGCAGGCCGTTGAACAGCGCCATCTTCCACACGAGCGCCGCGACCACATAGGAAACCGCGCCCGGGATCAGGAACACCGTGCGGAAGAACGCCTTGCCACGGCGGATGCTGTTGACCAGCACGGCCAGCCCGAGCGACGCGGCGAACGTGACCGGCACGATGACCACCGTGAACAGCGCGATGATCAGCAGCGAGTCGCGGAACGCGGAGTCGCTCAGCAGGAACGTGTAGTTGTCGAGCCCGATCCACTTGCCCAGCGAGATCGTGCCGCGCGCGTCGTTGAAGGAGAGCAGGAAGCTCCACCCGATCGCGACGTACTTGAACACGCCCAGCCCGATCACCACCGGCGCGGTGAGCAGCGTGAACGCGCCGATCGCGCGCCAGTCCGTCTTGCGCCGGCGCCGTTTCGCGGGCGCCGCCGGACGGGTCGACGGCGCCACGGCCGCCGGGGACGACACGGCCATGTCAGGCGAGCTGCTTGTCGACTTCGGCCTGGGCCTTCGTCGCCGCGTCGCCGAGTTCGGCGGCGGGGTCGGCCTGGCCATTGGCGATCTTCGTGGCGGCCTGCAGGAACAGCGTCGCCGAGGCCTTGTTCCACAGCCCCGAGTACGACAGGCCGTTGTGCTGCGAGATCGTGACGGCGTCCTTGGCCGCGCCGGTGGAGAACTCGGTGGTCTGCGCCGCGACCTCCTTGCGCGCCGGGATGTGGAAGCCGTACTTGACGCTCCAGTCCTTCTGCAGGTCGGCCTGCTGGATCCACAGCCAGTTGATGAACTTCTTCGCGGCGTCGAGGTTCTTGCTCTTCGCGTTGGCCAGCTGGTACCAGCCGCCGACGCGCGCGACCTGGCGGCCCGCGTCGCCGAACTTCGGCCACGGCACCACGCCGAAGTCGTCGCCGAGGGCCTTCTTGATGTCCGGCAGTGACCACAGGCCACCCCACTGCAGCGCGGCGGCGCTGTCGGAGAACGCGCCGGGGTCGGACCAGTCGGTGGGGTAGCCCTGCAACAGGCCGCCGGTGTCGTGCAGTTGCTTGAGGCCCGCGATCGCGGCCACGGCCTCGGGCGTGGCGAACGCGACCTTCTTGCCGCTCGCGTCGAAGAAATCGGCGCCCGAGGACCACAGCAGCAGGGTGGCGGCCTCGCCGACGCCGTCGGTGCCGACGTAGAGGCCCTTCTGCTTGCCCGTGGTCAGCTTGCGGGTCGCGTCGAGCAGCTCGGCGAACGTGGTCGGCGGCTTCACGCCCGCCGCGGCCAGCACGCTCTTGCGGTAGTACAGCATCATCACGTCGTCGATCGTCTTGACGCCGTAGATCTTGCCCTCGACGGTCGCGGTGTCCAGCGCGGCCTGGGAGAAGTCGCCCTTGACCGGGTCGACGATGTCGTCGAGCGGGGCCAGCAGGCCGTTCTTCACGTTCTGGTACCGGAAATCGCCGATCTCGAAGAGGTCCGGCGCGTCGGCGGTGAGCAGCGCGGAGTTGAGCTTGGTCTCGTAGTCGCCGGCGATCCAGCTGACCTTGATCGCGATGTCCGGGTTGGCCTTGGTGAACTCCTGCGCGTAGCGCTGCACCGCCTGCTGCGTGCCCGATTCGCCGTACGCGTGGTACCACTGGTTGAGCGTGACCTTGGCCCCGCCCGCGGCACCGGAGTTCTTGTTCAGCGGATCGGAGGTGCAGCCCGCCAGGGCGGCTCCCCCGGCGAACAGCACGGAGCCGACGAGGAAGCTCCTGCGGGACAACGATGGGGACAGGGCCATGTGACTTCTCCTCACAAGCGGTCGGACACGAAAAGACTCTGAACGGCGACAGCGGCGGCGCCCCGTGCCCATTCCTCGAACGGCAGCGGCCGGATCACCAGGCCGCACCGGGCGGCGCTGCCGAAGGCCTGCTCCGCGAACGTGCGGCGGATCTGCTCCTCGAACAGGTCGTAGGTCGCCACGCCCTCACCCGAGACGACGACCCGTTCCGGGCCGAAGAGGTTGACCAGCGCACCGAGCCCGAGGCCGATCGCGTGGCCCGCGGTCGCGAAGACGGCCCGCAGCGGCTCGTCCCCCGCTCGCGCCCGCGCCACGGCTTCGTCGAGCGACAGCTGCGGCTCCCCCGTGACGCGGCGCGCGCTCGCGACGATCGCCTCGGTCGACGCGATCGCCTCCACGCAGCCCGTGCCACCGCAGTGGCAGGCCGGACCGTCGGTGCCCATCCCGGCGACCGGGACGTGCCCGATCTCGCCGGCCACGCCGTGCGCTCCGCCCACGAGCCGGCCGTCGAGCACGAGCGCGCTCCCTATGCCCGTGCCCACGGTGACCAGTGCGAACGAGGTGGCGCCGACACCTTCGCCGAACCACTGCTCGGCCACGGTGAGCGCCTTGACGTCGTTCTCGAGCGTGGTCGCGAGCCCCGTGCTCTCCTCCAGCAGTTCGGCCAGCGGCACGTCGTGCCAGCCGAGGAACGGCGAGTAGCGCACGAGCCCCGAGTCCCGGTCGACGTCACCGGAGATCGCGACGCCCAGGCAGTAGGCGCGGTCGCGGAAATTGGTGGCGCCGTCGGGCGCCGAGCCGGCCAGCAGCTCGGCGACGAGGTCGACGAGCGCGCGCACCACGTGGTCCACGTCGTGGCTGGTCAGCGGGTGGTGCTTGGCCACGCGGATCTGGGCCTGCAGGTCGGTGACCACGCCGATGAGGTCGTCGCCGGTGATCTTGACGCCGATGAAGTACTCGCGATCGGGCCGGATGGCGAGCGGGTTCGCGGGGCGGCCGGCACCGGGCGCGGTGCGCTCGCCCGAGGCCAGCTCTTCGAGGTAACCGGCTTCGATGAACGGGCGCGCGGCCTTCGTGACGGCCGCGGACGACAACCCCGTGCGGCGAGCGACGTCCACACGGCTGACCGGCCCCTGGGTCAGCACCGTGGTGAACACGGTGGCCGCGGCGGGACTCGTGATCGGCGCCCTTGCCGGTGCACTGCGAGGCATGCGCGGAACCGTACGACGGATAAATTAACTTCGTCAAGAATTTATTTTTCCGCTAGTCATCCCTACGCTCTGGGGCATGTCCGTGGAATTCGACGTCGATCACCGGCTGTGGCTGCTGCGCACGGAGAGCTCGGCCTACGCCTTTCGGCTCGACGAAGCCGACCTGGCGCGGCACGTGCACTGGGGTCCGCCGCTCACGTTGGAGCAGGCGACGCAGATCGCGAGCCGGCGCAACCCCGTGGACTCGAGCTTCGACGAACCGGGTGACGACCGGGCCGAGCTCGCCACCGAGGGCGGCGCGTTCTTCGGTGTGGCCGGGCTTTCGGTGCGGTTCGCGGACGGCACCCAAGCCGTGGAGTGGACCCACGCCGGACACGAAATCGGCGACGATCTGGTGGTGCGGCTGAAGGATCGGCACTACGGCCTCGTAGCGGAACTGCACTACGACCTCCGTGGTGAGGTCGTCGAACGGCGCGTGGTCCTGCGCAACACCGGGACCGAACCGATCTCCTTGCTGCGCACGGACTCCGCGGCCTGGACCCTCCCCCGTCGCGACGGTTACCGCGTCTCCCACACCACCGGTGCGTGGAGCGCGGAAGCCGGCCTGCTGCGGGAAGACGTGCCCGTCGGCGAGACGACGTTCACGAGCCGGCGAGGGGTGTCGAGCCACCAGGCCCAGCCGTGGGTGATGCTCGACGACGGCACCGCGACCGAAACCCGCGGCGAGGTCTGGAGCACGGCGCTGGCCTGGAGCGGCAGCTGGCGGATCACCGTCGAACGGTCGCACACCGGGCGCGTGACGTGGACCGGCGGCTTCGGCCACGAAGGCGTGCAGTGGGTGCTGGACCCCGGTGAGACCTGGGAGACGCCGGTGTTCGCCGGGCTCTACACGGCCGCCGGGTTCGGCGGGGCGAGCCGGAAGTGGCACACCTACGTACGCGAGTTCGTGCAGCCGCACCCCGAGGAGCTGCGCCCGGTGGTCTACAACTCGTGGGAGGCCACTGGCTGGGCCGTCGACGAAGCCGGCCAGCGGGAGCTCGCCGCGATCGCCGCGAAGGCGGGCGCGGAGCTGTTCGTGGTCGACGACGGCTGGTTCGGCGCGCGCACCGGCGACACCGCCGGTCTCGGCGACTGGACCGTGAACCGCGAACGGTTCCCCGGCGGCCTGGGCCCGCTCGTGGCCGAGGTGCACCGGCTCGGCATGCGGTTCGGGCTGTGGGTCGAGCCGGAGATGGTGAACCCGGACAGCGACCTGCACCGCGCGCACCCCGAGTGGGTGGTGCACATGCCGAACCGCCGGCGGACGACGCTGCGCAACCAGCTCGTGCTCGACTTCGGCCGGCCCGAAGTCGCCGACTGGGCACACAAGTGGCTGCACGGGCTCGTGACCGAGCACGGCATCGACTACCTCAAGTGGGACATGAACCGCGCGTTCACCGAAGCCGGGCCCGGGCGGGTGTGGGTGGACCACGTTCGCGCGGTCTACGGCGTGCTCGACCGGCTGCGCGCCGATCATCCGGCGCTGCGGATCCAGGCGTGCGCGGGCGGCGGCGGACGCACGGACCTGGGGGTCCTCGCGCGCACCGACGAGATCTGGGCCTCGGACAACACCGACGCCGCGGATCGCGTGAAGATCCAGCACGGCTTCTCGCAGCTGCTGCCCGCGGGCGCGATGGCCGCGTGGGTCACCGACAGTCCCAACCCGCTGACCGGGCGCACGGCGCCGCTCGAGTTCCGCTTCCACGTCGCGATGGCCGGTGTGCTCGGCCTCGGCGGTGATCTCACGAAGTGGACTCCCGATGAGCTCACGCGCACGGCCGAGCTCGTGGCTCTGTACAAGGAGATCCGGCCCGTGGTCCAGCACGGCACGGCGTACCGCCTGGCGGACCCCGCCGTCTCCCCGCTCACCGCGGTGCAGTTCGTGCTCGGCGACGACGTCGTGGTGCTGTTCGTGCAGCGCCCGCACGACCACGGCCAGCCGGTCGTCACGCCGCTGCTGCGGGACCTCGACCCGGCGGCGCGATACCGCGATGCGGAAACCGGCTGCGTGCACCACGGGGCGGTGCTGATGACCCACGGCCTGCCGCTGGAGTTCGCCGGCACCGGGCCCGCGAGCCGCCTCGTGCGGCTGCGGCGCGAACCTCGCTAGCGGGGCCTTCCGCCCACTAGGCTGCCGGTCATGCCCGCTCGCCCGATCATCGCCGTGACCCGCTGGATTCCCGACGACGCGGTGCAAGTGCTCGCCGAAGCGGGCGAGGTGAAGGTGTCGGACCTCGACCGGCCGCTGACACCCGAGGAGCTGCGGTCGTTCGTGGCCGGGGCGTCGGCCGTGGTGTCGATGCTGCACGACCGGATGGACGGGTCGGTGGCCGAGGCCGCGGGGCCGCAGCTGGCGGTGGTGGCGAACGTGGCCGTGGGCTACGACAACGTCGACGTGCCGGCCCTGGCGGCGCGCGGGATCACGGTGACCAACACCCCCGGCGTGCTCACCGACGCGACGGCGGACCTGGCGTTCGGGCTGCTGCTGGCCGTCACGCGCCGGCTCGGTGAGGGCGAACGGCTGCTGCGGGCGCGCGAGCCGTGGTCGTTCCACCTGGGGTTCCTGCTCGGCGCGGGGCTGCAGGGCAAGACGCTCGGCATCGTCGGGCTCGGGCAGATCGGCCGGGCGATGGCCACGCGCGCGGCGGCGTTCGGGCTGCGGATCGTCTACTCGGGACGGTCGGCGAAACCGGGCTTCGACGGTTTCGTCTCCTTCGACGAGCTGCTGCGGCAGTCGGACTTCGTGTCGCTGCACTGCCCGCTCACGCCGGACACGCGCCACCTGATCGACGCGGCCGCGCTGCGCGCCATGAAACCCACCGCGTACCTGATCAACACCACGCGCGGGCCGGTCGTCGACGAGCCCGCGCTGGCCGACGCCCTGGAAGCCGGGGAGATCGCGGGGGCCGCGCTGGACGTGTTCGAGCGCGAACCCGAGGTCGAGCCGCGGCTGCTCAAGCGCGACGACGTGGTGGTCACGCCGCACCTGGGGTCGGCGACGCTGGAGACCCGCACCGCGATGGCCGTGCTGGCCGCCCGAAACGTGACCTCGGTGCTCACCGGGGACGCCCCTTTGACGGAGGTAGCGCCGTGACCCGTGTCGTCATCGCCCCGGACAAGTTCAAGGGCAGCCTCACCGCGGTCGCCGCGGCGGAGGCCATCGCCCTCGGAGTGCGCGACGCGCTGCCCGACGCCGACATCGCCGCCTGCCCCGTGGCCGACGGTGGTGAAGGCACGCTCGAGGTGCTGGAGAACGCGGGCGGCTCGCTCGTGCGGCTCTCGGTCCGCGGCCCACTGGAGGACCACGTCGACGCGCGGTACGTGGTGCTCGACGGCACGGCCTACATCGAGTCGGCGCGAGCGTGCGGCATCGAGTTCGTGGATCCGACGCCGGAAACCGCGCTGGCTGCGCACACGTGGGGGGTCGGCGAACTGCTCGCCGACGCGCTGTCCCGCGGCGCCTCCCGGCTCGTGCTCACGGTCGGCGGCACCGCCAGCACCGACGGCGGCGCCGGCATGCTCGCCGCCCTCGGCGCCGGGGTGTTCGACGCCTTCGACGCCCCCATCGGCCTCGGCGGCGGAACCCTCTCGCGCGTCGCGAAGGTGGAACTGGGCCCGGCCCGCGAACGTCTCGGCTCGGTCGAGGTCACGGTCGCGACGGACGTGACGAACCCGCTCGTCGGCCCGTCCGGCGCGGCGGCGGTCTTCGGCCCGCAGAAGGGCGCGCGCCGGGAAGAAGTCACGCACCTCGACGCGGCGCTCGGGCGCTGGGCCCAGGTTCTGGTCAACGCCGGCGCCCCCGACGTCTCCTCGCTCCCCGGCGCGGGCGCCGGCGGCGGGGTGGCGGGCGGCGCCATCGCGGGCCTCGGCGCGAAGGTCGCCTCGGGCTTCGACCTCATCGCCGGCCTCACCGGCGTCGACACCGCGCTGGCCGGCGCCGACCTCGTGATCACGGGCGAGGGCTCCCTCGACTCCCAGAGCCTGTCCGGCAAGGCGCCCGCCGGCATCGCCGCCAGGGCGGGCCGCGCGGGCGTACCGCTGATGGTCCTGGCCGGCCGCATCCAACTCGACGCCGCCGACCTCGCCGGCCTGGGCGTGGTGGGCAGCAGCGCGCTCATCGACCACGCCCCGTCCCTCGACCACGCGCGCACCCACGCGGCCGAGCTCCTTCGCGCCCGGGCAGGTGACCTGGTCCGCACCTGGGCAGCGCGCTGACCACCGACCGACCACACACCTACGAGGCCAGCCCCTCGACGCAACCACAGGGCGAGATCGACTCGAAGGCGATCTCGCACGCGGCGGCGAAGCCGACGCCAAAAACACAGCCTTTGCCGTGCGGACTCAGCTTTGCTGGGGAAGCACGGCAAAGGCCACGTCGCCCGTTTCGTCCTGCTGGACGTCGAGGACCTTGTCGTCCAGGAGCGCAGCGGCCTGGGGTTCGAGGAAAACCTTCGCGCCGGCGTCGGTGCCCACGACGCGGTCGCCGTCCTCGGGTGAGGGGGCGACGGAGAGTGCGAGCTGAGCTCCTTCACCCTCCTGCACGCTCTGGAGAGCGAAGCGCAGCCCGCTCTCCTCGGCGCCCTGTTCAGCCGTCAGCGCGGAGATCGCCTCGGCAGCGGCTTCGGTCACGGTCAGCATCGTTCGGCCTTCCCTTCGTCGCGGTCGGATGCGATGGGTTCTCACGCTAGGGGCGGCCGTGGGGCAGCGCAGCGTGAGCGACGCGGAGCTTCCGAAGCCGTGGGACCGCTCACAACCACGTTTGAAAACCGGCCGATCTGCCCAGGCGCGTGCGCGTGATCACTGAAAAACTCGGAATAGCCGGGACGCCCCCGAGGCTGAAACCCCTGTCAGCGGGATCACAAGTCTTCATCGGGTTCATCAGGTTCACAAGTTTGTGAAGCAGAGGTAGCGTCAGGATCATGACCACCACCAGGTGGACGCCCCGGCCGCCGCTTTTCCACCGGGACCCGCAGCGTCACCACGAGGACCACGAGCTCGGCGGACACGCCGCCTGGTACCTCGTCGCCGGTGCCGTCACCACGGGCCTGCAGGCGTTGCTGTTCCTGGCGTTGCGCCCCGAGCTCGGCTCACAGTGGGGGAACCTGGTGGCCATCGCGCTCACGACGGTCGGCAACACCGAGTTCCACCGCCGCGTCACGTTCTCCGGGCGCGCGAGCAAGGCCGGTCAGCGCCACCTGCAGGACCTGCTCACCTTCGTCTTCTACGCCGGGTACGGCTCGATCGTCCTGGCCACCCTCGACGCCGTGGTCAGTCACCCGACGGCGTGGGACGAGACCGCGAGCTTGCTGGCCGCGAGCTTCGTCGGCGGGGTCGTGCGCTTCGCCGTGCTGCGGTGGTGGGTCTTCGCCCACGCCAAGCCCGCGGCACCGGCGACACCGACGCCCGAGCACGACTAACGTCCGGCTCGTGCCCGAAGAGAACACCGAGCCGAGCGGCGGTGGACCACACGGCGTTGGACCACACAGCGTTGGACCACACGGCGTTGGACCACACGGCGTTGGACCACACGGCGTTGGACCACACAGTGGCGGTACCGAACCGGACTACCGCTTCACCCTCGCCAACGAGCGGACTTTCCTCGCCTGGCTGCGCACCTCTCTGGGCTTGATCGCCGGCGGGGTCGCGGTCCACCAGCTCGTGCCGAACCCCGTCGCGTTGAGCACGCTGCTCGCCGGGCTGTGTGTGGTGCTCGCGGCGATCCTCGCGGGCGGTGCCTACCCGCGCTGGCGGCGCGTGCAGATCGCCATGCGCGCCGGGCAGCCGCTGCCGCGCAGCTCGATGATCCTCATCCTGACCGGGGGCGTGTTCGTGCTGATGGCGGCCGCCGGCGTGCTCGTGATCATGTCGTGAGCCGGCCCTTCGCGAACGGTGCCCAACCCGAACGCACCGGCCTCGCGTGGCGCCGCACCGCGCTGTCCGCCGCCGCGTGCACGGTGGTGCTGCTGGTTGCTTCGCTGCGCCACGAAGGCGCCTGGGACATCATCCCGGCGGTGCTCGCGGCACTCACCGCGCTGGCCCTCGGAACGGTCGGCCGACACCGGGAGCGATCACTGCGAACCGACCCGGAACCGGCGGCACTGAAACCCGTTCTACCCGCGGTGGTGGCCACCCTCTGTTGCGCTACGGCGGTGTCACTCCTGGTGACGTACTGAGTGGACAGTCCGCACATCCTGCGAGCAGCGAATCGTACTGTGCGTTGACTGGTCTCGATTTTATCAAGACCACTGCTGCTAACGGGGTATTCGTAGTTGAAATCTGGACTGTCAGCCCGCGACCCGCATAGGGTTACGGAGCGTCGCAACGGAAGCAGCAAGCACTCGATCGTCCGGAGTAGCTGCGACCGCAACATCACAGAGTGTTGACCCCAAGACCAGCGACGGTCGCAGGGTCGCCGGGGAGACGACCATGACAGCACCGTCGAAGACATCCCGTATGGAAGCAGCCGCCGACGAAGGCGACGTCCCAGGCTATGTCACGCCCGAGACGTTGCCCAGGGCCTCGGGCCGGCTGACCAAGGAAGACCTCGACCCGCTCGTGGTCGCCGCGGGCCGGGGGGACCAGCGCGCGATCACCGAACTGCTGCACGTGCTGCGGCCCGTCGTCGCCCGCTACTGCCGGGCGCGCATGGGCGGGCGCGACCTGTCCTACCTCTCCGCCGACGACGTCGCGCAGGACGTGAGCATGGCCGTGCTCAAAGCCTTGCCCGACTACCAGGACCGCGGCGGATCGTTCCTCTACCTCGTGCACGCCATCGCGGCCAACAAGGTCGCCGACGCCTACCGCGCCGTCGCGCGGGACCGGTCCGAGCCGGTGCCCGAGCTGCCGGAGCGGCCGCTGGCGGGCAACGGCAACGAGCCCGAGTCGTATGCGCTGCGGCTCGACCTCGGTTCCCGCCTGCAGGAGATGCTCACCCGCCTCGCGCCGCTGCAGCAGGAGATCCTCACGCTGCGCATCATCGTCGGCCTGAGCGCCAACGAGACCGCCGAGACGCTCGGCATCTCCGCCGGCAACGTCCGCGTGACCCAGCACCGCGCCCTGACCAAGCTGCGCGACATGGTGCAGGGCGAGGAATTCTAGAGTTCCAGTCCGTACACGCGCTTCGCCGTGTACTCGAAGACGTCGAGCCGTTCCGGGTCCGTGAGCGGACCGGTCAGCGACATCGCCGCGTCGAGCACGACCTCGTAGGCCGCGGCCAGCTCGCACACCGGCCAGTCGGTGCCGAAGAGCACGCGGTCGGCCCCGAACGACGTGAAGACGTGGTCGGCGTAGCGCCGCAGGTGCCCGATCTGCCACTGCTGCCAGTCGGCCTCCGTGACGAGCCCGGAGAGCTTGCACACCACGTTGTCGCGCGCGCCGAGCGAAGCGATCCCATCGGCCCACGGCTGCCACTCCCCCGCCGCGATGGACGGCTTCGCCGCGTGGTCCAGCACCAGCCGCAACTCCGGCAGCTGCTCGGCCACCTTCCGCGCCGCCGCCACCTGAGCGGGCGCCACCAGCAGGTCGTACACCAGCCCCGCCGCCCCGACGGCTGCCAGGCCGCGCAACACGTCCGGGCGCAGCAGCCACTCCGGATCCGCCTCGTCCTCGACCTGGTGGCGGATGCCCACGAGCGGGCCCAGCTCCTTCAGCCGCGCGAGCCGGTCGGCGACGTCGGGCGCGGTCAGGTCCACCCAGCCCACCACGCCGGCGATCACCGGCTCGGCCGCCGCCGTGGTCAGGAACTCCTCGGTCTCGCCCTGATCGGGCAGCGTTTGCACCAGCACGGTGGCGTGCACGCCGGCCGCGTGCGTCACCGCGCGCAGATCGTCCACTGTGTACGGCCGCCGGATCGGGTCCATCGCCGCGCCGGCGAGCCACGGGTAGTCGCGGCGCGCCGGGTCCCACAGGTGGTGGTGGGCGTCGATCACAACGATCCTCCAGAGTTCGCGGGCCGGCCGACGGCGTCCGGGCGCAGCAGCCCGGCGTCGACGAGGTCGGTCCACAGTACGGCGGGCACGACCTTCGCCGCGCGCCGCGCGTTCACGGCCACCTGCCCGGCGTCGTGCGCACCGACGACCACCGACACCACGGCCGGGTGCCTGGCCGGCAGGGCGAGCGCCGCCTCGGGCAGCTCGACGCCGTGGCGCGCGCAGATTTCCGCGATCCGCCGCGCTTTCTCCACGAGCTCGGCCGGCGCCGCCGCGTAGTCGTAGACCGTGCCCGGCGCGGCGGTGGCGAGGATGCCCGCGTTGAACACCCCGCCCGCGACCACGCCGACGCCACGTTCGAGGCACAGCGGCAGCAGGTCGTCGAGCGCCGGCTGGTTGAGCAGCGTGTAGCGCCCGGCCATGAGCACGTGGTCGAGGTCGAAATGGCGCACGAAGTCCGTGAGCATCGGCGTCTGGTTCATCCCCGCCCCGATCGCGCCGACCACGCCCTGGTCCCGCAGTTCGAGCAACGCGGGGAACGCGCCGGCGACCGCCTCTTCGAAGTGGTCGTCCGGATCGTGCACGTAAACGATGTCCACGCGGTCGAGACCGAGCCGGGTCAGGCTCTCTTCGAGCGAGCGCAGCACACCGTCCCGGCTGAAGTCCCAGCGGCGCCGGTGGGTGGCGGGCACGTCGAAGCCCTGGTCGTCGCGCTCGCCCGGCGCGGCGGCGTGCGGTTCGAGCACGCGGCCGACCTTGGTGGAGAGCACGTACTCCTCGCGCGGGTGCGCGGCCAGCGCCGCGCCCAGCCGGCGTTCGGAGAGCCCGAGGCCGTAGTGCGGAGCGGTGTCGAAGTAGCGGATGCCTTCTTCCCACGCACGCTGCACGGTGGCGTTGGCGGTGTCGTCGTCGATCGCGTGGTAGAGGTTGCCCAGCTGCGCGCCACCGAGCCCCAGCGGGGAGAGCTTCACGTTCACTCCTTCACCGGACGTTCCGGAAGTTCCCAGACGAGGCCGAGGGCCGCGTTGGTGTCGGATCGGCTGTCGGAGGTGTCGAGCAGCCGGTTGATGCGGATCTGCCACTCGATGTCGGCGGGATCGCCGGCGAGCGCGGCCTTCATGGCGTCGAAGTCGTCGACCTCCACGAAGTGGAACAGGTCGAGCCCGCTGCGCCAGATCCGCCACGTGCGCACGCCGGCGCGGCGCAGGGCCGCGTCGAGCTCGGGCGGGATCACGGCGTGCACGGACTCGTACGTCGCCTCCTGCCCGGGCTTGAGCCGGGTGCGAAGAGCAACTCTTTCAGGGGCAGAGCCAGGGGTCGAGCCGTGGGTCATGGTCCCTCCTGACGCATTACGTGGCACTCTGTCTTCAGAACACCGAAACATCCGAGGTCTCTTGAGGGAGGGCGGTCTCGATGCCCGTCACCGATGTCGCGATCGACAAGATCAAGGACATGATCATCTCGGGGGAGCTCGCGCCGGGTGACCGGCTGCCCAAAGAGGCCGAGCTCGCCCAGCGGCTGGGGCTTTCGCGCAGTTCGCTGCGTGAGGCCGTGAAGGCGTTGTGCCTGATCCGGGTGCTCGACGTGCGCCAGGGCGACGGCACGTACGTGACCAGCCTCGAACCCAACCTGCTGCTCGACGCCATGACGTTCGTGGTCGACTTCCACCGCGACGACACCGTGCTCGACTTCCTGGCCGTGCGCCGGATCCTCGAGCCCGCCGCCACCGCGCTGGCCGCGCTGCACATGAGCGAGGACGACATCACCGAGCTCGGCGCCCTGCTCGACGAGCTGGCCGACGCGCCCACGGTCGAGGCGCTGGTGGCCAACGACCTGCAGTTCCACCGCAAGATCGCCGACGGCTCGGGCAACCCCGTGCTGTGCTCGCTGCTCGACAGCCTTTCGGGGCCGACAGCGCGGGCGCGGATCTGGCGCGGCCTCACGCAGGAGGGCGCGGTCGCCCGCACGCGTGAGCAGCACACGGCCATCTACGAGGCCATCGCCGCCCGGGAGCCGGAGCTGGCCCGGTCGTGGGCGACGGTGCACGTCGCCGGGGTCGAGCAGTGGCTGCGCAGCACGCTCACGCAGACCGAGGACGAGAGCCCCGACGCCGAACCGACGGCCGCCGCGTCCTGAGCGACAACCGGTGAAGTACTCCTCGGAAGTGCCCGAGGAGTACTTGCCGTGCCGATGGTTGCCCATCCGACCACAGTCACGGCCGAATGACTTGGTAGCAACGGTTACGTGCCGCGTGGGGGTCGGCCTGCTTTTGGCCGGATGGGCAACGGAACGGTCGGAAGGTCGGATGATCACGGCCCGCGCGCCGATCAGGTCTGCGGCTTTCCGCCGGCGTAGCGGCTGATGATCAGGGCGATGAGGATGATGCCGCCGTAGATCGCCTTCAGCCATTCCGCCGGCACCTGCGCGATGCGCAGCAGGCTGTCCACCGACTGCAGGAGCAGCACACCGGTGAGCGCGCCGACCAGCGTGCCCTTGCCGCCGTCGAGCGAGACGCCGCCGATCACCGCCGCCGCGAAGACCTGCAGGATCAGGCCGTCGCCCTGGTCGGCGCCGAGCGCGCCGACGTACCCGGTGTAGGCCAGGCCGCCGATCGCGGCCAGCACGCCGGCCACGATGAACACGGCCCACGAGATCCGGTCGACGCGGATACCGGCCGCGCGCGCCGCTTCCCGGTTGCCGCCGATCGCGTAGAGCGAGCGGCCGACGCGGTGGTAGCGCAGGCTGAGGCCGAAGACCAGGAACAGCAGCGCCGCGAGCCACACCGACATCGGCAGGCCGGCGAACGTCGTGGTCGCCAGCGCCGTGAACGCGTCGAGCTGGTCGAACAGCGTCTTGCCGTTGGTGGAGCCGATCTGCGTGCCGCGCAGCACGGTGAGCATCGCCAGCGTGACGATGAACGCGTTGAGCTTGAGCTTCACGATCAGGAAGCCGTTCACGAACCCGATCAGCGCGCCCACCACGGGGATGGCGAGCAGGCCCAGCGCGGCCGGCCAGCCCGTGCCGAAGCCCGACGAGGTCGCCGGGATCACCAACATGGCGCCGATCGCGGGCGCGATGCCCATGGTCGATTCCAGCGACAGGTCGAACTTGCCGGTCAGCAGCACCAGCGATTCGCCCAGCACCACCAGCGACAGCGCGGCGGCGGCCGAGAGGATGCTGATCACGTTGTCGAACGTGAAGAACGAGTCGCTGATCAACCCGCCGATCACGAACACGACCACGAGCGCCGGCAGCAGCGCCAGCTCGCGCAGCCACAGCGACTTGCGCCGTTTCGGGGGCACCGCGGGCAGCGCCGTCTGCGGATCGCTCATCAGCTCAGTCATGGAGCCCGACTCCTTCGATGTCGGCCACGAGGTCTCCGTCGGACCAGCCGGCCTGGTGTTCGGCGACGACGGCGCCGGCGCGCAGCACCAGCACCCGGTCGGCCAGGCGCAGGTCGTCGAGCTCGTCGCTGACGATCAGCACCGCTTTGCCAACGGCTCGCACCCGGTCGACGACCGCAAGCAAGGCCTCCTTCGACTTCACGTCCACACCCGCGGTGGGGTTGATCAGCACGACCACCCGCGGGTCGCTCTCCAGCGCGCGGGCCAGGACGACCTTCTGCTGGTTGCCACCGGACAGGTCGGACACGGGCTGTTCCGGCCCGGCCGCCACGATGTCGTACGACTTCAGCGCGCGGGCCCCGCGGTCGTGGCGCGCCTTCGGCGGGGCGAACCCGCCCGGGCCCATGCGGTCGAGCACGGACAGCGTGGCGTTGTCCATGATCGAGTGCTCGAGCACCAGCCCCTCGTGGTGCCGATCCCGGGGTACACAGCCGATTCCGGCGTGCACCGCGGCCGGGATGTCCCCGGGCGGCAGCGGTTTCCCGTCCACCGCAACGGTTCCCGCCGAGGGCGAGCGCAGCCCGTACACGGTCTCGGCCACCTGGTGCTTGCCGCTCGCGTTGCTGCCGGCCAGCCCCACCACCTCGCCGCGGTGCACCCGCAGCGACACGTCGTGGAACCCTTCGCCCGAGAGCGCCTCGACCGTGAGGACCTCTTCGGCGTCGACGGCCAGCGGGTCGCGGGTGGCCGCGTCGCGCACGGACAGCCCGCCCTGCTCGCCGGTCATGGCGTCGACCAGCTGCGGCCGGCTGACCTCGGCCACCGGTGCCGTGAGCACGTGCTTGGCGTCGCGCAGCACCGTCACGGCCTGGCACACCTCGTACACCTCGTGCAGGTGGTGGGAGATGAACAGGAACGTGACGCCGCTGCGCTGCATCTGGCGCATGCGCTCGAAGAGCCGCTCGATGGCCTGGCTGTCGAGCTGGGCCGTCGGCTCGTCGAGCACGATGAACCGCGCGCCGTAGCTCAGCGCGCGGGCGATCTCCACGAACTGGCGGTCCTCCACCGACAGCTCACCCGCGGGTGTGTCCACGTCCACGCGGACGTCCCACGAGTCGAGCAGCTCGCGAGCCTGGCGGCGCAGCTTGCGCCAGCCGATGGCGAAGCCGTCGCCGGCCTGCCGGTTGAGGAACAGGTTCTCGGCCACCGTCAGCTGGGGCACCACCATGGCGTGCTGGTACACGCACGCCACGTGGGCCTTCCAGTCGTCCTGTTTGGACAGCGGCGGCGCGGGCACGCCACCGAACTCCACGCTGCCGGTGTCCGGAAGGGACAGTCCGGTGAGGATCGACACGAGCGTGGACTTGCCCGCCCCGTTGCGGCCGACCAGTGCGTGCGACTCGCCGGCGTGCACGGTGAGGCTCACGTCGTGCAGGGCCACGGTGGGCCCGTAGCGTTTGCCGACGCCGTCGGCACTCACCACCGGCGCGGCCGTCTCGGGGGCGGGCGCGCTCACAGGTTGTTACCCCACAACGCCTTGTCGTCCACGTTGTCCTTCGTCACGACCGGCGCCGGCAGCTGGTCCTCGAGGATGCCGGGGCTGATCTCGACGATGGTCGAGTCGTGGTCGGTCGGGCCGGGCTTGAACGTCTCCCCCGCCATCGCCTTCTTGAGCCAGTACATGCCGTACTTGGCGTAGGCGTCGGCCGGCTGCGACACGGTGGCGTCGAGCTCGCCCGCGCGGATCGCGGCAAGCTCCTGCGGGATCCCGTCGTTGCTCACCAGCACCACGTGGCGCGGGTCGCCGACCGGGAAGAACAGGTTCTTGCGCTTGAGCGCCTGCTCGGTCGGCGCGAGGTACACGCCACCGGCCTGCATGTAGACGCCCTTGATGTCGGGGTTCGCGGTGAGCAGGCTGTCGAGGCCCGAGGAAGCCTTGTCGGCCTTCCACTCCGCCGCGATCTCCAGCACCTTGATGTCCGGGTACTTCGACTTCATGCAGTCGCGGAACGCCGCCGAGCGGTCGCGGCCGTTGACCGAGGCGAGGTCACCCATCACCTGCACGACCTTGCCGCTCTTCACGCGCTTGCCGATCTCGTCGCACGCCTTGGTGCCGTACGCCTTGTTGTCCGCGCGCACGACCATGGCGACCTTGCCGCTCTCGGGCGCGACGTCGACCGCCACCACCGGCACGTTCTTGTTCTCGGCCTGCTTGAGCCCGGCCACGATCGCGGCGGAGTCGATCGGCGTCACGACCAGGCCCTTGACGCCCTGGTTGAGCAGCGTGCCGATGTCGGTGATGAGCTTTGCCGCGTCGTTGTCGGCGTTCACCGTCGGCAACGCGTCGAGGCCGGTCTCCTTGGCCATCTGCGGCACGTAGTTGTTGTAGGCCTGCCAGAACGGCGAGGTCAGCAGCGGTAGCGTGGCCCCGACCTTGCCGCCGGTGTCGCCACCGGCGCCACCCGCGGCGGCCGGTTTGTCCTTCGTGGACCCGCACGCGGTCAGGACCAAACCGCAGGCGGCCGCCGCGGCGGCCAGCCGGATCACCTTCGTACGCACCGCATCCTCCTTGATGACATGCAAACGGGCACTAGTTCTGCACAGGTCCCCGCGGACGCAGGCCGTGCATGCCGCCGTCGACCGCGAGGGCCGTGCCGGTGGTCGACGCGGACAGCGGGCTGGCGAGGTAGGTGATGGCGCTCGCGACCTCGCCGGCGGTCACGAGCCGGCCCATCGGCTGGCGGGCGGCCAGGGCCGCGCGTTCGGCGGCCGGGTCGGCCGCCGCGTCGAGCAGGCGCCCGACCCACGGTGTGTCGGCGGTGCCGGGGCACACGCAGTTCACGCGGATCCGGTCGGGCAGGTGGTCGGTGGCCATCGCGAGCGTGAGCGACAGCACCGCGCCCTTCGTCGCCGAGTAGAGCGCCCGCTGCGGCAGGCCGGCCCACGCGGCGATCGAGCAGGTGTTGACCACGGCCGCCGAGGGCGAGGCCTTCAGGTGCGGCAGCGCGGCGCGCGTGACGCGGACCATGCCGACCACGTTCACGTCGTACACGCGGTGCCACTCGTCGTCGCTGTTGCCGGTGACGTCGCCGGCCGCGCCGATGCCGGCGTTGTTCACCAGCACGTCGATCCGCCCGAAGCGCTCGACGACGGCGTTGATCGCGGTCCGGACCTCCGCGTCGGCCGTGACGTCGCACCGGAACCCGGCCAGCGGTTCGGGCACGTCGTCGGTCTTGAGGTCGAGCACCGCCACCCGCGCGCCGCGTTCGGCGAGCAGCGTGGCCGTGGCCAAGCCGATCCCCGAAGCGCCGCCGGTGACCACGGCGACCAAACCGTCGAACTCGCTCACTGGGCGTCCTCCGTCCACTCTGGACCGTCCGGGAAGCGGAAGCGGCGCAGGGTCGCGTCGTGCATCCGCGCCGAGAACCCGGGGGCGGCCGGGGCCAGGTACCGGCCGTCGCGCACGACGGCCGGGTCGGTGAAGTGCTCGTGCAGGTGGTCGACCCACTCGATGGTGCGGTCGGTGTCGTCACCGGCCACGGCCACGAAGTCGAACATCGACAGGTGCCGCACCAGCTCGCACAGGCCGACACCGCCGGCGTGCGGGCACACCGGCACGCCGAACTTCGCGGCCAGCAACAGGATCGCGAGGTTCTCGTTCACCCCGCCCACGCGCGCGGCGTCGAGCTGCAGCACGTCGATCGCGCCGGCCTGCAGCAGCTGCTTGAACACCACGCGGTTCTGCACGTGCTCGCCGGTGGCGACCTTGATCGGCGCCAGGGCCTTCGCGATGGCCGCGTGGCCGAGCACGTCGTCGGGAGAGGTCGGTTCCTCGATCCAGTACGGGTCGAAGGGCGCGAGCTCGGTCATCCACGACACGGCCGTGGCCACGTCCCAGCGCTGGTTGGCGTCCACGGCCACGCGGATGTCCGCGCCCACCGTCTCGCGCGCCAGCTTCATGCGGCGCACGTCGTCTTCCAGGTTGCCGCCGACCTTCAGCTTGATCATCTCGAAGCCGTCGGCCACGGCCTGTTCGGCCAGGCGCACCAGCTTCGCGTCGGAGTAGCCGAGCCAGCCCGGCGACGTGCTGTACGCGCGGAAGCCCTCGGCCTCGACCTTCGCGATGCGCTCCTCGCGGCCGGGCTCGGCGGCGCGCAGGATGGCGAGCGCCTCCTGCTCGGTCAACGCGTCGGACAGGTAGCGGAAGTCCACGAGCGACACCAGCTCTTCCGGTGTCATGCGCGAGACGAACTTCCACAGCGGCAGGTCGGCGCGGCGCGCGGCGAGGTCCCACGCGGCGTTCACGACCGCGCCGATCGCCATGTGCGCCACGCCCTTTTCGGGGCCCAGCCAGCGGAACTGCGAGTCGCCGATCAGGTCGCGCGACAGCTGCCCGAGCGCCTGGGCGTCCTCCGGCACGTCGCGGCCGAGGACGTGCGGCGCGAGCGCGCGGATCGCCGCGGCCTGCACGTCGTTGCCGCGGCCGATGGTGAAGGCCAGGCCGTAGCCGTCGGGCCCGCCGTCGGTGTGCAGCTCCACGTAGGCGGCCGAGTAGTCGGGGTCGGGGTTCATGGCGTCCGAGCCGTCGAGCTCCCGCGAGGTGGGGAACCGGACGTCGAGCACCTCCATGCCGATGATCTTCGCCATGTCAGGCCTGCCTCAGCGTCTGGCGCTGCCGGCCGAGCCCGTCGATCTCGAGCTCGACGACGTCGCCTTCGCGCAGGTACGGCTTCGGCTCCGGCTGCCCGAGCGCGACACCCTCCGGGGTGCCGGTGTTGATCAGGTCACCGGGGCGCAGCACCATGAACTGGCTCAGGTAGTGGATGATCTCGGCCACGGTGAAGACCATGTCCTTCGTGGACGAGTCCTGCACCTTTTTGCCGTTCACCCACGTGCGCAGGCCGAGGTCCTGCGGGTCGGGCACCTCGTCGGCGCTCACGAGCGCGGGGCCGAGCGGGTTGAACGTCTCGCAGTTCTTGCCCTTGTCCCACTGGCCGCCGCGGTGCAGCTGGAACTCGCGCTCGGAGACGTCGTTGGACACCACGTACCCGGCGACGTGGCCGAGCGCATCCTCGACGCTGTCGAGGTAGCGGGCCTGCTTGCCGATCACCACACCCAGCTCGACCTCCCAGTCGGTGCTGCTGCTCCGGCGCGGGATGAGCACGTCGTCGTCGGGGCCCACGATCACGTCGGGGGCCTTCATGAACAGCACGGGCTCTTCGGGCACGGTGGCGCCGGTCTCCTCGGCGTGGCGCCGGTAGTTCATGCCGATGCACAGGACCTTGCCGGGCGAGGCCAGCGGCGGACCCACCCGCAGGTTCGCGGTTTCCGGGCCTGCGATGGGCAGCTCACCGGCTTCGAGCGCGGCGGCGGCGCGAGCGATCCCGTCGGCCGCGAGGAACGCGCCGTCGACGTCGGCCGTGAGGCCGGAGAGGTCGTACAGGGTGCCGTCACCCGCACGCACGAACGGTCGCTCTTCTCCCGCGGCTCCGAGACGCACAAGCTGCACGGACGTTCCCCTCTCACCACAGCCTCATCAAGACATCCGATGTATAGCGCATGCGCTTCCCTGGATCCAGAGCTTGGCGGGATTTGTTTCCAAAATTGATCGGATCACCGTGGTAGAGACGTCGGCCGATGGTCCCTCCGTCCGAGCCGAAGCGCACGCCCGTTTTTCCTTGGCACACCGTGTCTTCGGTACCGATTCGACCGAACCCGTTGAAAACCGCGCCGGGTCGTGACTTGATGGCCCCGACCCTTCGACGCGGTGAACGAGGTGAGGATGCCCAAGCGGATCGTCGTCTGCTGCGACGGCACGTGGGATTTCGCGGACCTGGCCGACGTGGGCGACGGCCACACCCCCGCGCCGACCAACGTCACACAGCTCGCGCTCGCCGTGGCCCCGACCGACGAAGCGGGGACCGAGCAGCGGGTCTTTTACCAGTCCGGAGTCGGCACGAAGCGCCAGAAGCTGCTCGGCGGCGCGTTCGGCGTGGGGCTCTCGCGCAACGTCCGCGACGCCTACAGCTTCCTGGTCCGGACCTACGAACCCGGCGACGAGATCTTCCTCCTGGGCTTCAGCCGCGGCGCGTACACCGCCCGCAGCACGGCCGGGTTCATCCGCAACTGCGGCCTGCTGCGCCCCGAGCACCAGCACCGGGTGAAGCAGGCGTACGGGATCTACCGCGACCGTTCGGACAAGACGCACCCGCGGGCCACGGAGATGGCCCTGTTCCGCAAGACGTACTCGCACGAGCCGCGGATCCGGTTCATCGGCGTGTGGGACACCGTCGGCGCGCTGGGCGTCCCGCTCACCGGGTTCTGGCCGTTCGACGTGTTCAACCGCCGCTTCCAGTTCCACGACACGGCACTGAGCTCCACCGTCGACGCGGCCTACCAGGCGCTGGCGATCGACGAGCACCGCAAGCCCTTCGCCCCGTCGGTCTGGGCACCGCCCGCCGAGGGCGTGACGCACCACGTGGAGCAGGTCTGGTTCGCCGGCTGCCACGGCGACATCGGCGGCGGCGGGCAGGCGAAGCACGGCCTGTCCGACCTCACGCTGCGCTGGATCGCTTCCCAGGCGCAGACCTGCGGCCTGGCCCTGACGCCCGGCTTCGGCCCCGAGCCCGACGCACTGGGCCCGATCCACCCGTCCCGCACGGGCTTCTACCGCCTGCTGCCCTCGATGACGCGCGGAATCGGCACCACGGACCCGAAACACGAGTACGTCGCCTCCAGCGCCCTCACCCGCCACAAGCTCGCGGCCGACTACGCGCCGCCGAACCTGGTGGGGTACCTGGCGTTGGACGGACCGGTCATCCCGGTGGAAGGCTGACGCCTCACCCGAGTGCCGCGAGCTCACCCGACTTCAAGTCCTCGTCACGGACCTTCGCGCGCCCGTCCACCAAGCGCTGCAACGCGTCCCCGTCGTCCCACTGGTTCACGTTCACGGCCGCGTGCACCTCGCCCTCCGGGCCGACCCAGAAGGCGGTGAAATCGCGCGCCGCGAGGTCGCCGCGCACCACCAGGCGGTCGCGGTCGAGGTCGGCGAGGCCGCGGTACTCCATGCCCAGGTCGTACTGGTCGGAGAAGAAGTACGGCGAATCCAGGTACGGATTGTTGTCCCCCAGCAGGTTGCCGGCGACGTGGGTGCCCTGGGTGCGCGCGGTGGCCCAGTGCTCCACGCGCACGCGGCGGCCGTAGCGGGGGTGGAAGTGCGACGCGATGTCGCCGACGGCGTACACGTCCGGGGCGGCCGTGCGCAGGCCCGCATCGACCGCGACGCCGCCGTCGGTGGCGAGTTCGAGGCCCGCGGTGTGGGCGAGCTCCACCCGCGGGGCGGCGCCCACGGCCACGAGCACCGCATCGGCGAGCAGCTCCTCACCACTGGTCAACCGCACCCCGCGGACGCCGCTCGCGTCACCGGTGATCTCGGCGACGCGCTCGCCCAGGCGCCAGTGCACGCCGTGTTCTTCGTGCAGGGTCTGGAAAACCCCGGCCAGCTCGGGGCCGAGCACCTTTTCGAGCGGCCGGCGCGCCGGCGCCACCACGGTCACCTCGGCTTCGTGCGCACGCGCGGCCGCAGCGGCCTCCGTGCCGATCCAGCCGGCGCCGACGATCACCACGCGCTGCGCGTCGACGAAGGCCGAGCGCAGGCTCAGGGCGTCGTCGAGGGTGCGCAGCAGGTACAGACCGGGAAAGTTGCCGCCGGGCGCGGGCAGCGGGAGCGGGCGCGACCCCGTGGCCAGCACGAGCCGGTCGAAGCGGTGCTCGCCACCGGCGTTGTCGAGCACGAGCCGGGCGCCGAGTTCGAGCCGCGTGGCGGTGAGGCCGGAAGCGAGGCGGATGGCGTGGGCGGCGTAGAAACTCTCCTTGTGCACCCAATCGGGTTCATCGGCCGTGCCGAGCAGCACCCCCTTCGACAGGGGCGGCAGCTCGTAGGGCCGGTGCCGGTCGGCGCCCATGAGCAGCAGGTCACCGTCGAAGCCCTGCTCCCGCACCGCGGCGGCGGCCGACGCCCCCGCCAGACCCGCCCCGACGATCACGATCTTGTGCGGCTGGGCTCTTCCGGTTTCCTGGGCCATCCCGCCACCCCCGACTCCGCGTTGCCCGGACGCTACTCCCGTTCTACTGGCACCACATCCCCAGGTGAACGGGCCCACTGGTAGGCAATTCGGGTGAACCCGCGTAAGAGCCGCGTGAGGCGCCGGTCCCACCCCCGCACGAAGCACGACCGCAAGGCGGAATCGGGAGGGCGAGAGCCGTGACAGACCGGGACGAGTGGTCGATCGGCTGCCGGGACCTGGCCGGCAGGCGCAGGGACGTGACGGTGTTCGTGAGCAGCGACGACAAGATCGTGCTCGTGGCACCGCCGGGCGAGGCGGCCGTGCTCGGGCCCCTCGACGTCGGCCGGCTGCGCGCCGCCCTGCGCGACGCCGTGGTGGCCGTGGCCCACCACCCGGAGTGAGAACCCACTGCTTGTTTGCCGGGCTTCCCTGCGAAGTACCTGGTCGCGCAACTCCCGCGGCTCCCCGGCACGACCACCCACCCGGTCCCCACCGCGCTCCACCCCGCCGCGGCCATCGTGCATCCTTGAGCCGTGGAACCGCCCGGCGATCAGCTGTCCCCCTCGGCCGATCGCCCCACCACGCCCGGATCGCAACCACCGCCACCGCAACCACAGCGCGATCTCGCACGCCCCGGCGGAGCCGTGGCAATCACTACAGCTTGGGTGCTCGTGCTTGCCGTGGCGACGGCGTGGCGTGTCGGCCGGTTCGGTTTCCACCCCACCGACCAGGGGTTCATCCTCGCGCAGGCGTGGCGCGTGCTGCAGGGCGAAGTGCCGCACGCCGACATCATCTCCGCGCGTCCGCTCGGCTCCGCGATCCTGCACGTGGTCGACTTCGCCTTGCCCGGGCCGCTGTTCTTCGCCTCCAGCTGCCTCGCGATGGTGCAGATCGTGCTCACGACCATCGCGTTCGCCGTGCTGGTGATGCGGCGCCCGGTGCGGTCGTGGGGCCCCGGCCGCACCGCGCTGGTCGCGGCGGCTGCGCTGCTGAACCTCAACGCGTTCCCGCTCATGGCGTGGCACACGATCGACGGGATCATGCTCACCGCGTGCGGCGCCTGGGCCCTGGATTCGGGCCTGCGCAAGGGAAATCCGTGCGCCCGGCTCGGCGGCCTCGCCTTGCTGGGCACGGCGGTGTTCGTGAAGCAGAGCTTCGTGCTCGCCGCGGTGATCGGACTGGTCTGGACCTTGTGCCACCCGAACCGCCTGCGCCGCCTCGCCGCTGACCTGGTGGCGCTGGGCGCGTTCGGGATCGCCTACGTAACCTGGGTCACGGCGGGCGGCGGCTTCGGAGACCTGGTGGGCCAGCTGACCGGCGGGGCGCCCGCGTACGGCGAACGGCTGCTGGGCCTCTGGCTGGCGGATCCGCAGGTGCTGCTGCAGCCGCCGGTGCGCCAGTTCACGTTCTTCGCCGCGATCGCCGTGGTGCTGGTGGTGCTGCGGCTCGCGGGCGAGCACCTCGGCGCGGCCGGGTGCGTGTTGTCCTGGCTGCTCGCGCTCGGCGGCGCGGCGGCCGTCGTCTGGACCGTGGTCGACGGGCGGTTCACGGCGTCGACGCGCTGGGCCGACGTGCTGTGGTGGATCCTCGCCGTGGCCGTGGTGGTGCACACGCTGGTGCGGCACAAGGTGTCCTGGGCCGGGCTCCTCGTGCTCGCGACGGCGTTCATGACGAGCCTCTCGTGGGGCAACGACACCCCCACGCTGCTCACCGGCTCACTCGCGCTCTCCGCGCTGCTGCTGCTGCTGGGATCCGTCGTGCCGGACCTCGCGCCGACGCTGCGCCGCACGTGGGTCACGGCGACGGCGGGGCTCGCGACCGTCGCGTTGTGCGGCTGGGCGGTGGTGGCGCACCACGACGAAGCCGCGTACCAGGACCTCTCTCACGACCGGCTCACGGCCGACCTCGGCACCCTCAGCCCGGCGATGCGCGGTATCCGCACCAACCCCTCGACCTACGCCTACGTCGCCCAGATCCGCGACTGCCTGCAGCGCTACCCGGCCGCGCGCGTGGCCGTGCTGCCCGACAACCCGTTCGTGTACCCGGCTTTCGGTCTGCACAACCCGTTCCCGCTCGAGTGGCCGCTGCCGTTGGAGATCGTCGGCGACGCGCCGCACCGCATGCTCGCCACCACCGACGACCTCGACCGCGAGGGCGGCTACCTGGTGCTGTTCGAAACGGTGTCGAACGAGACGCTCGCGCACGGCGGGCCGGTGCCGGCCCAGGTCGCGCCGGACGCGCCCACCATCGACCACCTGGGGCTGGAGAACGCGCTGCGTGCCCGGCTGAGCGGGCGGCCGGTGGTCTGCGGGAGCTTCGTCGGCAAATGGGCGCGCTGAGCGTCAGTCAGCCGGTTCAGTCAGCCACGGTTCAGTCGGCCACCGCTCAATCGAACACCGTTCAATCGGACAGCGTTCAATCGGACAGCGTTCAAACGGACAGCGTTCAATCGGACACCGTGTCGTCGGGGGAACCCGCGGCCAGCGTCGCCAGCACGCCGAGCGCGGCGGCCAGGGTTTCCTTCGGGGGCGCGGAAACCGCGAGCCGCACGGCGTTGGGCGAGTGGCCGGGCAGCACGGCGAACGACGCGGCGGGCGAGAGCGCGATGCCGTGGCGCGCGGCCGCGGCCACGAACGTCTCCGCCCGCCACTGCTCCGGCAGCTCCCACCAGCGGTGATAAGCGGCGCGGTCACCGACCACGGTGAACCCGGCGAGTCGCTCGTCGAGGATCGCGGCGCGTTCGGCGGCGTCGGCGCGCTTCGCGGTCTCGACCTCCGCCAGCGCGCCGCCGGTGATCCAGCGCGTGGCGGCTTCCATCGCGAACCGCGTGGAACCCCAGCCACCCGAACGCACCGCCCCCGCGAGCCGCGCGGTCCAGGCGGCGGGCGCGGCGACGAAGCCCACGGTGAGCCCGGGCGCGACCCGCTTCGACAGGCTGTCCACGAACACCGTGCGCTCGGGCGCCAGCGCGGCGAGCGGCTCGACGTCGGGGCGCAGGAACGTGTAGATGCCGTCCTCGATCACCGGCAGGTCGAGGCGGCGCACGGTGTCGGCCAGCTCGGCACGCCGCGCGGGCGACATGGTCGGGCCGAGCGGGTTCTGCAGTGTCGGCTGCACGTACAACGCGCGGACGGGCGCAGCCGCGTGGGCGGCTTCGAGCGCGGCCGGCACGAGACCGTCGGCATCGGTCTCGATCGGCACGAGCTCCGCGCCGAGCCGCACGGCCAGCGCTTTCACCACCGGGTAAGTCAGCGCTTCGACCGCCAGCCGCTCGCCCATCGGCACGAACGCGGAAATCGCCGCCGCGATGCCCTGGCGGCCGTTGCCCGTCACGAGCAGCGTCGCGGGATCCGGTGCCCAGCCGCCCCTCGTGAGCAGTCCGGCCGCGGCTTCGCGCACGGCTTTCGTCCCTGCGGCGCCCACGGGGTGCAGCGCGTCGGTGAACACGTCGGCGCGCAGCAGCGGCTCCAGCGCGTACGCGAGCTTCGCGGATTGGCTCGGTAGCACGGCGAAGTTGAGTTCGAGGTCCACGCGCGCTTCGCCGGGCTCGGCCAGCGCGGGCTCGGGCGCCGGGCGCGCGGCCCGCACGAACGTGCCGCGCCCGACCTCGCCGACGGCCAGGCCGCGGCGGATCAGCTCGCCGTAGACGCGGGCCGCGGTGGAACCGGCGATCCCGCGGTCACGCGCGAAGCGGCGTTGCGGTGGAAGGCGGTCGCCGGGCCGCAGCCGGCCCGTTTCGATGTCGGCGGCGAGCTCGTCCGCGACGACGCGGTAGTCGTCCATCGCCACCTTCGCTCACGCTGGGACTTCTCGTCCGCATGATGACACCGGCTGGTCACGTTCGGCGAATGCGACCTACGGAACTCCCCGAACGAGGGTCACTAGGTTAGCCTAACCTGTGTGGAACAGACGATCGCGGAAGCACCGAGCCTGGCCGAACCCCGTCTGCACGCCGAGTCGCTGACCCTGGCGTACGACGGGCGCACCGTCGCCGAAGACCTCGGTGTGGTCATCCCGGACAAGTCGTTCACGGTCATCGTCGGCCCCAACGCGTGCGGCAAGACCACGCTGCTGCGCGCGCTCGCGCGGATGCTCAAGCCCCGCAAGGGCTCCGTCTACCTCGACGGCTCGGTGATCTCCAGCTACGGCGCGAAGGAGGTCGCGCGCCGCCTCGGCCTGCTGCCGCAGAGCTCCGTGGCGCCCGACGGCATCACCGTGGCCGACCTCGTCGCACGCGGCCGCTACCCGCACCAGCGGCTGCTGCGCCAGTGGTCCCGCGACGACGCCGCTGTGGTCGCCGAGTCGATGGCCGCCACGGGTGTGTCGGACCTGGCCGAGCGGCTCGTGGACGAGCTGTCCGGCGGCCAGCGCCAGCGCGTGTGGATGGCCATGGCGCTGGCCCAGCAGACGGACTTGCTGCTGCTCGACGAGCCCACGACCTACCTCGACATCGCGCACCAGATGGACATCCTCGACCTGTGCGCGCAGCTGCACGCCGAGCAGGGCCGCACGCTCGTCGCCGTGCTGCACGACCTCAACCACGCCGCCCGCTACGCCACGCACATGATCGCGATGCGCGACGGCCAGGTACTCGCCACCGGCACGCCCGAGGAGGTCGTGACGGAGGAGAACGTGGAGAGGATCTTCGAGCTGCCGTGCCGCGTGATGCCGTGCCCCGAGACCGGCACGCCGCTGGTCATCCCGAAGGTGCACCGCGGCCGCTAGGTTGGCCTGGTGACCCGCGAACTCTGGAATGCAGTCGACAGCTACCTGGCCGAAGCCCTGATCCCCGCCGACCCGGTGCTCGACGCCGTCCTCGCCGAGTCGGCCGAGGCCGGGCTGCCGGCCATCGCCGTGTCGCCCACCCAGGGCAAATTGCTTCACCTGCTGGCCCTGACCGCCGGCGCGCGCTCGATCCTCGAGATCGGCACGCTCGGCGGCTACAGCACGATCTGGCTCGCCCGCGCCCTGCCGCCCGGTGGCACGCTCGTGACCTGTGAGTACGACCCGCACCACGCCGCCGTGGCCCGGACCAACCTCGACCGCGCCGGCTTCGGCCCCGACGTGGCCGACATCCGCGTCGGGGCCGCGCTCGACACCCTGCCGACGCTCACCGGGCCGTTCGACTTCGTGTTCATCGACGCGGACAAGGCCAACCTCGCCCCGTACGTCGAGGAAGCCGTGCGGCTGTCCCGGCCGGGCACCACGATCGTGGTCGACAACGTGGTGCGCGACGGCGCCGTGCTCGAAACCACGAGCACCGACCCGTCCGTGCGCGGCGTGCGGGAGATGTTCGCCGCCCTCACCGGCGACGACCGCCTCGACGCCACCGCCATCCAGACGGTGGGCGACAAGGGTTACGACGGTTTCGTACTCGCTCGCGTGCGCTGAAGCCCGGTTGGTGAAGGCCTTCCCGAAGGGGCCCTTCACCACCCTGGTTTCAGCGGCCGGGCGGCGCCGGCTTTCGCTCGTCCACCGGCGGCAGGGCCGTTTTCTTCGCATACGGCGGGTCGAGCCCCAGCGTTCCCGTGCGCGGCTGCCCCTGATCGGCCCGCACCATGAACGCCTGCCAGATGTCCGCCGGCACGGTCGAGCCCACCAGCTTCTGACCCTTGGCGTCGAACAACCGGCGTTCGTCGTCGGACCCGACCCAGACCGCGGTGGCCAGCTGAGGCGTGAAGCCGATCGCCCAGGCGTCCTGGTTGTCGGCGGAGTTGCCGTGCTGGAACTCGCCCGTGCGCAGGGCGGCGGGGCGGCCGTCGGGCAGGAACGTCTGCAGCACGTTCGTCACCTGCGCGGCCAGTTTCGCGCTCACGCCCCGGTCGTCGGAGAACGCGGGGTGCGGCGAATCGTCGTGCTGCCACACCACGTCACCGTTCTGGTCGAGCACCTTGTCGACCAGGTGCGGCGTCGCGCGCATGCCGTTGGCGGCGAAGGTGCCGTACGCCCCGGCCAAGTCCAAGGGCCGCAACGGATACCGGCCGACGGCGATGCCCGAGCCGATGAGGTAGCCGTCCTGCTCGCGCATCGTCGGGGTGCCGTCGACGGCGTCCGGGATGCCCGCGGCCCTTGCCGCCGCACTCACCGCGTCGGCGCCGACACGTTTCGCCAGCCCGATGTAGGGCGTGTCGGCGCCGGAGGTCATCGCCGTGCGCAAGGTGCAGCGCGCCGGGCATTTGGGCGGGTACTCGAAGTTCTCACCCAGGAAGTTGAGGGTGCCCGGTGCATCGACGGGTTCGTCGGGACTGGCGCCGGCGAGTACGCCCGCGGTGAGCGTGAACGGGTAGAACGCCGAACCCACGGCGTGTTCCGTGCCGGCGTAGTCGCGGACGCCGTTGTCGCCGCCGTCGTAGGCGCGCACCGCACCCGTCGCCGGGTCCACGGACACGAGCGCGCCCCGGAACTCCTTCGGCTCCCCCTTCAGCCGGCCGGCCAGCGTCTCGCGGGCCGACGCCTGCGCCTTGCGGTCGAGTGTGGTCTGCACCACGAGATTCCCTTGCTGCAGGCGGGAAAGCGAGAAGCCGTCCTGTTCGAGCTCGCTGAGCACCTGCTGCTTGACGTGGTACTCGTCGTAGCTCAGGCTCGCGCGGGTTTCCGACGGCGGCAGGATTTCCTGGCCCGGGTACTTCATCGCGGCGGCGTCGGCGCCGCTGACGTAGCCGCGCTGCACCAGCTTGTCGCGCACGTAAGTCCAGCGTTTGGCCGCGTGCGCGTCGCCCGACACCGCGGGGTCGTGTACCGAGGGCGACTGGATCATGCCGGCCAGGAACGCGGCTTCGCTCCACGTCATCGAGTTGTCGAGCGGGCGGCCGAAGAACGCGTTCATCGCCGCCTGGGGGCCGAACGTGCTGCGGCCGAACGAGATGATGTTGACGTAGCTGGTGAAGATCTGTTCCTTGCTCTGTTCCTGCGTGATCTTCGTGGCGAGCACGAGTTCCTGGAGCTTGCGATCGAGCGTCGCGTCGTCGTCGCCGGTGGATTTCTTGATGTACTGCTGGGTGATGCCCGAGCCGCCGCCGACGCCGGTGAGGAACGCGCGGCCGATGCCGGTGGGGTCGAAGCCCGCGTTGTCCCAGAACGTCGGGTCTTCGGTGGCGATGATCGCGTCACGCAGCTTCGCCGGCACCTTGTCGTAGGGCACGAAGGAGCGGTCGCCGTCGGCGGGCAGCACCTTGAGCAGTTCGCTGCCGTCGGAGTACTTCAGCTCCACGGTTTTGTCCAGCGAGGCAAGCACTTCCTGCGGACTGCGGACGTCCATGAGCAGGTAGGCGACCCAGAACGCGATCAGCGGCAGACCGACGAAAACACCGAAGCAGCAATACGCGATCCGGCGGATCTTGCGCCACCGACGGCGACGGCGGGCACGGGGTTCGTCCGGGGGCTCGTTCGTGGCACTGCTGGTGACTCCGTCCGTCTCGCCATCCGTGTCGGGTTGCACGACTGGTCGACGGCCGGACGGGCGAAAAGGTTGTGCGGTCCGGTGAGAAATTCACCCCGCGTCAGGACAGGAACGCCCTCAGCAGCGACGCCGTGCCCTCGATGTGCTCGGCCATCGCGTGCCGCGCGGCCACGGCGTCGCCGGCGAGGATGGCGTCGACGATGGCGGCGTGCTGGGCGTTGGAGTGCTCCAGGTTGGGCTCGAGCAGGGGGATGCGGTCGAGCAGCCGGTTCACGCGCGTGCGGGCGTCGGCCACCGCCGTGGTGAGCGAGCTCGACGCCGTGACCTCGGCGATCGCCAGGTGCAGGCGGGAGTCCTTGCGCCGGTAGTCGGGCAGGTCGGCGGCCGCGGCTTCGGCGAGGGTGCTCTTGAGGTGCTGCCGGTCGGCCGGGCTGAGCGTGCGCGCCGCCGCGGCCTCGGCGGCGCCCGTCTCGAGCACGTGCCGCAGGCAAAGGGCGTCTTCGAACGCGGCGGCGTCGATTTCCCCGGTCTGCTGGGGTTCCGGCAGGCTGGCTTGCACGAAGGTGCCGCCGTACCGCCCCCGCCGCGACTCGACGTAGCCGGCGTCGGCCAACGCCCGGATCGCCTCCCGCAACGTCACCCGGCTCACGCCGAGCCGCTCGGCCAGCTCCCGCTCCGACGGCAACCGCTCGCCGGCGCCGACCACCCCGAGGCGAATGGCCTGCAGCAGGCGTTCGACGGTCTCCTCGAACGCATTGCCCGCGCGCACCGGTCGGAACAGCGCCTCGTTCGCGCTCACCACCGACGTCTCCACGATTCGAAGTCTAAGCCCGGCCGATTGCAGAGACTCATTTGCAAAGGATTCTCTGCGGTGTAGTGTTCCTCCCATGAGCTTCTCCGACCGCACCGAACGGATCCTCGACGCACGCACCCTGCGCGCGCTCGCCCACCCGTTGCGAATGCGCCTGCTGAACCTGTTGGAACAGGACGGCCCGGCCACGGCCACCGGCCTGGGCAAGCGCGTCGGGGAAAGCTCCGGCACCACGTCGTGGCACCTGCGCCAGCTCGCCGAGGCCGGCCTGGTCCTGGAGGACCCGGAGCGGGGTTCGAAACGCGAGCGCTGGTGGAAGGCCGCCCAGGACATCACGACCATCCGCATCGCCGACTTCGCGGGCGACGCCGAGCTCGCCGGACCGGTTTCGTCGTTGCTGCACCAGCTCGTCGTGCAGCGCTACGAGGAAGAGGCGCAGTTCGTCGCCGAACTCCCGCGCTGGCACGAACGGTGGGAGCACAACGCCACCATGGCCAGCAACCAGCTCTCGCTGACACCCGAAGAAACCCACCGCATGAACACCGAGATCAACGCGGTGATCGACCGCTACCGCCGCCCCACCCGTCCCGGCGACGACTCGGTCGTCACGCACTGGGCCGCTTTCCCCCGCACCGCGCACCCCGAACCCGCCGAACCTGCCGAATCCGCCGAGGAGTTTCAATGAACCCGCACGACTTCACCGAGCAGTTCGTCCTCGCCCGCCAGTCCGAGCTCCGCGCATCGGCTGCGCATCGCCGGCTCGCGCGCTCGGCCGCTCCCCCACCTTCGCAGACCACCCCGTCGGCCCGCGAACGCCTCGGCTGGCTCCTCGTCCACGCGGGCCTGCGCCTGGCCACCTCCCGCGGCGAACACCCGCGGATCACCTTGCCGGCTTGACCGCCGATCAGGAAGCAGCCGGCACCTCACGAAAGGTGGGACCCTTCATCCCGAACGGTCCCACCCGGCACATCTCAACCCCGCCTCAACACTCGATGACGTTGACCGCCAACCCACCTCGCGCCGTTTCCTTGTACTTCACCGACATGTCCGCCCCGGTCTCGCGCATCGTCTTGATGGCCTTGTCCAGGGTGACCACGTGGCTGCCGTCGCCGCGCATGGCCATGCGGGCGGCGTGGATGGCTTTCGAGGCACCGACCGCGTTGCGTTCGATGCACGGGATCTGCACCAGACCGCCCACCGGGTCACACGTGAGGCCCAGGTGGTGTTCGACGCCGATTTCCGCGGCGTTCTCCACCTGGGCGGGCGAACCGCCGAGGACCTCGGTCAGCCCGGCGGCCGCCATGGCCGAGGCGGAGCCGACTTCACCCTGGCAACCCACTTCGGCACCCGAGATGGAGCCCGTCTGCTTCAGGATCGAGCCCAGGGCGCCGGCCGTCAGCAGAAACGTCACGATGCCGTCGTCCGAGGAGCCGCGGAGGAAGCGCTGGTAGTAGTGCAACACGGCCGGGATGATGCCCGCGGCACCGTTGGTCGGGGCGGTGACCACGCGCCCGCCGGCGGCGTTCTCCTCGTTCACCGCCAACGCGTAGAGGCTCACCCAATCCATGGCGTACAACGGATCCCCGACACCGTCTTCGGCGATCAGCTTGTCGTGCAACGCCTTCGCCCGCCGGGGGACCTTCAACCCGCCCGGCAGCACGCCCTCGTGCGCGATGCCGGCCGAGACGCACGAAGCCATCACCGACCAGATCTCCAGCAAGCCCTCGCGCACCTCGGCGGCCGAACGCCACGAGAGCTCGTTCGCCAGCATGATCTCGCTGATCGGCAGCCCGGTGGCCGCGCAATGGCCGAGCAGGTCGGCGCCGGTGCGGAACGGGTACGGCACCGGCGTCGCGTCCTCGACGAACACCGCGTCCGTCTCGTACGACTCGTCGCGCACGAAACCGCCGCCCACCGAGTAGTACGTCCGCGAGCGCAGCTCCTCCGACGACGCCCCGAACGCCTTGAACACCATCCCGTTCGGGTGCGCCGGCAACGACTTGCGCCGGTGCATCGTCAGGTCGGTGTCCTCGTCGAACGCGATCTCCCGCACGCCGCCGAGCAACAGCTTCCCCGAAGACCGGATCTCGGCGACGCGTGAGGGCACGGTCTCGGTGTCCACCGACTCCGGCCGCTCTCCCGCGAGCCCCAGCAGCACCGCCTTGTCACTGCCGTGCCCGAACCCGGTCGCGCCGAGCGAGCCGAACAGTTCGGCCTGCACCCGCGTGACCTGGTCCAGCACGCCGGAATCGACGAGACCGTCCACAAAGGTCCGCGCGGCCCGCATCGGGCCGACCGTGTGGGAGCTCGACGGCCCGATGCCGATGGAGAACAGATCGAAGACGCTGATCGCCATTGACCCGCCCCATCCCTCTAGTGTCTGGCCAGCAGGGA
This sequence comes from Amycolatopsis sp. NPDC004368, assembly GCF_053602515.1. Classification (NCBI taxonomy): domain Bacteria; kingdom Bacillati; phylum Actinomycetota; class Actinomycetes; order Pseudonocardiales; family Pseudonocardiaceae; genus Amycolatopsis; species Amycolatopsis sp. NPDC004368. The sequence continues at coordinate 320 of NZ_JBSGDT010000005.1, read as the reverse complement.
GCTGGCCTCCTGCGCGGCAGGCCCCTGGTCGGCGAGGTGGGCCAGGTTCTCCGGCAGCTCCTCACCCCGGTGAGCCTTGGTCTGCGCGTACAACCGGCCCGCACGGTAGGACGAACGCACGAGCGGACCCGCCATCACCCCGGCGAACCCGAGCGCCTCAGCCGCCTGCTGATGCGCCACGAACTCCTCCGGCTTCACCCACCGATCCACCGGGTGGTGCCGCGGCGACGGACGCAGATACTGCGTAATCGTCAAAATCTCACAACCGGCCTCGAACAGATCCCGCATCGCCGGCACGACCTCATCAGGCGTCTCACCCA